>NZ_JAUSWN010000008.1:0-118765 GCF_030815255.1 Hathewaya limosa
AAGTAGTATGTACAGGAGTAGAAATGTTCAGAAAGTTACTAGACCAAGCAATGGCTGGAGATAACATCGGAGCATTATTAAGAGGAGTACAAAGAGCAGACGTTCAAAGAGGTCAAGTACTTGCAAAAACAGGATCAGTAAAACCTCATAAGAAATTCGTAGGTCAAGTATACGTATTAAAGAAAGAAGAAGGTGGAAGACACACTCCATTCTTTAACGGATATAGACCACAATTCTACTTCAGAACAACAGACGTAACAGGATCAATCCAATTACCAGACGGAGTAGAAATGGTAATGCCTGGGGATCACATTGATATGAATGTTGAGTTAATCACAAAAGTAGCAATGGAAGAAGGATTAAGATTCGCAATAAGAGAAGGCGGAAGAACAGTAGGATCAGGAGTTGTTACTACTATAATCGAGTAGTCTTTATAAATTAAAATACAAAGTAAATATTGGCCAATATTACTAGTATGTTAAGGGGAGGAGTAATCCTCCCTTAATAATCTGAATGATGATTATTAAAAAAGAAAAAAAGTTCAAACAAACAAAAAAGAAAAAAGTTCAAACAAACAAAAAAAGAAAATAAATCTATGAGTTCAATACATAAAAGTTAAAGAAAAAAACAAAATCTATGTTTAAAAAATACTTGTCAAATGCTAAAAAATATTGTATACTAAAGAAGTTGTATTGTGAATTCGCAATACAATTGATGTTAAATATTAAAAGACAAGAAGGTAGAGTGTTATAAGCTAAACCTTTACTTTTTAAAATATGCAACACCCGGAACAGTTTATAACTGATATCCGTTGAAATATAACGAAATTAGAAAAGGAGGGGAATTCAATGGCAACTCAAAAAATAAGAATTAGATTAAAAGCTTATGATCACAATCTTTTAGATCAATCAGCAGAAAAGATTGTTGAAACAGCTAAAAACACTGGAGCAGGTGTGGCAGGTCCAATACCATTACCAACAGAGAAAGATGTTGTAACTATATTAAGAGCTCCTCATAAGTACAAAGATTCTAGAGAACAATTTGAAATAAGAACTCATAAGAGATTATTAGATATAATCAGTCCTTCACAAAAGACTGTAGATGCTCTAATGAGAGTTGATTTACCAGCAGGAGTAGATATCGAAATAAAACTTTAATTTCGATAAAGTAATATTAAGACCACTAATGTGATCCGCTGATATTAATAGGAGGTGCTTTAAATGAAAAAAGCAATATTAGGTAGAAAATTAGGTATGACTCAAATCTTCGATGAGAGAGGAAGAGTAATACCAGTAACAGTTGTTGAAGCAGGCCCATGTGCTATAATTCAAAAGAAAACTGTTGAAAATGATGGTTATGATTCAATCAAGGTTGGATTTGATGAAAAAAGAGAAACTTTATTCAACAAACCAATGCTTGGAGAATTTAAAAAGGCAGGGGTATCTCCAAGAAGATTCGTTAAAGAATTCAGATTAGAAGATACAAGTGCTTACGAAGTAGGTCAAGAAATCAAAGCTGACGTATTTGCAGTAGGCGATAAAGTAGATGTAACTGGAATTTCTAAAGGTAAAGGATATCAAGGTGCTGTTAAAAGATGGCATAATCATATCGGACCAAAGAGCCACGGTTCTAAATTCCATAGAGCACCAGGTTCACAAGGAGCTTGTTCAGATCCTTCAAGAACATTCAAAAACAGAAGAATGCCAGGACATATGGGACACGTTAAATCAACAGTGTTAAACCTAGAGGTTGCTATGGTTATTCCTGAAAAGAATGTTATTCTTGTAAAAGGTGGAGTACCAGGAGCTAAAAAAGGTTACGTAATAATAAAGAATACAGTTAAGTAAGAGTTTTAGAGAAAGGAGGAGGTTATATGCCAACAATAGCTGTTTATAATAGAGAAGCCCAAAAAGTTGGGGAAATGCAATTAAATGATAATGTGTTCGGTATTGAAGTTAATAGTGAAGTTATGCATCAAGTAGTAGTTGCTCAACTTGCTAACAAGAGACAAGGAACTCAATCAGCTAAAACTAGAGCTGAAGTTAGAGGCGGCGGAATAAAGCCATGGAGACAAAAGGGTACAGGTAGAGCAAGACAAGGTTCTATAAGAGCTCCACAATGGATTCATGGAGGTATAGTTTTCGCACCAAAGCCAAGAGACTATAGAATGTCAGTTCCTAAAAAAGTAAGAAGATTAGCTATAAAATCAGCTTTATCTTCAAAGATTGTTGAAAATAATATGATAGTTTTAGAAAGCTTAGAGTTAGAAGTGCCTAAAACTAAAGAAGTGGTTAAAATGTTAAGTGCTTTCGAAGCAAAGAAAACATTAATTTTAACTGAAGTAAACAATGAAAATGTTTACAAATCAGCTAGAAACATTGAAGGAGTAGAAGTACTTCCAGTTAACAATATCAATGTATATGACCTATTAAAATACGATAAAGTCATGGTGACTAAGAACGCCATTGAAAAAATTGAGGAGGTGTATGCATAATGAAGCTAGTAAGCCATGATATAATTAGAAGACCAGTTATAACAGAAAAAAGTATGGCAGCAATGGCTGACAAGAAATACACCTTTGTAGTAGATATCCATGCTAATAAATCTCAAATAAAAAGAGCAGTAGAAGAAATCTTTGGCGTAAAAGTTGAAGAAGTTAATACTGTAAGATATATTGGTAAGAAAAAAAGAGTTGGTGTTCACGAAGGTAAGAGAGCCGATTATAAAAAAGCTATCGTGAAACTTACAGAGGAAAGTAAAGCAATTGAATTCTTCGAAGGAATTTAATTGTACTTATAAAAGCATGTATTGGCGTTAAGCCAGAAAAGCTATCAAAAGGAGGGAAAACAACATGGCAATTAAGAGTTTTAATCCTACAACACCTTCAAGAAGACATATGACTATGCCTAGCTTTGAAGAAGTTACAACAAATCAACCTGAGAAAAGCCTGTTAGTATCTTTAAAGAAAACAGGCGGAAGAAATACTCAAGGTAAAATAACAGTTCGTCATCGTGGAGGCGGAGCTAAAAGAAAATATAGAATTATCGATTTCAAAAGAAATAAAGATAATGTTCCAGCAAAAGTTGCAACAATAGAATATGATCCAAATAGATCAGCATATATAGCATTAGTTGTATACGCTGATGGAGAAAAGAGATACATATTAGCTCCTGTTGGCTTAAATGTTGGAGACGTAATTGTATCAGGAACTGAAGCTGATATTAAACCTGGTAATACATTACCACTTTTAAATATACCAGTTGGTACTGTTATTCATAATATTGAATTAACAGCAGGTAAAGGTGGTCAGATGGTTAGATCTGCAGGTGCTTCTGCACAACTTATGGCTAAGGAAGGAAAATATGCATTATTAAGACTTCCAAGTGGTGAGTTAAGAAACGTAAGAATCGAGTGTAGAGCAACAATAGGTACAGTTTCTAACTTAACTCATGATATCGTAAATATCGGTAAAGCTGGTAGAAAGAGAAACATGGGTATAAGACCACACGTAAGAGGTTCTGTTATGAACCCTAACGACCACCCACACGGAGGAGGAGAAGGAAAATGTCCAGTTGGACGTCCATCACCAGTTACTCCATGGGGTAAACCAACACTTGGATATAAAACTAGAAAGAATAAAAAATATTCTGATAGACTTATTGTTAAGAGAAGAAAATAGTAGAAGAGAATATTAATTCTCTTCGCCTATTCTATAAATAGGAGGGAGGCAGACCATGAGTAGATCAATCAAAAAAGGGCCTTTCGTACAAGAAGCTCTTATAAAAAGAATCCTTGAAATGAATAAAGCTGGGGAAAAGAAAGTTGTTAAAACTTGGTCAAGAAGTTCAACAATCTTCCCACAAATGGTAGGGCATACAATTGCAGTACACGATGGAAGAAAACATGTTCCAGTATATGTTAGTGAGGACATGGTAGGACACAAGTTAGGTGAGTTTGTTATGACAAGAACTTACAAAGGTCACGTAGATAAAGAAAAATCATCAAAAGTTAAGAAATAGTCCAGAAAGGAGGCAACAATAAATGGAAGCTAAAGCTATAGCTAGACATATAAGAATGTCTTCAAGAAAAGTTGGCATAGTATTAGATTTAATAAGAGGTAAAGACGTTAGAGAAGCAGAAGCAATACTAAAGTATACTCCTAAGGACGCAGCTGTAGTAGTTGAGAAAGTTTTAAAATCAGCTATTGCAAATGCAGAACATAATTACAATTTAGATGTAAACAGATTATACGTTGCTGAAGCTTACGCATGTCAAGGCACAACTCTAAAAAGATTTAGACCACGTGCACAAGGTAGAGCGTATAGAATAAGAAAAAGAACTAGTCATATTACTCTAGTAGTTAAAGAGAGAAACTAAAAAGAAGGAGGGAAATGTAGTGGGTCAAAAAGTACATCCTCACGGAATAAGAGTAGGCGTAATTAAAGATTGGGATTCAAAATGGTACGCAGACAAAAAGAACTTTGCTGATTACTTAGTTGAAGATAATGCAATAAGAGAATTTGTAAAAGAAAAACACTACAATGCTGGTATTTCTAAGATAGAAGTTGAAAGAACAGCAAAAAAAGTTAAATTAAATATATTCACAGCTAAACCAGGAATGATAATTGGTAAAGGTGGAGCTGGTATAGAAGAATTAAAGAAAGAATTAGCTGGTATAGTAACAACTGATAAAAATGTTTTAATTAACATTGTAGAAGTTAAAAATCCAGAATCAAATGCTCAATTAATGGCTGAAAATATAGCACTTCAATTAGAAAAGAGAATATCTTTCAGAAGAGCTATGAAACAAACAATTCAAAGAGCTATGAGATTAGGAATTAAAGGTGTTAAAACTTCTTGTTCAGGAAGACTTGGTGGAGCTGAAATAGCAAGAGGAGAAGCTTACCATGAAGGAACAATTCCACTACAAACTTTAAGAGCTGATATAGATTACGGATTTGCAGAAGCAGATACAATCTATGGAAAAATTGGAGTTAAGGTTTGGGTTTATAGAGGAGAAGTTCTTCCAGTAAGAAAAGAAGAAAAAGCAAGAGCTTAATAAACCACATATCACGGTTCAGGAAGGAGGAATCACATATGTTAATGCCTAAAAGAGTAAAACACCGTAAGGTTCAACGCGGTAGAATGAAAGGTAAGGCAACTAGAGGAAACTTTATTGCATATGGTGAATATGGATTACAGGCTACAGAATGCGGTTGGATAACTAGCAACCAAATAGAAGCAGCCAGAATAGCTATAAATAGACACGTTAAAAGAGGGGGAAAAGTTTGGATAAAAATTTTCCCAGACAAACCAGTAACTGAGAAACCAGCTGAAACACGTATGGGTTCTGGTAAAGGTTCACCAGAATACTGGGTTGCAGTAATTAAACCAGGTAGAGTTTTATTTGAAATTTCAGGAGTATCTGAAGAATTAGCTAGAGAAGCTATGAGACTTGCATCTCACAAACTACCTGTTAAAACTAAGTTTGTAAGTAGAGAAGACTTTAAAGAAATAGGTGGTGAAAACAATGAAGGCTAGGGAATTACAAGAGTTGAGAAATCAAAGTTCTCAAGAGTTAGCTGGTAAAATCAAAGATTTAAAAGAAGAGCTTTTCAACTTAAGATTTCAACTAGCAACTGGGCAATTAGAAAACCCTATGAGAATTAGACAAGTGAAGAGATCAATAGCTCAGATAAAGACAGTTTTAAGAGAAAGTGAATTAAAGAACCTAGAGCAGTAGTAGCTGAAGGGAGGTAAGTTTTGTGGAAAGAAATCTAAGAAAAACAAGAATTGGAAGAGTTGTTTCTGATAAGATGGATAAGACAATCGTTGTTGCTGTTGAAACAAAAGTTCGTCATCCACTATACGGAAAAACAATGAACAGAACTACAAAATTTAAAGCTCATGATGAAAATAATGAAGCAAGATTAAATGATAAAGTTCTAATCATGGAAACAAGACCATTATCAAAAGATAAAAGATGGAGACTTGTTAAGGTAATGGAAAGAGCAAAATAGGTTACTAAATTTTCCTTACAGTTTGAAAGGAGGTTATTTACATGATACAACAGCAAACTAGACTAAAAGTTGCAGATAATTCTGGTGCTAAAGAAATTATGTGCATAAGAGTGTTGGGCGGTTCAAAAAGACAATACGGAAATATCGGTGACGTTATAGTTGCAAGTGTAAAGAGTGCAACACCAGGCGGAGTTGTTAAAAAAGGTGAAGTTGTTAAAGCTGTAATAGTAAGATCTGTTAAAGGCTTAAGAAGAGCAGATGGATCATACATAAGATTTGATGAAAACGCAGCTGTTATAATTAAAGATGATAAACAACCAAAAGGAACACGTATTTTTGGACCAGTTGCTAGAGAATTAAGAGACAAAGAATTCAATAAAATTATCTCATTAGCACCTGAAGTTCTATAATTCAAGATAGGAGGTGGCTAAGTTGGCAAATAAAATTCATGTTAGAAGAAAAGATACGGTAGTAGTTATATCTGGAAAAGATAAAGGTAAAGTAGGCGAAGTTTTAGCTGTTATACCTAAAAAAGGCAGAGTTTTAGTTGAGGGTGTTAACATCGTAACTAAACACGAAAAGCCAAATAGACAAAATATGCAAGGTGGAATTCAAAAGGTAGAAGCTCCAATAAATAGCTCTAAGGTTATGTTATATTGCACTAAGTGTAATAAAGCTACAAGAATCAGTCATAAGATTCTTGAAGATGGAACAAAAGTTAGAGTATGTAAAAAATGTGGAGAAACATTCTAAGCTTTGGAAGGAGGTTTAAAAAATAATGATGCCAAGACTTCAAGAAAAGTATAATAAAGAAGTAGTTCCAGCTTTAATGGAAAAGTTCGGGTATAAAAATATTATGGAAGTTCCGAAGCTTGAAAAGGTAGTAATCAACATGGGTGTTGGTGAAGCTAAAGAAAATTCTAAAAACTTAGAATCAGCTTTAGCAGACCTTGAGTTAATCACAGGTCAAAAACCAATAGCAACAAGAGCTAAGAAATCTGTTGCTAACTTCAAGCTAAGAGAGAACATGCCAATTGGATGTAAAGTTACATTAAGAAAACAAAAAATGTATCAATTCATGGATAAATTAATGAATATAGCATTCCCAAGAGTTAGAGACTTCAGAGGTATCTCTGATAAATCTTTTGATGGTAGAGGAAATTACGCTGTAGGAATAAAAGAGCAATTAATTTTCCCTGAAATTGAATATGATAAGATCGATAAAGTTAGAGGAATGGATGTTATTGTAGTTACAACTGCTAAGACTGATGAAGAGGCAAGGGAATTACTAAGATTATTAGGTATGCCTTTTGTCAAATAAGGAGGGAAGATTGTGGCACGTAAAGCATTAATAGTTAAGTGGGAAAGAGAACCAAAGTTCTCAACAAGAGCTTATACAAGATGCAGATTATGTGGAAGACCACATGCTGTACTTAAAAAGTACGGAATTTGCCGTATATGTTTTAGAGAATTAGCTTACAAAGGTCAAATACCTGGATGCAAAAAAGCAAGCTGGTAATAGATTGATTTAGTATGAAAGGAGGCAAATAATATGGGAATGACAGATCCTATTGCAGATTTACTTACACGTATTAGAAATGCTAATATAGTTGGGCACGAAGTTGTAGAAGTACCATCATCAAAAATTAAGAAAGCTTTAGTTGACATAATGTTAAATGAAGGTTACTTAAAAAATATAGAAGAATACAATGATGGGTCAGTGCCAATGTTAAGACTTACTATGAAATATGGTAAGGATAAGCAAAGAGTTATAACTGGACTTAAGAGAATATCTAAGCCAGGTTTAAGAGTATATACATCTAAGGAAGAAATTCCACAAGTATTAAGCGGATTAGGCATCGCTATAATTTCAACTTCTAGAGGAATAATGGCCGATAGAGAAGCGAGAAAATTAGGCGTTGGTGGAGAGGTTATCTGCTACATTTGGTAGTTTAAAGAATAGGAGGTGTGTTTATGTCAAGAGTAGGAAGACTTCCAATAGCTATTCCTAACGGGGTTACAGTTACAGTATCACCTAGCAATGAGGTAACTGTAAAGGGACCTAAAGGTGAATTAACTAGACAAATGCATAAAGATATAAAAATTACTGTTGAGGACAACAATATAGTTGTTACAAGACCAAGTGAAAATAAATTACATAGAGCTTTACATGGAACAATTAGAGCTTTAGTAAACAATATGGTAATCGGAGTAACAGAAGGATACCAAAAGACACTTGAATTAATTGGTGTTGGTTATAGAGCAGAACTTAAGGGCAAGAAATTAGTAATGAACTTAGGTTACTCTCATCCTGTTGAAATTGATATGGTTGAAGGAATAACTTTTGAAACTCCTGAAACAACTAAAGTAGTTGTTAAGGGTATTGATAAAGAATTAGTTGGAGCAGTAGCAGCTGATATAAGACGTTGGAGAAAACCTGAACCATACCAAGGAAAAGGTATTAAATATAGCAATGAAGTTATAAGACGTAAAGAAGGTAAAACTGGTAAAAAATAATAGTTAACAATAGGTAGAAAGGAGTGAACTACTTATGGCTAATAAGAATGAAAGACTAGCTGCTAGAGTTAGACGTCATAAGAGGGTACGTTCTAAAATTTCTGGTACTAATGAAAGACCAAGACTTTGTGTATTCAGAAGTGCTAAGAATATTTACGCTCAAGTTATAGACGATGTTGCTGGAATCACATTAGCTTCAGCATCTTCATTAGATAAAGATTTCTCTTTAAAAATTGGTAGTAACAAAGAAGCTGCTAAATTAGTTGGAGAAACAATAGCTAAAAAAGCTTTAGAAAAAGGAATCAAAGAAGTCGTTTTTGATAGAGGCGGTAACATATACCACGGAAGAGTTAAAGAACTAGCTGAAGGAGCTAGAGAAGCAGGACTTCAATTCTAGAAAAAAGGAGGGGAATGTATGAGAATAGATGCAACTCAATTAGAACTTAAAGAAAAAGTTGTTAGCATAAACAGAGTAGCTAAAGTTGTTAAAGGTGGTAGAAACTTCAGATTTAGTGCTTTAGTTGTTGTTGGAGACGAAAATGGGCATGTTGGAGTTGGAACAGGAAAAGCTGTAGAAATACCAGATGCTATAAGAAAAGCAATCGAAGATGCTAGAAAGCATTTAGTAAGTGTTGCTATAGTTGAAAACACAATTCCTCATAGAATTTATGGTGAGTTCGGAACAGGAAAAATATTATTAATGCCAGCTACAGAAGGTACAGGAGTTATTGCTGGAGGTCCAGCAAGAGCCGTACTTGAACTTGCAGGATTAAAAGACGTTAGAGCTAAATCATTAGGTTCTAACAACCCAAGAAATATGGTTAAGGCTACTATTAATGGGTTATCAAATTTAAGAACAGCTGAACAGGTTGCTGAATTAAGAGGCAAATCTGTTGAAGAGATCTTAGGATAGGAGGGATTCCCTTGGCAAAACTAAGAATAACTTTGAAAAGAAGTTTAATAGGTAGAAAAAAAGACCAAATAGCTACAGTAAATGCTTTAGGTCTAAAGAAAATAAATGATGTTGTAGAACACAATGATAATCCTCAAATAAGAGGAATGGTTAATAAAGTAAATTATCTCCTACAAGTAGAAGAAGCATAATTTTAAATTAGTATAGGAGGAGGTGCACATTATGAAGTTACATGAATTAAGACCTGCAGAAGGATCTAAGAAAAACAGTAAAAGAGTTGGTAGAGGTACTGGTTCTGGCTGGGGTAAAACAGCTGGAAGAGGAGAAAATGGTCAAAATTCTAGATCAGGTGGTGGAGTAAGACCTGGTTTTGAAGGAGGTCAATTACCTCTATATAGAAGACTACCAAAAAGAGGTTTCACAAATATTTTTTCTTCAGAAATAGTTAGCATTAACGTTGATAGACTTAACGTTTTTGAAAACGGAACAGAAGTAACTCCAGAATTATTACTTGAAAAGAAAATAATCAGAAAGTTAAATGATGGAGTTAAAATATTAGGAAACGGAACTTTAGAAAAGTCATTAACAGTAAAGGCAAATAAATTCTCAAAAGCTGCAGCTGAAAAGATAGAAAAAGCTGGAGGAAAAGTTGAGGTGATTTAGGATGCTATCTACCCTACGTAATGCCTGGAAAGTTCCTGAATTAAAAAAGAGAATGATATTTACATTTTTTATGATTGTCCTTTTCAGGATGGGAAATTTTATTCCTGTTCCTGGAATTGACAGTGCTCATGTAAGTTCGTTGGCACAATCCAAGAACTTATTTAACTTCTATGATTTAATCTCAGGAGGAGCATTTAGTAATTCTAGTATTTTTGCTATGGGAGTAACCCCATACATTAATGCGTCCATCATTATACAGCTATTAACAGTTGCTATACCTAAACTTGAACAACTTTCAAAGGAAGGTCATGAAGGACGTCAAAAAATACAAAATTACACAAGATATTCTGCTATAGCTTTCGGATTTTTAGAGGCTTTTGGTATGTATGCTATAATGCAAAGAACTGGTGCAATTCTTGATACATCTAAGTTTAATATGTTTTTAATCATATTAACTATGAATACAGCATCAGTGTTCTTAGTATGGTTAGGAGAGCAAATTACTACTAAAGGAATAGGAAATGGAATTTCAGTAATAATATTTATAAATATTATTTCAAGAGTTCCAAATTCTTTAGCTAAGATCTTTAAAGCTGGTAGTCTTGGAAATGTAACATCTGTATCTATCATTCTTTTATTATTAGTATCTGCTGCAATGCTGCTATTAGTAATTGTGGTAAACTTGAGTGAGAGAAGAATACCTGTACAATATGCTGGTAAGGCTGTTGGTGGAAAGATGTTTAAAGGTCAATCAACACATATTCCAATCAATATAAGTTCTTCAGCAGTTATCTCAATTATTTTCGCTATGTCAGTAATGAGATTCCCTGCAACAATAGCGGAGTTTATGCCAAAATCAGGATTCGCTAAACTTGTGATGAATAGTCCTTATAGCATATTTAAAGAAAGTACATGGCAGTATTCAGTAGTGTATGCAATATTAATAGTATTGTTTACTATTTTCTATACTGAAATAACATTTAAGCCGGATGAAATGTCAGAAAACATGCATAAGTCATCAGGATTTATCCCAGGAATTAGACCTGGTGAACCTACTACTAGATATCTTGAAGATGTGCTAACTAAAGCATCGATCCTAGGAGGTGTTTTTGCTTCAATAATAGCGATTTTCCCTATAATTGTAGCAAATCATACTGCTTTTGGACAGTTATCATTAGGAGGAACAGCCCTTCTTATTGTAGTGGGAGTTGCAGTTGAAACTATGAGACAACTTGAATCACAGCTAGTAATGAGACATTATGAAGGATTTTTAAAATAAAAGGTCGGAGATGATTCAATTGAAGATAATTTTATTAGGTCCTCCGGGAGCTGGTAAAGGCACACAGGCTAAATCAATTAGTAATAAATATTCTATACCACATATATCAACAGGTGATATATTTAGGCAGAATATAAGTGAGAAAACTCCACTTGGAGTAGAAGCTAAAAAATACATTGATAGTGGGGCATTAGTTCCAGATGAATTAACTATAAGCATAGTTGAGGATAGGATAACTAGAGATGATTGCAAGCAAGGTTTCTTACTTGATGGTTTTCCTAGAACAGTAAAGCAAGCTGAAGCTTTAGAAAAGGCATTAGCTGATAAAGGCGAAAGAATAGACGTTGCTTTATTGATTGATGTTCCAAGAGAAGAAATTCTTGAAAGAATGACTGGAAGAAGAGTATGCCCAGCTTGTGGTGCTAGTTATCATGTTAAATTTAACCCACCAAAGGTAGATTCAAAATGTGATCTATGTGGCGCTGAGGTTATTCAAAGAGCTGATGACGCTATAAGCACTGTGAACAATAGATTAGATACTTACGAGAACCAAACAAAACCATTAGTTGACTTCTACACAGGGAAAGGCCAGTTAGCTGCAGTTGATGGTACAAAGGCAATTGCTTCTGTTTTTGATGAAATTTGTAAGGTTTTAGAATCTACAAAATAGATTTATTTAGTAAGTGTTGCTAGACAAGGTAAAGTTAAGAACAAAAGGTAATGTCCCAATCTATTGGATAAACTCTACACTTCCTAAATATCTCGATATGAAGGATAAAAGTATTTTGAGGCTTATTTGTGGGAAAATAGTAATAAGTTCTTTGGTTTGAACAAAAATAGAGGTGAAAAGTATTGGAAACTGATAATCCCTTAGGTCAAGTAGTTTACTCTAAGGTAGGCAGAGACAGAGACGAATATTATATAATTGTTGGAATATTAAATGAGGATTACGTTTATATTTCGGATGGTAAACTACGAAAAGTTGAAAAACCAAAGAAAAAGAAACGTAAACATCTAATTTTTACAGGAACTTATTCAGAAGAAATTAAGGAAGCCATTTTAAATGGCAAGTATGTAAGCAATCCTAGAATAAAGGATTTTTTAGATACTATGTATGCCAATAAGGAGGTTTGATTACCTTATGTCAAAAGATGATGTAATTGAAATGCAAGGTGTTGTTACCGATTCTTTACCTAATGCAACATTTGAAGTTGAATTAGAAAGTGGTCACAAAATCTTAGCACATATTTCTGGAAAGCTAAGAATGAATTTTATAAGAATATTACCAGGTGATAAAGTTAAAGTAGAACTATCTCCTTATGATTTGACTCGTGGTAGAATTGTATGGAGAGAAAAATAGTAAGGAGGGTTAAAAGATGAAAGTTAGACCATCTGTAAAGCCTATTTGCGAAAAGTGCAAAGTTATTAAAAGAAAAGGAAGAGTAATGGTTATCTGTGAAAATCCTAAGCACAAACAAAAACAAGGCTAATATATAAAAAATATTAAATTTAATATTTTCTTTTGTTATAATAATAAAAGCTAAAAATACTTTAGGAGCGGCTGCTAGTAGAGTTTATACTCTCTATTATCCTAAAAGTTTTATATAAAATAATACACACAAAATTTTACCTTACGCACTAAAAAAACGAAATATAACCTAGGAGGTGTAAATAGTATATGGCAAGAATAGCAGGTGTTGACCTACCAAGAGAAAAAAGAGTTGAAATTGGTTTAACATATATATTTGGAATTGGATTACCAACTGCTCAAAAAATCTTAAAAGAAACAGGAGTTAATCCTGATATAAGAATAAAAGATTTATCAGAAGATGAAGTTGGAGCTTTAAGAGATTATATAAACAAACATTTCACTGTTGAAGGTGATTTAAGAAGAAAAGTTGCCTTAGACATAAAGAGATTAACAGAAATCGGATCTTACAGAGGAATTAGACACAGAAGAGGTCTTCCAGTAAGAGGTCAAAAAACTAAAACTAATGCAAGAACAAGAAAAGGTCCTAAGAAGACTATTGCTAATAAGAAGAAATAGTAAAAGATAGGAGGGATGATCGTGGCACCAAAAAAAGTTAAAAAGTCAAGAAGAAGAAAAGAAAGAAAAAATATTGAGCATGGTTGTGCACATATTAAATCAACTTTCAATAACTCAATTGTTACATTAACAGACCGTGCAGGTAACTGTTTATCATGGGCAAGTGCAGGTGGATTAGGATTTAAAGGTTCAAGAAAAGGAACTCCATTTGCTGCTCAAATGGCTGCTGAAACAGCTGCAGGTGTTGCAATGGAACACGGTTTAAAGAGTATAGAAGTATACGTTAAAGGACCAGGAGCTGGTAGAGAATCTGCTATAAGATCATTACAAGCTGCAGGATTAGAAATCACTTTAATTAAAGACGTTACCCCAATACCACACAATGGTTGTAGACCACCAAAAAGAAGAAGAGTATAGTTACTTATAATAGATGTAGGAGGTGTAATTTTTAATGGCAAGATATACAGGAGCTGTTTGTAGACTTTGTAGAAGAGAAGGCATGAAACTTTTCCTTAAGGGAGATAGATGTTACTCTGACAAATGTTCTGTTGCAAGAAGAGGTTATGCACCAGGACAACATGGTCAAAGCAAAAAGAAATTATCTAACTATGGATTACAATTAAGAGAAAAGCAAAAAGCTAAGAGAATATATGGAGTACTTGAAAAGCAATTTAGAAAGTACTATGAAAAAGCTGAAAAGCAAAGAGGAATCACAGGTGAAAACCTACTAAGATTACTAGAAATGAGATTAGACAGTGTTGTTTACAAATTAGGATACGGAAATTCTAGAAAAGAAGCTAGACAATTAGTAACTCATGGACATTTCTTAGTAAATGGTAAAAAAGTTAATATTCCATCATATAACTTAAAAGCTAATGATGTAATATCAGTATGTGAGAAGAGCAGAGGAACTGAGTTATTTAAAATATTTAACGAAAATCCTAAGACTCTTCCAAGCTGGATAGAAGCTAATGCAGCAAACTTTGAAGCTAAAGTAGTTGCAATTCCAACTAGAGAAGATATAGATGTTCCAGTAAATGAAACTCTAATCGTTGAGTTATACAGCAAATAATAGATTGATATAAATCAGTTGCCCTCAAAAGAGGTTTAAGTTGATAAACGAAGGAGGGTTATATAGTTGTTGGAAATAGAAAAGCCAAAAATTGAGTGTGTTGAAACAAACGAAGAAGGTTCATATGGTAAATTTGTCATAGAACCTTTGGAAAGAGGATATGGGATTACTTTAGGTAACTCATTAAGAAGAATACTTCTTTCATCATTACCAGGTGCAGCAGCTAATAGTATTAAAATTGATGGAGTTCTACATGAATTTTCTACTGTAAAAGGTGTAAAAGAAGATGTTGCTCAATTAATTCTTAATATTAAAGAATTAGCCGTTAAGATGTATGGAGAAGGATCTACAACTCTTTATATAGATGCACAAGGTCCTGGTGAGGTTACTGCTGGTGATATTAAAACTAGTGGTAATGTTGAAATTGTAAATAAAGATTTACATATTGCAACTTTAGATGACGATGGTAAGTTGTATATGGAAATTAACGTTAATAAAGGTAGAGGATATGTTTCTCAAGCTAAGAATAAGTCTGAGGATCTTCCAATATCAGTTATACCTGTTGATTCTATATACACTCCAGTTAAAAGAGTTAATTATATTGTAGAAAATACAAGAGTTGGTCAAATTACTGATTATGATAAATTAACTTTAGAAGTATGGACTAATGGAACAATTAGACCAGAGGAAGCTATAAGTTTATCAGCAAAAATTCTTATTGAACACTTCAAGCTTTTCATGACATTAACAGATCATGCAGATGATATGGAAATAATGGTTGAAAAAGAAGAAGATAAGAAGGAAAAAGTTCTAGAGATGACTATTGAAGAACTTGACCTTTCAGTAAGAAGTTATAACTGCTTAAAGAGAGCTGGAATAAATACAGTACAAGAATTAACTGAAAGATCTATGGAAGATATGATGAAGGTTAGAAATCTTGGTAAAAAGTCTCTTGAGGAAGTTCAACATAAGTTAAAAGAACTAAACTTAGGCTTGAAAAAAAGTGAGGATTAAGGAGGTAGAGTGATGGCAGGATACCGCAAGTTAGGACGTCCAACAGATCAAAGAAGAGCTATGTTAAGAAACTTAGTAACTAGTTTATTAAAACATGGCAAAATCGAAACAACTGAAACAAGAGCTAAGGAAACTAGAAAATTAGCAGAAAAAATGATTACACTTGCTAAAAAAGGTGACCTTCATTCTAGAAGACAAGTACTTTCTTTTGTAACAGAAACAAAAGTAGTTGACGAATTATTCGCTAACATAGCACCAAAGTATGCTGAAAGAAACGGCGGATATACAAGAATCTACAAAGTAGGTCCAAGAAGAGGCGACGCTGCTGAAGTAGTAGTATTAGAATTAGTTTAAGCTTATATATAAGGGGATTAAGTGTAACTTACTTAGTCCCCATTTTAATATAATCTTTTTATGTCTGAGGTAAAAAAATGAGCAGAGAAAAAGATGTTATAATTAAGTGTGAAGATTTAGTCTATAATTATGATGATATAGATGGTAATAAGGTAAAAGCTCTTAAGGGAGTTAATTTAGAAGTGTATGAAGGTGAGTTTTTAACTATACTTGGACATAATGGTTCAGGAAAGTCTACTCTAGCAAAAATTTTAAATGGAATATTAAGTCCACAAAAGGGAACAGTTCAAGTATATGGATTAGATGCATTAAATGAAAAAAATATTTGGGATATTAGAAAAAATGTAGGAATGGTTTTCCAAAATCCGGATAATCAAATAGTAGCCACGATTGTTGAAGAAGATGTAGCTTTTGGTCCAGAAAATTTAGGGTTTCCATCTGAACTTATTAGAAAAAAGGTAGATAATGCTTTAAAGATAGTAGATATGTATGAATATAGGAAACATTCTCCTAGTTTATTATCAGGGGGACAAAAACAAAGAGTAGCTATAGCAGGAATCTTAGCTATGGATACGAAGTGCATAATATTTGATGAATCTACAGCTATGTTAGATCCAATGGGAAGAAAAGAAGTAATTAATACAGCTTTAAAATTAAATAAAGAGTTTGGAAAAACTATTATTTTAATAACACATTATATGGAGGAAGTTATTAACGCAGATAGAGTTATAATATTAAATAATGGTGAAGTCTCTATGCAGGGAACTCCAAAACAAGTATTTTCACAGGTAAGCACACTAAAAAGCCTAGGATTAGATGTACCCGAAGTAACAGAACTTAGTTACGAACTTAGGAAAATTGGGGTTAACATAGAGGAAGATATAATTAGTATTGATGAGATGGTGAATGCATTATGTTTATTAAAATAGATAAGTTATCATACATTTATATGCAAGGTACACCTTTTGAAAAAAGAGCATTAGACAATGTTAATATTGAAATTGAAAAGGGCGAATTTACCGCTATTATAGGTCATACAGGCTCCGGAAAGTCCACTTTAATACAGTTATTCAATGGACTTTTAAAACCTAGTGAAGGAACAGTGTTTTTGGAACATAAAGATATATATTCAGAAGATGTTAATTTATCTGAAATTAGAAAAGAAATTGGTTTAGTATTTCAGTATCCAGAATATCAGTTATTTGAAGAAACTGTTGAAAAAGATATAGCATTTGGACCACAAAATTTAGGCTTGGATGAAAAAGAGATAAGTAATAGAGTAAAAATGGCTATGAAGATGGTTGGGCTTAGTTATGAAATGTTTAAAGAAAAGTGCCCATTTAATTTAAGTGGAGGCCAAAAAAGGAGAGTAGCTATAGCAGGAATTTTAGCTATGAAGCCTAAGGTTTTAATATTGGATGAGCCTACTGCTGGGTTAGACCCTAAAGGAAGGGAAGATATTCTACGAACAATTAAAGAATTTCATGATAAGTATAATATGAATATTATACTTGTATCTCATAGCATGGAAGATGTTGCAAAGTATGCACAAAAAGTAATAGTTATGAGTAAAGGAAAGTGTGTTTTATACGGAGAACCAAAAGATATTTTTAAGCAGGTAGAACTTTTAGAAGGGATTGGATTATCAGTTCCGAGAATAAGTTATTTGATATATGAGTTAAATAAAAAAGGATTTAATATAAATCCTGAAATTTATTCTATTGATGAATTAAAGGAAGAATTAGTTAAAGTTTTAAACCTTACAAGTAAGGGGGAGCTTTAGATGTTTAAGGATATAACAATAGGACAATACATACCAGGGGATTCTTTTATACATAAATTAGATCCAAGGGTAAAAATAGTTTCTTCTATTCTATTTATGGTACATTTATTTTTAGTAAATAAGTTACTTACTTATGTAATAGTAGGTGCTTTTTTAGGAATAATTATTTGTATATCTAAACTTAAGCTTAAATATATTTATAAGGGATTAAAACCTATATTTATCCTCTTGATCTTTACATCAGTATTGAATATTTTTATGACCAATGGGGGAGAACTATTATTCAAGTGGAAATTTATAACCATATACTCTCAAGGAGTACAAATGGCAATTTTTATGGCTATAAGACTTCTGTTTTTAATAGTAGGAACATCTTTATTGACTCTTACTACATCTCCTATTGAACTTACAGATGGATTAGAAAGTTTATTTTCACCATTAAAAAAAATTAATTTTCCGGCTCATGAGTTAGCAATGATTATGACCATTGCATTAAGATTTATACCTACTTTAATAGATGAAACTGATAAAATAATGAAAGCACAAATGTCAAGAGGTGCGGATTTTTCATCAGGAAATTTAATAAAAAGAGCTAAAAATTTGTTACCAATATTAGTACCATTATTTGTAAATTCTTTCAAAAGGGCAGATGAGTTAGGTATAGCAATGGAAGCACGCTGCTATAGAGGTGGAGAAGGTAGAACAAGAATGAAGATATTAAAATATAATAAGTCTGATTGTATGGCTTTTATAATTTTTATTATATATTTAGTTTTTATTATTAGTTTTAGATTTGTATAGATGAGGTAGTCCTATGAGAAATATAATGCTCATAATTGAATATGATGGAACTCAATATTCAGGATGGCAAAGACAGAACCATGTTTTAAGTGTAGAAGAAGCAGTTGAAAAAACAATTATAAAAGTTTTAAATGAAGAAATTAAGGTTTTGGGATGTAGTAGGACAGATAAAGGTGTTCATGCTATGGGATATGTGCTAAATTTTTTTACTAATAGTAAAATACCTGCACATGGAATCAAATATGCCTTAAACAATAAATTACCAAGAGATATCGTAGTTTTAGATGCACAAGATGCAGATGAGGAGTTTCATGCAAGATATAGTTCTATAGGTAAGACATATGTATATACTATATTAAATCGTGAAATACCTCCAGCTATAGGCAAAAATTACGTATTTCATTATAAATATAAGTTAAATATAGAGCTTATGAAAGAAGGGGCGAAATACCTTATAGGTACTCATGATTTTGAGGCGTTTAAAAATAAAGGTGGTTCAGTTAAAACTTCTGTAAGAACTGTAAAAGAAATCAAAATAGAAAAAGAACATGAGTATATAAAAATTTATATTACGGCAGACGGTTTTTTATACAATATGGCTAGGATAATAGTGGGTACTTTAGTTAATGTCGGTGGAGGCATAATAATACCTGAGAAGGTAAAAGAAATTATAGAATCTAAAGATAGACAAAAGGCCGGTAAAACGGCACCACCACAAGGATTATCCTTGCTTAAGGTATATTATTAGGTTAAAAAAATATTTTATAATATATCCTTAATTATGTTGACACGCCCGGATGAATGTATTATAATAAATAAAGTTGTTATGTGTATATAGATCCACTAGCCCCGGGTCTTTTGCATAGATATATTTCATGTGAAATTCAGGGAGGGAAAAAAATGAAATCATACATAGCTAAAAAAGAAGAAGTTCAAAGAGAATGGTATGTAGTAGACTTAGAAGGTCAAACATTAGGAAGAGCAGCTAGCCAAATAGCTACAATATTAAGAGGAAAGCATAAACCAACATATACTCCACACGTTGATACTGGAGATTTTGTTATCGTTGTTAATGCTGATAAAGTTGTTTTAACAGGTAAGAAATTAGATCAAAAGATGTTAAGACATCACTCTTTATATCCAGGCGGATTAAAAGAAATCTCTTACAGAGATGCTTTAGTAAGAAAGCCTGAATTTGTATTCCAAGAAGCTGTTAGAAGAATGCTTCCAAAGGGAAAATTAGGTCGTCAAATGCTTAAAAAGTTAAAAGTATATAGCGGTCCAGAGCACGAAAATGCAGCTCAAAATCCACAAAAATTAGAGTTAAGATACTAATTATTAACTGAAGGGAGGAAGTATTATGGCAAAAGTACAATATTTTGGAACAGGAAGAAGAAAAACATCAGTTGCTAGAGTAAGATTAGTACCTGGTCAAGGTGAAGTTAAAATAAATAAAAGAGATATAAATGAATATTTCGGATTAGACACATTAAAGGTTATAATTAACCAACCATTAGAATTAACAGGTACAAAAGAAAAGTTTGATGTACTAGTTAATGTACACGGTGGAGGAATTTCAGGTCAAGCAGGAGCTATCAGACATGGTATCTCAAGAGCTTTAATTAAAGCTGACGAAAACTTAAGATCTGAATTAAAGAAGGCTGGATTCTTAACTAGAGATTCAAGAATGAAAGAAAGAAAGAAATACGGTCTTAAAAAAGCAAGAAGAGCTCCACAATTCTCAAAGAGATAGTTTTGCTCAGAACGGATATATTGCAATGGAAGGAAGGGGAATTTACCTCTTCTTTTTTTATATTTTAAAATATGAACAAAATATGAACAACATTAAAATACATGTTAAAAAAAAGAGCATTGTATTAACAAAACAATTTAAATTATGTATTATTTAAAAGGATGTGAAATTAAGTTTTAAATACCATAAGCCATAAACAGGAGGGATTTTATGAGCGAAGGGCTTTTAATGGCCATTAAATTATTTGGAGGATTAGGATTGTTTCTATATGGAATGAAACTAATGGGAGATGGCCTTCAAAATGCAACAGGTGAGAAACTAAAGAAAATTTTTGAGAAAATCACCTCTAATCCGGTTAAAGGAGTACTTACAGGAGCTTTAGTAACAGCTATTATACAAAGTAGTAGTGCTACAACTGTAATGGTTGTTGGATTCGTTAATGCACAACTTATGAATTTATATCAGGCAACAGCAGTAATTATGGGAGCAAATATTGGAACAACAGTAACAGCACTTATTGTAACTCTAAATATAGATAATTTTGTCCCTATTTTTATTGGTGTTGGAGCATTAATTGTTTTATTTACGGAAGCCAAAAAAGGAAAAGAAGTAGGAAATATAATTTTAGGATTTGGTATTTTATTTTTAGGAATGAACTTAATGAAAGTGGCAATGGAGCCGCTACAAACATCACCTATATTTCAACAAATACTTATTAAATTAGATGGTAACATATTTTTAGGAATTTTAGCAGGTTTAGCTATAACTGCAGTTTTACAAAGTTCATCTGCAACAACAGCAATTTTAGTATCTATGGCGGCTACGGGAGTATTAAAGATAACTATGGTTATTCCTGTTTTATTTGGTTGTAATATGGGTACCTGTGTAACAGCGCTTTTATCAAGTATAGGTACTTCAAAGACTGCTAAAAAGGCTGCAATAATACATCTATTATTTAATGTTATTGGAACTGTAATTTTTATACCGTTATTTACACCATTAACATGGATAGTAACTAAGGCACCTATATTTGGAGCAAGTGATGTTCCAAGTCAAATAGCACATGCACACATAATTTTTAATATAGTAAATACAATTCTTTTATTACCATTTATAAAAGTTTTGGTTAAAATGGCCAATAGGATAATAAAAGGTGAAGATGAGACTGAAAAATATGGAACCCAATTTATTGATGATAGATTATTAGAAACACCTGTAATAGCCGTAGGGCAAACAGTTAAAGAAATTTCAAGAATGGCTACTAAGGCGAGGAAAAGCTTAGATATTGCTATGGAAGCTTTCGCAAAGAATGATGACAAGTTAGTACAAAAGGTCTACAAAAATGAGAAGTTAATTAATCTATTAGAGGATGAAATAACTAATTTTTTAGTTAAGTTATCAAAATCAGAGTTAGCCGATAAAGAAAAAGATATAGTGACTTCTATGTTCCATGTAGTAAATGATATAGAACGTATAGGGGATCATGCTGAAAATATAGCGGATCTTGCTGGAGAAAAAATGCTTAAGAGATTAAATTTTTCAAAGGAAGCTGAAGAAGAGTTAAAGCAATTGTTCCAAAAAACTCTTTCAAGTTTAGACACAAGTATAAAAGCATTTGAAGAAAAAAATATTTATAAAGCACAAGAAGTAAGAACTATAGAAGAAAGTGTAGATGCACTTGAAAAACAATTAAGAAGTTCACATATTATAAGATTAAATCAAGAAAAATGTAGTGCCACTGTAGGAACAGTATTTTTAGATCTTATAAGCAATTTAGAGAGAATTAGTGACCACTCAAATAATATAGCAGATACAGTTATAGAACATTTAGGTTATTAAAATTAGAGCTATTAAAGCAAGTCAATTATTTTTTATTGATAATTGATATAAGTAAAGTAATTTAAATAATTTATAAAAAATATAGCGTATGAGTAAGAAATAATTTATGGTTTATAAATAAGAAATAGTTAATAAATAAATTAACCTGTAAAACAATAATGGCAATTGCTATTAGTTTTATAGGTTATTTTTTTTTACTATAAAGAATATATTTATTAGTGAATAAATCATATAGGGGGAAATATGAGAATAGTAAATAAAAAATTGATTTTTTCACTAACAGTTGTATTATTTGCCTTTTTAGGAATCCTAGGAGTAAATTATAATTTAAAAGTTCAACAAACAAGTAAAAATAATACACCTAAAGTTATTCTTATTGATCCAGGACATGGAGGTATGGATGGAGGAGCGGTATCATCAAGAGGAACTATAGAAAAACATATAACATTGCCTATATCTAAATATACTAAAGAAAATTTGGAAAAGAGTGGATTCAAGGTGTATATGACAAGGGAAGAAGATAAGGGGCTTTATGAAAATAAGGGAACAGTAAGAAATAAAAAAAATCAAGATTTAACTGCTAGATGTAAAATGAAAAAGGAATTAAATTGTGATATGTTTGTTAGTGTACATTTAAACAAATTTCCACAAGAAAAGTATAAAGGAGCTCAAGTTTGGTATTCTAAACATCCAAAAAGTAAAGAATTGGCACATATTTTACAGACCAATTTAAAAAATGATTTAGATAAATCAAATAATAGAGTTGAAAAGGGTGCAGAGGATCAGTTTAAAGTACTTAGAGTAAATGATGATATGCCTTCAGTAATTGTTGAATGCGGGTTCATTTCTAATTATGAGGAAGAAAAATTGTTAAAAACAGAAGAATATCAAAAAAAAGTGGCAGAATCCATATGTAAATCTATAAATGAGTACTTTAAAAATAATTAATGGACTTTTAAATAAGTCCATTTTTGCTTTTTAAATATATTTTTAGTTTTAGATATAACTAAAAAATAATAATGATTTTTGTAAGTATATATATAAATAAGAAATATTTACATAATATTTCTGTAAGAAATATAAGGAATAATCAAATATAGAATATACAAAAAAATTACATCAAATTACACGAGAGCCTTATAAAAAAACAAAAACATTACAAAATATGGTTAATAATTAAAAAAAGAGTATTGAAATTGCGTAGAAATATTTAGAATTAAGAGAGTTAAAAAAATCAATTTATTTTTTGAAAATTATTGATATATATATATGGGTGTGTTATTATTAAGTTGTCTTATGGACTAATCCATTAGTCCATTGAGTTGGGAGGGATTATGATAGAAATTAGAATAAATAAAAAAAGTGGAGTTCCTCTTTACTTGCAGGTTAAGAAGCAAATTATTGATCAAATAAGATCAGGTAAGATTAGAGTTGGTAATAAGATGCCAACGGAGAGGGAATTATCCCAAAGTTTAAATGTTAGTAGAAATACAGTAAGTACAGCATATAACGAATTAGAACAAGATGGGATAATAAAATCATATCAAGGAAAAGGCACATTTGTAATAGAAGAAGTAGCATCGTGGAAAGATAAAGATCTAAAGGATAAAATAGTAAAGGTTTTAGATATAGCCTTAGAAGAGGCCTTAGAAAATGGTATGAGTACACAAGAATTTGTAGAATTAGTAAATGAAAGAGTAAATGAAAAGAATGAATTGATGGAAAAAATGTTATTTGTATATGTTGAATGCAATATAGAACAGGCTAAAATGTTTAGCGATGAATTAAGTAAAAATGGAAATATGAAGGTAATGCCCCTTACAATTTCCCAGCTTCAAAAAATGGATAAGGATACTCAGAGCATATTGAAAAAGTGTCAGGTAATAATATCAACTTTTAATCATGTAAATGAGGTTACTGAGTTAACAAAAGGACTTAATAAACATATTTTTGGAGTAGCGATTACGCCAGACTTAGGAACTATAGTTAAAATTGCACGATATCAAAGTGGAACAAAATTTGGATGTGTCTGCATTTCAGAAGAGTTTATGTTTAAAATAAAAAGAGCTCTTGAAAATGCTGGGTTAGATACTATGAACGTAAAATATACAAATACTTATGATATAGAAAGCTTAGAAAAATTTATTAAAGGTGTAGATGTTATTATAGTTTCTCCAGGTAGGAGGAAAGATGTAATAACTGTAAATAAGGATACAAAAGATGTAATTGAATTTTTATATACATTAGATGACGGCTCGGTTAAAGCAATAAAATCAAAATTAATTGAGATAAAGAGTAATAATTAAATAACGGTTTATTCAATGGGGAAAGGCATCATAACAATATGATGTTTTAAATAAATATTTAGTTAAAACTATCTTAAATAACAATAGCTTAAAATAATTATTAATTTATTAGGAGGCCAAGTTAACATGGAAAAGAAAAATGGCAAAACTGTAGTAATTGGGGTTATTGGTTCTGATTGTCATGCTGTTGGGAATAAAATAATTGATTATGCTATGACAGATGCAGGATTCAATGTAATTAATGTAGGAGTTTTATCTCCACAAGAAGATTTTATTAATGCGGCTGTGGAAACAAATGCAGATGCTATAGTCGTATCATCTCTTTATGGACAAGGCGAAATAGACTGTAGGGGATTAAGAGAAAAATGTGAAGAAGCAGGGTTAAAGGATATTTTACTATATGTAGGTGGAAACATAGTTGTTGGAAAACAAGATTGGGATTCTGTTCATGAAAGATTTAAAAAGATGGGATATGACAAAATATATGGACCAGGAACACCAATTGAAATTACAATAAAAGACTTAAAGAAAGATTTAAAAATAGAAGATTAGTAAACTAATATAAATTTTAAATATTAGTTTGGGGCACATAAATTATTTCAGAGGTGAAAGAAGTGGATGCATACCTATTATTAGATTTTGGTAGTACTTATACCAAGTTAACTGCTGTAGATATAGAAAATGAAGAGATCATAGCTACAGCAAAGGATATTACAACAATTGAAGATGACATAATGATAGGATTTAATAAAGCGTATGAAAAGTTACAAGAACAATTTCAAGGTAAGGAAGTTAATTTTGTAAGAAAGTTAGCTTGTTCATCTGCTGCCGGTGGTTTAAAGATGGTTGCAATAGGATTAGTTCCAGATTTAACAGCAGAAGCTGCCAAAAGAGCTGCTTTAGGCGCAGGGGCAAGAATAATTAATGTTTATAGTTTCGAACTAACAGAAAATGAAATTAATGAGATTAAAAGTTCAAATTTAGATATTATTCTATTGGCTGGTGGAACAGATGGTGGAAATAAAGAATGTATAATTCATAACGCTAAGATGATTGCAAATTCTGGATTAAAAGTTCCAGTAGTAGTTGCTGGCAATAAGGTAGCTAACGATGAAATTGCAAGAATTTTCAATGCTGCTGGAATATTCTACAGCATAACTAAAAATGTTATGCCTCAATTAAATGAATTAAATGTTGAACCAGCGAGAGAAGAAATTAGAAAAATATTCATGGGCAACATAGTAAAGGCAAAGGGATTAGGAAATGCAGAAGATTTTGTTAGTGGTATATTAATGCCAACACCAGCGGCAGTACTGAAGGCAGCAGAGGCATTAAGTTTAGGTACAGATGAAGAAGAAGGAATAGGTGATTTAGTTGTAGTAGACATAGGTGGTGCAACTACTGATATACACTCACTAGCTGATGGAGAACCTTCTAAACCAGGAGTTACGGTAAGAGGATTAGAAGAACCTTTTGCTAAAAGAACTGTTGAAGGAGATTTAGGAATGAGATATTCAGCAGTATCTCTTTTAGAAGCTGCTGGAACAAGAAAATTAAGAAGATATTTAAATGATAAAGAAAGAAAAATAAATGTAGCCGAAAACTGCAATTATAGAAGTGAACATATAAAGATGGTTCCAAAAACAGATGAAGAAATTTTCTTTGATGAAGCTATGGCAAAGGTAGCAACTGAACTTGCCATGGAAAGACATGTTGGAACTGTAGAATCAATATATACGCCATGTGGGCCTATATATACACAATTTGGGAAGGATTTAATGCCAGTAAAATATATGATCGGAACAGGGGGAGTTTTAGTTCATAGTAAAAATCCAGGAGATATATTAAATGCAGGTACATTTAAAATGGAAGATGCAATGCATCTAAAACCTCAAAAACCTGAATTTTTATTAGATAAAACTTATATCTTATCATCAATGGGATTGTTAGCACAAGAATTACCTGATTTAGCTGTTAGATTAATGAAAAAATATTTAGTTAAAGCATAACTTAATTTGAGGGGGTAAGAGCTGTGGATTTAAAAAATAAAAAATGGACTGAAGATGAGTTCTTTGAAATTAGAAAAGAAGTTTTAGGACAATGGGAAACAGGAAAAGAGATAGAAAATATTGAAGATGGTATAAAATATTGTTCAGAGGTACCAGAACATAAAAACTTTGGTAAAAAGTTAATAAAGGCCAAAGAAGCTGGTATCACATTAGCTCAACCAAGAGCAGGGGTTGCATTAGTTGATAAGCATATTGAATTATTAACACATCTTCAAGATGAAGGTGGAGCAGATTTACTACCAAGTACAATAGATAGTTATTCAAGACTAAATAGATATGATGAATGTCAAGTTGGTATAGATGAAAGTGAAAAAGCAGGAAGATCATTACTTAATGGTTTCCCAGCAGTAAACCATGGTATTAAGGGATGTAGAAGAGTTTTAGAAGCTGTTAATATTCCAGTTGAGGCAAGACACGGTACACCAGATGCTAGACTTCTAAGTGAAATTATACATGCTTCTGGTTGGACTTCAAATGAAGGTGGAGGAATTTCTTACAATATCCCTTATGCTAAAAATGCATCTTTAGAAAAGAGTATTAGAGATTGGCAATATTGTGATAGATTAGTTGGAGAATATGAAGCTGCAGGAGTTACAATTAATAGAGAACCATTTGGACCATTAACAGGTACATTAGTACCACCAAGTACTTCAAATGCAGTTGCAATTATAGAAGCATTACTTGCAGCAGAACAAGGTGTTAAAAACATTACGGTTGGATATGGACAATGTGGTAATATAATACAAGACGTAGCAGCAATAAGATCATTAGAAGAACAATGCTATGAATATTTAAAAGCAGCAGGACACGAAGATGTTTACCTAACTACAGTATTCCATCAATGGATGGGTGGATTCCCTTCAGATGAAGCTAAAGCTTTTGGGGTAATATCTACAGGTTCAGCAGCAGCAGCACTTGCTGGAGCAACTAAAGTTATAGTTAAAACACCACATGAAGCTATTGGTATTCCAACAAAAGAAGCTAATGCTCAAGGAATTAAAGCTACAAAAATGACATTAAACTTATTAAAAGGACAGAAAATGCCAATGTCTAAAGAATTAGAAACAGAAATAGTTTTAATAAAAGCAGAAACTAAATGTATGATGGATGAATTATTTAGACTTGGAAAAGGCGACTTGGCAGTAGGTGTAATTGAAGGATTTAAAGCAGGAGTAATAGATATTCCATTTGCACCAAGTAAATGGAACAATGGTAAAATGATGCCAGCTAGAGATAACAATGGTGCTGTAAGATATCTAAAATTTGGTAACGTTCCATTTACTCAAGAAATAAAAGATTACAACGCTAGGTTATTACAAGAAAGAGGAAAATTTGAAGGTAGAGAAGTAGGATTCCAAATGACAGTTGATGATATATTTGCTGTAGGAAAAGGAGTTCTAGTTGGAAGACCAGAAAAAAAATAAATTTGCATGTTAACTTCCGTAGATCATATAGATTTACGGAAGGCTTTCCAAATAAATAAAAAATAAATTTTTAAATTTAAAAAGATGGGGGCTTATTTAAATGAAAATTGTAGATGTTGTATGTTCAGCAGGAAGAACTGGTTTCTATTTTGATGACCAAAGAGCTATAAAAAAAGGTGCAGGTCATGATGGTTTTACTTATGTTGGAGAACCTGTAACAGAAGGATTTACTTCAATAAGACAATCAGGTGAATCAATTTCAGTTATGTTAATACTTGAAGATGGACAAGTTGCTTTTGGGGACTGTGCAGCAGTTCAATATTCAGGTGCAGGGGGAAGAGATCCACTATTCTTAGCTAAAGACTTCATTCCAGTAATAGAAAAAGAAATAGCTCCAAAATTAGTAGGAAGAGAATTAACAAGCTTTAAAGAATTAGCAGAAGAATTTGATACAATGCAAATTAACGGTAAAAGATTACACACAGCAATAAGATATGGTATAACTCAAGCTATATTAGATGCTGTATCAAAATCAAGAAAAATAACTTTAGCAGAAGTTATCAAAGATGAATATGAAACTGGTAAAGAAATTAAGAGAATACCTATCTTTACTCAATCTGGAGATAACAGATATGAAAACGCTGATAAAATGATAATTAAAGGTGCAGACGTTATGCCTCATGCTTTAATTAACAATGTGGAAGAAAAATTAGGTAAAGATGGTTCTAAACTTTTAGAATATGTTAAATGGTTAAGAGATAGAGTTATAGCTTTAAGACAATGCGAATGCTATAGCCCAGTATTCCACATTGATGTTTATGGAACAATAGGTGCTGCTTTTAATTGTGATACAAAGAAAATGGGAGATTACTTAGAAAAATTAGCAGAAGCTGCTAAACCATTCAAATTAAGAATAGAAGGTCCTATGGACGTTGAAGATAGACAAAAACAAATGGAAGCTTTAAGAGATTTAACTGCAGAAGTTGATAAGAGAGGTATTAATGTAGAATTAGTTGCTGATGAATGGTGTAATACATTTGATGATGTTAAATTCTTTGCAGATAATAAAGCTGGACATATGTTACAAATTAAAACTCCAGACCTAGGTGGAGTAAACAATATAGCAAAAGCTATTTTATATTGTAATGAAAAAGGTGTAGGTTCTTACTGTGGAGGAACTTGTAACGAAACTAATAGATCAGCAGAAGTAACAACAAACATAGCTATGGCATGTGGAGCTACTCAATGCTTAGCTAAACCAGGAATGGGTGTTGACGAAGGATACATGATCGTTAACAATGAAATGAATAGAGTTGTTGCTCTTGTAAATAGAAGAAATAAATAGTTGATAATGACTTATATGTAATATAAAAAGGCAGTTTATTATAAACTGCCTTTTATCCAATAATTCCATAGTATAAATTGGAGGAAATAATAATGAGAGAAATTAATGTGTCTGAAATTACAAATACCATAAAGGAATTATGTATAAAAGCAAATTATTATTTAGCAGAAGATGTTAAAGATAGAATAAAAACTGCACATAAAGAAGAAACTTGGGATACAGCTAAAGGAATATTAGACAAAATTATTACAAACTTCAATATAGCGCACGATGAGGATAGACCAATATGTCAAGATACAGGAATGGCTTGCGTATTTGTTGAAATTGGACAAGAAGTTCATATAGTAGGTGGAGGTTTAGAAGAGGCTATTAATAAAGGTGTGGCACAAGGATATACAGAAGGATATTTAAGAAAATCAGTAGTAAAAGATCCAATAAATAGAGTAAATACAAATGATAATACACCGGCTATAATATATTATAATATAGTACCAGGAGATAAATTTAAGCTTACAGTTGCACCAAAAGGATTTGGTTCAGAAAATATGAGTCAAATCAAAATGTTAAAACCAGCAGATGGTCTTGAAGGTGTAAAAGAATTTATCTTAAAAGTTGTAAAAGATGCAGGTCCAAATCCATGTCCACCAATTGTGGTTGGGGTAGGAATTGGAGGAACATTTGATAGAGCAGCTAATATGGCTAAAAAAGCATTAACAAGATCCTTAGATGAAAAGAATCTAGATGAATTTTATGCAAACTTAGAGGCGGAATTGTTAGAAAAGATAAACAATTTAGGGATTGGTCCTCAAGGTTTTGGTGGAAAAACTACGGCTCTTGCTGTGAATATAGAACACTATCCAACTCATATTGCAGGTCTTCCAGTAGCAGTTAATATTAATTGCCACGTAGCAAGACATGCAGCACGAGAACTATAATAAAGGGTTTGGAGGAATATAGAAATGGAAAAGAGAATAACAACTCCTTTAACAGCAGAAAAAGTTAAAGACCTAAAAGCAGGTGATACCGTTTTAATATCAGGGGTTATATATACATCAAGAGATGCAGCACATAAAAGATTAGTAGATTTATTAGATGAAGGAAAAGAACTTCCTATAGATATTAAAGATGCGATTATATACTATGTTGGACCAACACCAGCAAAACCAGGTCAAGCATTTGGCTCAGGTGGACCAACTACTAGTTATAGAATGGACCCATATGCACCAAGACTTTTAGATGAAGGTTTAAAAGGAATGATAGGTAAAGGCTTAAGATCAAAAGAAGTAATTGAGTCCATGAAAAAAAATACAGCAGTTTATTTTGGAGCTATAGGTGGAGCAGCTGCATTAATAGGAAAATCAGTACAAGAAGCTGAAATAGTAACATATGAGGATTTAGGTGCAGAAGCATTGAGAAGATTAGTTGTAAAGGATTTTCCTGCTGTTGTAGTAATTGATAGTGAAGGAAATAATCTATATGAGGAAGGCCAAAAGGCTTACCTAGACTCTATAAAATAAAATTTGAGGTGAGACTTATGGAAATACTAAAACCAGCTAAGGCGGGCACAATGGAATCAAATGATATATATATTATGGTTATGCCTAATGAAAATGGCATAAAACTAGAACTTGAGAGTATAGTTATGAAACAATTTGGTGAAGAAATTGAAAGAGTTATAAGACAAACCCTAAAAGAATTAGATGTTAAAGACGCTATAGTAAGGGCTCAAGATAAGGGTGCTTTAAATTATACAATTAAGTCTAGGGTTGAAACAGCAGTAAAAAGGGCTAGTATGTAAGGGGTGACTATTGATATGAAAAGATTAAGAAGAACTATGTTATTCATGCCAGGAAATAATCCAGGGATGTTACAAAGTGCAGATATATTAGGAGCAGATTCTATAATATTAGACCTAGAAGACGCTGTTAGTTTAACAGAAAAAGATGCAGCAAGAATTTTAGTTAGAGAAGCAATAAAGAGCCTTCATTATAAAGGTGTAGAAGTAGTAGTGAGAATTAATCCATTAGATACAGAGTATGCAATGGATGATATAGAAAATATAGCGAAAGTAAAACCAGATACTATTTTAGTTCCTAAAGTTACAGAGGATGCTATAGTAAAGGTAGACAAAGAACTTACAAGAATAGAAAAAGAACAAGGATTTGAAGAAGGAAGTATTAGACTATTTGGACTAGTAGAAACAGCTTATGGTGTTGAAAATGTTTACAACATAATAAAATCTTCAAACAGAGTTGAAGGGATATTATTAGGTGGAGAAGACTTAACATCAGATTTAGGAGTTAAAAGAACAAAACAAGGTGATGAAATTCTTTATGCAAGAAATAAAGTATCAATGGCTTGTAGAGCATTAAGAGTTGATTCTATAGATACACCATTTACAGATACTAATGATTTTGAAGGATTAAGAAAAGACACAGAAAAAGCTAAAAACTTAGGCTTTACAGGAAAGGCATCTATAAATCCAAGACAAATAGATACAATTCATTCAGTATTTGCTCCAGCAGCAGCAGAAATTAAACATGCTCAAAGAGTTATGGATGCTATGGAAGAAGCTAAAAGGGAAGGTAAAGGAGTATTCTCACTAGACGGAAAAATGGTTGATGCTCCAGTTATAAATAGAGCAAAAACTACTCTTGAATTAGCAAAAATTCTAGGACTTATCTAATTAAGTTGTATACTAAAATAGTAAGTGAGGGATATATCATGAAAAATGTTCTTGGAAGAGAATTACCTGAAGTTATAGAAGGGTATGGAAAGGTAAAACCTTTTGAAGGAGCTTTTGTTCATGTTGGCGAATGTGAAAAGAGAGCTCTAAAAATAAAATCTACAAAACCAGGAGAAGACAAATTAGTTAATTCTCTTGATGAATTATTAAATAAATTAGAATTAAAAGATGGTATGACAATAGCATTTCACCATCATTTAAGAAATGGTGACTATGTTTTAAATATGGTAGTAGAAGCTTTAGCTAAAAGAGGAATTAAAAATCTTACCATAGCAGCTAGTTCTATATTCCCAGTACATGCTCCACTAGTAAAATATATGGAAGATGGAACAGTTACAGGCTTATATGCAGCTTATATGTCAGGACCAGTTGCTATAGCTGTATCAGAAGGTAAGTTAAAAACACCAGCAGTAATGCATACACATGGTGGAAGAGCAAGACTTATGGAAAGTGGCGATTTACATGTGGACATTGCTTTCTTAGCAGCTCCTACAGCAGATGAATATGGAAATATTAATGGAGTAGAAGGTCCATCAGCGTGTGGATCATTAGGATATGCAGAAGCAGATGCTGAATTTGCAGATACAGTGATTGCTATAACAGATAATTTAGTGCCATATCCTGCATGTCCAATAGAAATAACACAAAGTTGTGTGGATTATGTGTTAAAAATTGATAGTATTGGAGATCCAGCAGGAATAGTTTCAGGAACAACTCAAGTTACAAAAGATCCAATAGGATTGAAAATAGCTAAAATGGCATCTGATGCAATGGTGGCTTCTGGATTAGTTAAAGACGGATTATCATTCCAAACAGGGGCAGGGGGAATCTCTCTAGCAGTTGCATCAGAACTTAAAGAATACATGAAAAAAGAACAAATTCAAGGAAGCTTTGCAGCTGGTGGAATAACTGGTTATATGGTAGAAATGTTAGAGGAAGGACTATTTAGAAATATATTTGACGTTCAATGTTTCGACCTTAAAGCAGTTAAATCAATAAAAGATAACCCAAAACATATGAGTATGTCATCTTCAATGTATGGAAATGCTCTAAATAAAGGGGCAGTTGTAAATAAACTAGACATAATGATTTTAGGAGCAACAGAAATTGATACTGATTTTAATGTAAACGTAACTACAGCATCAGATGGAACAATAATGGGAGGTTCTGGTGGACATAGTGATACTGCAGCTGGTTCTAAATTAGCTATAGTAGTTACAAAACTAGTTAAATCAAGAACTCCAATAATTAAAAATAGAGTAACTACAGTAACAACACCAGGTGAAAGTATAGACATGGTTGTAACTGAAAGAGGTATTGCAATTAACCCAAGAAGAAAAGACTTAATAGAAAAATTAAAAGATACTAGACTTCCAATTATGACTATAGAACAATTAAAGGATCTAGCTGAAAATATGACAGGTAAACCTAAAGAATTAGAGTTTACAGATGAGGTTGTAGCAGTAGTGGAATACAGAGATGGAACAGTTATAGACGTAGTTAGAAAGGCAAAATAAATAATATTAAAATGAAAAATTAAAGTGCGTAAAACAAAATTTTTTAATGTGTGTTAAAAAATTATAATTTAAACAATAAAATAATTCATGAATTAGGAAAAGATTGTGTTTCTGGCCAGAACACGATCTTTTTTATTTATTATGTATTTTATAAAAATAAATGTATTTAAGATAGAGAATTCAATAGTATATTACTAGTAAATAACACATTAAATAAAAAATATTGAAAATAATCAAGATATACTGTAAGATTTAAAATAAGTTTGTAAAATTTAAATTTTAGAGGGGAATATAAGGGAATATGGATAATTTTATAACTAGATTTTTTGATAAATCTAAAATACAAAAAATAAAAAACAAATGGGGAAAAGAAAGTAAACAAAAAAGAAATTTCAAGCAAATTAGTGGATTGTTTAGTGAATTAAAGAAGTATGAAGAAATTGACTTTTTCATAGATGACCAAACCTTTGAAGATTTAAATATGAAAGACATTTTTTCAAAAATTGATAGAACCAATACAACAGTAGGTCAACAGGTTTTATATAATATTTTAAGAACACCATTATTAGATGAAGAAAAATTAAGATTAAGAGACAAATACATAGAGTTTTTTCAAAATAATCCTAAAGAAAGAGAAAAGGTGGAATTAGAATTATTTAAAATAGGAAAAAGTAATAGTGAAGTTTTCGATTTAATTTGGGATGATTTAGATGGAGATAAGAATATAAAATATTTGTTTTATATTTTACCGTGTATTTCTATAGCTTTAATAGGAAGTATATTTGTAGTAGGCTTCTCAAAGGTTATGCTTCCATTGGTTTTAGATTTTGCACTTAATACATATTTTCATTTTAAAACCCAAACAGTTATAGGTGCTTATGTAAATTCTATTAAATATCTAGGAGCTATTATAAAGGGTGCAGGGAAAATAGGAAATTTAAATATAGATGAATTAAAAGAATATGGTAAAATTCTAAAAGAAAATTCTAATGCTTGTAAAGAGATAACAAAAAAGTCAGGATTATTAGGTGAATCTAATTTAGGGGAATTGGCAGATTCGATTCGTCAATATATAAATGTATTATTTCTAGTAGAAGAAAGAGCATATTTTAGAGTAATAGGTAAACTTAAAGACAAAAAAGAAGAATTAAAAAAGATATATCTAACATTAGGTGAAGTAGATTCATTGATTTCAGTAGCATCGTATAGAGAGGAATTACAGGAATATTGCAAGCCAGAACTTATACACGAAGGTAAATTTATAGAAGCTAAAAACTTAAAACATCCATTGGTTGAAAATGCTATTGGAAATGATGTACACATGAATAATAAAGGAATAATATTAACAGGATCAAACATGTCAGGTAAATCAACTTTTTTAAGAACTATAGGAGTTAATTCAGTATTGGCCCAAAGTATTTTAACATGCACAGCCGATGAGTATAAAGCCTCATATTTTCATATTTTAAGCTCAATAAGTCCATCAGATAATTTAGTAAGCGGAAAAAGTTATTATTTTGGAGAAGTAGAAGCTTTATTAAGAATAATTAAAAAGTGTAATGAAGAAGTTCCAACATTGGCATTAATAGATGAGATATTTAGAGGTACTAATCCAGTAGAAAGAATTAGTGCAGCATTAGAAATACTAAAATATTTAGATAAAAATAATTGTCTAGTAACAGTAGCGACACATGACTTGGAACTTACAAAACTTTTAGTAGAGGAATACGATTCCTATTATTTTAGAGAAGAGGTAGAGGGAGATAAACTTATATTTGATTACTTAATTAAAAAAGGAGTATCACCTACTAGAAATGCTATAAGAATATTAAAGTTCATAGGTTATCCACAAGAAATTGTTGAAAATGCAGAAAAAAGAATACTAAATTGTGATTAAATTTAAGGTAACACTTGATTTCTCCTAGATATACTATATACTATAATTAATTTACACTACAGGAGGGATTATAGGCATGAAATTAAATATATGTGTAGACATAGACGGAACTATTACGGATCCTTACTATTGGTTAAAATATGTTAATCCATACTTTCATACAAATTTAAAATCAGAGGATATAGTTAAATTTGATATTTGTAGGATATTAAATATTGATGATGAAACATATAATGAATTTTACGACGAATTAGGAGAACAAATTCATTCAGATAATATACCTAGAGATTTTGCTGTACAAGTTTTAAATAAACTTGCTAAAGAGCATAATATATATTATATAACTGCAAGACCTGATAAATATAGACAAGTTACTGAAAAGTGGCTTTATGAAAATGGGTTACCTAAAGTACCAGTATATATGATGGGACATCATAATAAATCTGAACAGGCTAAGGAACTAAAATGTGATATATTTGTAGAAGATAGATATAGAAATTCTGTGTTTTTGGCAAAAGAAGGAATTAAAGTGTTAATGTTAGATACTAATTATAATAGGTATCCACTAATTAATAATATGACTAGAGTGCTAGGCTGGCAAGATGTTGAAAAAGAAGTTGAAAAAGTTATTAATAAATAGAATTAAATTTTAATAATATATAAGTACAAGTAACTTACAGATGTAGTTCATTCTGTAGGTTGCTTTTTTTGTAGCCAATAAATTTTTATTTAATAATATATATTATAAGTATTTTTATAAGAAGGTGGAATTTTTTAATGATATATTTAGATAATGCGGCAACAAGTTTTCCTAAGCCCGTTGCTGTAGGTGAAGAGGTAAAAAAGTGTATAGATCATTATGCAGGAAATCCAGGAAGAGGAAGTTATGAAATTGCAAATTTAGCAGGAGATAAAGTATCGGAATGTAGGGAACTTATAAGTGAATTATTTAATATAAATAGTCCTATGAATGTTGTTTTTACAACTAATGCTACGGAAGGATTGAATGAAGCTATAATAGGAATATTGAGATCAGGAGATCATGTAATTACAACAGCTTTGGAGCATAATTCGGTATTACGACCACTTAAATATTTAGAGTCAAAAGGAGTAGAAACAACCATAGTTCCTATAAATCATGAAGGAGAACTTAATTTAGTTGATATAAAAAGTAGCTTAAAAAAAAGTACAAAAATGATAATAATAAATCATGTATCTAATGTGTTAGGTACTATACAAAATATACATTCTATAGGCGAATTATGTAAAGAAAAAGGATTAATATTTATGGTAGATGCATCTCAAAGTGCAGGAAAATTAAATATAGATGTAAAAAAAAATAGTATAAATATACTTGCTTTCCCTGGGCATAAAGGATTATTAGGACCACAAGGGGTAGGAGGACTTTATATAGATCCTAAAATTCAAGATGAAATAAGACCGATTAAGTTTGGTGGAACAGGAAGTAAATCTCTAGATTTAAATCAACCTAGTTTTTTCCCAGATATATTAGAAAGTGGCACCATGAATGTACCTTCAATTGCAGGGTTATGTGAGGGAATAAAGTTTTTAAAAAATGAAGGAATAGAAAAAATTTATAAAAAAGAAGAGAAACTTATGCATTATTTAATTGAAGAATTAAATAAACTTCACTATGTTAAAATATATGGTAAATTAAAAGCACCAAGAGCAGGAGTTCTTTCAATTAATATAGATTATTTGGATCCATCAGATGTAGGATATTTTTTAAATAAAAGAGGAATAGCTGTAAGAACTGGATTTCATTGTGCAGGAATGATTCATAAATATTTAAAAACAGAACGGATGGGAACTGTTAGAATAAGTCCCGGATATTTTAATGATTTCAAGGAGATTGAAAAAGTCGTAGAAGCGATTAAAGATATATATGAGGAAGAGTTTACATCATAGATCTTTATTAAATAAAAAAATATTGTAGTTTTGCTATAAAAAATGCCTACAAAGAAAAAATCTTCTTTGTAGGCATTTTAAATAAATTACATTTAACGAACTGGTATGATTTCTGATGAAGAACCAGTAGGTGCAGGTGTTGGTGTTGGTGTTCCTCCGGGAGTATTACCTGTATTAGGAGGTGTACTTGTAGGAGGTGTTGAGCTAGGTGGAGTACTACTTCCAGAGGAACCTACACAATTAAATATTGAAAAATTAATTGGTGGATATAAGTCACTAGTATTTGTACTATTTATACATTTAGTACAAGGACATATTTGTGTAGGAGGCGTAGTTGAATTTCTTCCATTTTCGAAGAAACCATAAAATGGAACTAGCATTTGTACATTTAATTCACATTTTGTAATTAACGTATAGCATAATGTGAAATATACTGTGACATCAACCTTTTGTGATGAACCAGAAGGTGTTGTAGAGAAATAAGCTGATGAGTTAGTTAAATCAGGCAATATTTCTAATTTAAATATTGGTTGACTTTCAGAGGTACTGTTTGATCCACCAGTAGATACAGAAATTTGAGACTGAGATTCAGGGCAATTTAATGTTACTGATTCTGTTAATCCAGATAATGTAACAGGTATAGAAACATTAGTATTTCCTTGTAAAATATCTGCAATAAATTGTATATTATAGGTTACAGTTACAAGTTTTTGAGTAGGTGATATTTGAGTTGCAGATACATTAGTTATAGAAGCTTGAAAGTTTCTAAACTCACGGAAATTTAAAGGTGTATTAACTGGAACATTTGATATAACACCATTAAGTCCGGGAATAGTAGACTGATTCGGTGGACATATTGGCGGTTGTATTTTAAGTCTAGGATCATTTTTATCCATTAAACATTTCTTTTGTATAACTTGATCATAAACAAGAGGTACTTGAATAGCTACTATTTGTTGATATTGTTCAAACCCAGTATATTGGGGAAAGTCAGTTATATCTATAGGGCAATTGATTTGATTAAGTGGCATTAAAGCCATAATATCATCCTCCTTAAATAATTTAAAAAAATAATTTAAAAATTATCTAATAATATAATATGATTTATTGTAAATTTGGTTCGATAAAATCATATTTTTTTGTTTTAAGTAATATAATTTATGGATAAATAATAAAGATGGTGAAATATATGAGAGAAATTACTATAAAGAATGTAATTCAAAAAGATAAAGATTATTATTTTTTTACAGATAAGCTAAATAATCTTTATTATAAAGTTATAGATAAAAAAAATAATAAACCTGAGGTACTTCATAAAGAAATCATGTCGCCTAATGTAGTAGAGTTTGAAGTTTTTTTAGAATCATCAGATAAGATATATGTTTTATTTAAAAAAAATGAGGAACTAGAATGTGCTTTTTTTAATGAAGGAGAAATTAATGTAGGAAGTCTGTATTGTAGTGAAAATGGAGGTTTTGATATTTCCGAAACTAAAATGTTTATATTAAATAATAGTATAAATGTAGTAGCTGTTTTAAAAAGTCAAGAAGATATAAATAAAGATATAGTTATGCACTATGTTTACAGGGAAGGAAAAGTTGAGAGTAATATTATATGTAAGGTATTTAACAATAAAAAAACAAATTATCATTTAATGTTAGAAAAAGATAATGCAACGGTATTTTATAGCTTTGTTGAAGATAGTAAGGAAATTATAAGTTACAGAAACTTTAAAGATAATACATGGGGAGATAGTAAAAAACTTATATCGGTTTCTGGAAGTATAAAAGAAATGGACGTAGTAAAATATTATGATAATATATGTTTAGGAATAATATATAGTAATTATTCAATTAATATATTAAAAATATTAGTTATAAAAAATAAAACTCTGGAAGTCCTTGAAGAGAAAACTTATTATGATACAGAAAAACTTGATAACATATATTTTCTTAAAAGTAATAATAAATTTTATTTAACTTGGAATAAAAATAATAAGAATATAGTTACATCATGTATTGAAAATAACAAGCCTATATATACGTATATAATAGACGAATTTAATGGACAAATAGCAATATGTAATGTAAATGAGCAAAAACAAAATGGAGTAGTAGACAGATATAAAGCTTTATTAAATAAAGTAAATGATAAGGTAGGTTTTATTGATATACATGAATTATTAATATTGAATGGTATTAATAGACAAGATATATTTGATTATAGTAGTAATGTATTTAATATTTTAGGTGTAGAAAGAAGAAGAGAGCGAGATGTAATATCAAAGTTAAAATTTAATTTACAAAATTTGCAAAAGGAGTTAGAAAGAAAACAAGAAGAACTAAAAAATATAGTAAATAAATCTGAAGAGAATTCTAGTGAAACTTTAAAAAAAGCATATGAACAAAATGTATCAAAGTTAGTGAAAGAGAAAGAAAAATTATGTAAAGAAAAGAAACAATTAATAGAAGATAATCAGCACTTAAAAAAAGAAATGATCAAGTTAAAGCATGATTCAGATCAGAATATATCAGATTTAGAAATACAACTTAGTAATGTATCTAGAGAATATGCTGAGATGTCTAATAGTATGAGAAACTTTACCGAGGAAAATATAGATAATGAAAAGAATTTAAAGAAATATAAAGAAATAGTAAGTAGTCTTAATTTGAATATAGAACAATTAACAAATAAGAATCATATATTAGAAGAGAAAGCTAAGGAAGATAAAGTTTTAATAGATAAATTAAGAGAAAGTGAAAAGTTTAAGAATTCTTTTGAGAATAATATTTGTGAGTTACAGAAGAAGGTTTTAGACTTAAAAAAGGAATTAAATGCTACTATAGAACTCAATTCTATAAGAATGAGAGAGTATAAAGAAAAGATAGAGGAACAGAAAAATCTATTACGTGAAGAACAGTTAAAAAGTAGAAGTGTTTTTGAAAGAATATTTAATAAATAAAAAACTAATCTGAGGAGAACGAGGTCAATGAACGATGAAAAATATATAGCAGTTTTGGCGTCATATTCGCATACAGCTTTTTTACACAGTAGACTATTAGAGTTAAATATACCTTCAGAAATTATAGCAACTCCATATAAACTTTCCATAGGATGTACTAAATCTGTTTTATTTGATGCAAAGGATTTAAAAAGAGTTCAGAATGTTATAAGGGTTAATTCACTTATGGAAAGAGGAATTTATGAGAAGGTTTTATATAAAAATAAAATAACGTATATATTAATTTAGAACTTATAATATAACTTGAATTATAATTGTTAATTATATTTAAATATTAACAAAGATTCAAGTTATTTTTTTAGTTAAAATTAAATTTTCATTATAGTTGATATATAGTTTATTTAAAAAAATAACGATAACATATGTAAAATATATTATTTTACAAGAACATATAGAAAAAGTTAACTAGTATATAGTTATTGTATATAAGGAGAGAAAATAAAGATGAAAAAGAGATTTTTAAGTACATTAATAGCAGCAGCATTAGCTACAAATATTACTTCTATGGTTTTAGCAAGTGAAACCAATAATACATTAATTGACATAAATCAAATATACAAAAGTGCTTATGATGCTACTACAAAAAGTTTAAATGAAAAAACACAAGTATCTATAAAGGAGGCGAGAGAGGCCATTAATAAACTTCCTAAAGAGTATGGATGGGCTATTAGTGAATTTTCAAAACAAATAGATACTGTTCAACAACCAATTTTTGTTCAAATAATTCATTGTATAAAAAAGGCAGAAGGTACTAATAAGCAAAATGATATAAATAATGGTAGAGGGTTAGTGAAGGATGTAATAGAGGAACAATATAGAAGTACATGGTCTTCCGTTTTAGATAAAGTCCAACAAGAAAAAATTAATAGATTAGTTAGAAATGTAAATGAAGTAAATACCGAAAATATAAATAAATTAGTAATAATAGAAGAAGAATTAAGTGATTTAAACAAAGTTAAGTTTAATAATACTGTTAAAGATTTTGTTGATACTTATAGTGATGAAATCTTTGTAAAGATAACTAGTTCAACAGAATTAACTAATAAATACTGTGAAATAATTGAAAATAAGTTAGATAAAAAAGAAATTGAGGAAATAAAGGCATGCTCTGATTCAGAAGAATTAGTCGATACATTAAAGAATTCTCAAGCTGATAAGAATAAATTATTTAATTCAGCAATCTATTGGGTAAAAACAACAGATAGTGTTGATATAGAAAAGTTATCAAAGAAAGTAAAAGAATATAGCAATGATAATAAGGAGATAGTAAAACCTGAAAAAGAGGAAGTAGTAGAAAAAGCTAAACAACAAAAGGAAGCAGAGCAAATAGTAAGGGCAGAAAAGTTAAAACAACAAGAAATAGGAAGACAAGCTCAACTAAAGAGAGAACAAGAAGAAAAACAAAAACAAGCTGAAACAGAAAGACAAGCACGATTAAAAAAAGAACAAGAAGCAAGAGAAGCACAAGAAAAAGCTGATGCATTAAAAAAACAACAAGAAGAAGAAAAGATTAGAGTAGAAAAAGAAAAACAAGCAAAACTTTCAGAAGAAACAAGAGTAAAAGCAGAAGAAAAGTTAAAAGCAGGGCAAGCAGAAAAAGAAAGACTTGAAAAAATAGAAGCGGATAAAAAATTAGAAGCTGAAAGAATAGAAAAAGAAAATCAAGCAAAATTACAAAAAGAAGCAGAGGAAAGAGTTAAGGCTGAAAAATTAAAGCAACAACAAGAAGCAGAAAAACAAGTTCAGCTAAAGAGAGAACAAGAAGAAAAACAAAAACAAGCTGAAACAGAAAGACAAGCACGATTAAAAAAAGAACAAGAAGCAAGAGAAGCACAAGAAAAAGCTGATGCATTAAAAAAACAACAAAAAGAAGAAAAGATTAGAGTAGAAAAAGAAAAACAAGCAAAACTTTCAGAAGAAGCAAGAGTAAAAGCAGAAGAAAAGTTAAAAGCAGGGCAAGCAGAAAAAGAAAGACTTGAAAAAAGAGAAGCGGATAAAAAATTAGAAGCTGAAAGAATAGAAAAAGAAAAACAAGCAAAATTACAAAAAGAAGCAGAGGAAAGAGTTAAGGCTGAAAAATTAAAGCAACAACAAGAAGCAGAAAAACAAGTTCAGCTAAAGAGAGAACAAGAAGAGAAACAAAAACAAGCTGAAGTAGAAAGACAAGCACAATTAAAAAAAGAACAAGAAGCAAGAGAAGCACAAGAAAAAGCTGATGTATTAAAAAAACAACAAGAAGAAAAGATTAGAGTAGAAAAAGAAAAACAAGCAAAACTTGCAGAAGAAGCAAGAGTAAAAGCAGAAGAAAAACTAAAAGCAGAGCAAGCAGAAAAAGAAAGACTTGCAAAAATAGAACAAGAAAAGCAAAGAGTTAAAGATGAAAATAATAGATTAATAGAAGAGGCAAAAAATAATATAAATCTTGGAGATTTAACTAACATAAAAGACAATTTAACATTACCAACAGAAGACTCTAATGGAGTTAAGATTTCATGGACATCTAATGATGAAGCAACAATAAAAAATGATGGAATAGTTACTAGACCAAGTTCAGATAGCCAAGATAGAAATGTTAAATTAGTTGCAACATTTACTAAAGAGGAACAAACATCAACTAAAGAATTTACAGCTATAGTAAAGGCACAAGAAAAACCTAAAGTAAAAACAAGAACTGAGGAAATAGTTGATTTATTAAAAGAAGATAAGCCAATAGAGTTTAAAAAACCAGAAAACTTTGATATAGCTGTTAAAGAGGCTGTAAAGCAATTAAAAGAAAAGTTTGAAATGATTGTGCCTTATTCAGAGTATACAAAATATAATTTTAATAAATATAATAACATTATGGGTGAATTGGGTGGAGAAGATTATGGCAAACCTGGAGTTTCAACAAGTGGGGGAACAGTAGTTGACGGTAAAGTTAAAATGACAGTAAAGTTTGATTATAGAAGAGATACAGATGAAGTAAAAAGACAAAAGAAAGCTACAGAAGAGGCTGTTAAAAGAATCATCGGTGAAGTTATAAAACCAGGAATGACTGATGTTGAAAAAGAACTAGCATTACACGACTATGTAGTTAAACATGCAGATTATAATATGGCAGGACTTGCAAAGCAACCTTCAGATTTAGAAGATCACAATGCTTATGGTGTTCTAGTATTAGGTAAAGGTGTATGTGAAAGCTATGCAAAAGCAATGCATTTATTATTGAATGAAGTAGGAGTAGAGTGTAAATATGCCACAGGATATAAAAGAAACCCTAATGGAAGTAAAGGTGGTGGACACGCTTGGAATATGGTTAAGTTAGATAATGAATGGTATAACTTGGATGCGACATGGGATGATCCAGTTTCTGATAGGGTTGGAAGAAGTGATAAAGAGGTTGTAGTATCACCAGTAAGTCACGCATATTTCAATGTAACAGATGTAGTATTTAATATAGATCATATGAGAGGTGATTTTGAACAAAATAATTATCCAACAGCTAATGGAACTAAATATGCATATGATAATCTAGATGTAGATGAATTTATGAATGATGGAACAAAAGTACCAAAGGTAACAAGTAAAGAGAAACTTATACAATCAGTTAAAGAAGCAATGAAAAATAGAAAAACTGAATTTTATGTAAGGCTTAAAGGATTCAAAATAACTCAGCAAGAATTAATGAATGAGCTTGGCAAAGTTCTAGATGGCAATATATACAAAAGCTATGGTGTATCTCCAACAGATTCAAGTCATGCACATTGCACATTTGTATTAAGATAGATGTACTAGAGAGAGTGTAATAACTAAAATAAAAGGTTATTACACTTTTATTTTAAAGAAATAAAAATAACTTTGTGTCAAAAAATCTATAAAAAACATACATTGTAACTATAGATAACAAGATTATCTATAATCTAAATAGGAGTTGGTCACTCTTGATACAAACAATAAGTGTAACAAATGATAGTTTTGTATATGAAGGTAGTCCATATACAAATTATGAAGGAGCACCATATCTTTATATTGGAAATAATACTAATGTTTCTAATGCACCTTCTACAGGAAGTTGCGAAGTTCTTTTATATTTTGATTTAAGTCAAATTCCCACAACAAGTACTATTCAAAGTGCTCAATTAAAGTTATATGTCAATTATAATCCATCAATAACTCCAGTTACTTTGAGTATTAGTACTTTAGGATCTAGTTTTAATCCTAGCTTAATAGATTGGAATATGACAACAGCAATGCAAACAACAAGTACAAGTGATACTATTATTATAAATGGATCAAGTCAGTATGTAACAGGAAATGTAACAGATATAGTTAAAAATTGGGTAAATGGAACAGTTGCAAACAATGGTATATTATTACAAAGCTCAACTCCAAGTTTTACTAACGGTTTCATTACAATTGGAAGTGTTAATAATTCAATAAATCAATATGCACCGGTGCTAGAAATTACCTTTAGTAACTCTTCAACATCACAAACTGAAATAAGCACAGGGGATTATGATATAACAACTTCAACAAGTCAAATTAATGGTCAGAATGTATCGACCACTTATGCTGTAAGCAATAAAGGTGTAGACGCATATGATAAAGCTTTAGCAGTTCTTCAGTTAAATTATGGAGGAAATTGGTATGATACTAAAGCAGCACCAGTTTTACCAGGAGGAACAGCAGTGCTTACAAGTTTAGCTGGTAATACCCAAAGTAGATTGGAGCTTTTAGGAACTATATTCCCAACATTATATTCCTTTGTTTCAAATACTGGAGCAGGAAACTATAATTTGCAACCTATTTTAGATGTTTTTAGTAGTTCCGGTGGTTTAGCTGAACCATATAATGAACAGGTAGGAATATTATATTCTACAGTAGGGTCAGCGCAAGCTGGTGTAGCTGTTAATCCGGTTAATGGAGTTGTAACTACAACAGGAGCATCTCTTTCCGGAGGTAATTTAACTACTACGCCTGTAACTCAGCCTATGGAAGTTACCCTATTAAATATCCCTTCAGCACAACAATACAATTTAACTTTTACTAATATGATATATGCAGCTACTTCAGCTCAGATAACATCTGGATTAAGTACAGTGGGCAGCGGTATTACAACAAATTTAGTAAATTTAAGTAGTGTAACTAATATACCAACAGGTGTACAGATTACAACAAACTATAGTTCAATATTAACAGGGGTTACTACAATTTATAAGGATGCTATAATAAGTTCTAATAAACCATTAAATGGTATTAATGTAGATATTTACTATGCTCAAGGAACTTCAGGTGGGTCACAAAGTGGTTTGAACTATCAATTATTAAAAAGTAATGTATCTTTAACAGGTGAGTTTATGTATTTGTCCCAGATTACTGGCCAACAACTCAATAATTTAGGGGCTTTAAACGGAAAACAAGATAATTATCAAATAGTAATAAATCCAAGTACAACAGCTACAGGAAGTTATGAGCTATCTATTGATGATGTGGCAGGATTAGGAAGTGTATCAGGAATAACCCCTCAAAACAAAATGAAATATTTAGATTTTAATAATATAATAACCATAAATCTTCCTTTTGCATCAATGCCTAATTCTGTTTCTTAAATAATTAAGTATTAATATGTAAAATAAATAAGACCATGCTTGAAATTGAATACATGGTCTTATTAAGTTTTTATAAAAAGGTAATAAGTTAGTATCTGTAAGAAATATTTATAATAAAATAAGTATCAAAAAAGAACATAAAAACATAGTATAAAGTAGTAGAATCATAGATAAAATTCTACAAAATTTAAATTAGGAGCTGGTCACTCTTGATACAAACAATAAGTGTAACAAATGATAGTTTTGTATATGAAGGTAGTCCATATACAAATTATGAAGGAGCACCATATCTTTATATTGGAAATAATAGCAATGTTCCTAATGCGCCTTCTACAGGAAGTTGCGAAATTCTTTTATATTTTGATTTAAGTCAAATTCCCACAACAAGTACTATTCAAAGTGCTCAATTAAAATTATATGTAAATTATAATCCATCAATAACTCCAGTTACTTTGAGTATTAGTACTTTAGGATCAAGTTTTAATCCTAGCTTAATAGATTGGAATATGACAACAGCAATGCAAACAACAAGTACAAGTGATACTATTATTATAAATGGATCAAGTCAGTATGTAACAGGAAATGTAACAGATATAGTTAAAAATTGGGTAAATGGAACAGTTTCAAACAATGGTATATTATTACAAAGTACAACCCCAAGTTTTACTAACGGTTTCATTACAATTGGAAGTGTTAATAATTCTATAAATCAATATGCACCAGTGCTAGAAATTACCTTGAGTAATTCCTCAACAAATGAAACACAAACAACCTCTGGAAATTATAATATAATAAAGTCTAATACGCAAGTTAATGGACAAAATGTATCTACAACCTATGCTATAAAAAATAATGGAACGGCTGCTTATGATCAATCTTTAGCAGTTCTTCAAACAAATTACGGTGGAAATTGGTATGATACAGAGGCTACGCCTATTTATCCAGGAGGAACTGGAGTAATTACAAGCTTATCTGGAAGTAATCAGACTAAATTACAGATTGTAGGGTTAGTAGCACCAGTAGTATATTCTTTTGTTTCAAGTAGTGGAGCAGGAAATTATAGTTTACAGTCTATAGTAGATGTAGATAGCACACAAAGTGATTTAGCACAACCATATTCAGGCCAAGTAGGGTTATTGTTTGAAGCAAGTCCAAATCTTCAATCCGGAGTTACTTCTATCAATCCTTTAACAGGGGCAGTTGTAACTAATGGAAGTGCGCTTTCAAATTTAGCTAGTAATCCAACAACACAAGGAGTTGCAGTATATCTTTCAAATATACCATCTGCAAGTAAATATGATTTAACTTTTACTAATATGATTTATGCAGATACTTCGGGACAAATAACCAATGGATTAAGTGCGGCAGGAACAGGTGTTACAACTAATTTAGTAACTTCAAGTACTGTAACAAATATACCAAGTGGAATTCAAATCACAACTAACTATAGTTCAATTTTAAGTTCAGTTTCTACTATTTATAAAGACGTAAGTATAATATCAAATAAGGATTTAACAGGAATTGTAGTTGATATTTATTCAGGATCAGGATCTTCAGGAGGTCCTCAAAGTTCTGTAAGCTATAGCTTAGTGAAAGGAAACGTAGCATTGTCTGGTACTAGTATGTTGTTATCAACTTTAATAGGTCAGTCACTTGCAACTTTAGCAAGTAAAAATGGAAATCAAGATAATATTCAAATAAAAATAAATCCAAGCACAACAGCTACAGGAAATTATGAATTAGCAATTAATGATATTTGTGGACCTGGAAGCACATCTGCAGTTACGCCTTCAACAATGAAGTATTTGGATATTAATAATATTATTACGTTATCATTACCATTATCTTCTACGGTAACAATGTAAAAACTAACAATTAATAGAATTAGAAAACCGTATGTGAGTTTCACATGCGGTTTCTTTAATTCGTACATTTTTTTCGTTCTAACATTAATTCTGTTACTATTTTTGTGTACAGATAATTTTGTAGTAATACAACAGTATTTAAAGGATAAATAACTTTCATTTAAATTTATTTATAGGAGATTTTTAATTCGTTAAAAGAAAATATTTTTAATAAAGAGTTATAAAATGAATTCATAGCGTTATAAAGGATCTTTTTCTGGAGTAATTTACTAATATATATTATAAAAATATAAGTACTTTAACTATTTTATTAATTTACAAGTAATATTTAAGATAAAATTAAAACATTCTTTTATTAAATTTAAGGATCATTAAATATTCAATGAATTTTAGCAAAATTTATAGATTTTATTGGTTAAATATTATTTTAAAAATTTATATCTATAGAGTGAAATTCATAGTATAGGTTAAAGTTACAACATCTAATAAGTGTCTAAGTTTAAATATGTAGTGAATATAATTATAATAAATTTATTACTAAGGAATATATCATAAAATAAGTTATAAATTGTAAGATATAATATAGAGTTTGTTAAAATAATATAGATTATGGTAACTTACTTGTAATTAATTAATAATAATAATATAAGAAGCATTTTTTAGGAGAAAAATTATGACTGTAAGTTCTAGTGATATTTTAGTTAGTATAAATCCTAATCCCATTAGAGGGGTTATAGGTAAAAATGTAGATTTGAATTTGAGTTTTATGAATAGTAGTATTACAGATACTGTATATAATCTTCATATAGAATTACAGTTACCTGATGGCGTAGAATATGTTTCTGCCCAACAACAATCAAATTCAAACACTATAAGTACAAATGATTATTCTCAAAAAGTTATTTGGATTAATATGGGTAACTTGGAGCCTAAGCAAAGTTATAATAACACAATAACAATTAAAGGGTTATATAATTTTAGAAATCCAGCGAAAAGTTCAGAGGTAGTGCAATTTAATAATCCAATACAAGGAGTAACAGTAAATGCTACAGTAGATACAATAGCTGAAGGAAGTAGTAATCCTTTGAATGACAGACTTCAATTAACGAGTAACTGTAGTTTTATTCCAGTACCATATAAGATAAGTATATCTTCGCCTAAAAAGGTACCTAAGGGAGCTGGTACTTTATCACCTAATTTTCAGGACCCTATATGGAAGTATAATTATAAGATAACTATAGACAATAACTCAGTTAAGGATGAAAATTGTGATATATATTTTCAATTAGGTAACGGGATAAGATATTTAACATTTATTTCTGCTAGTGGAGATGATTTAAATCAATTCAAAGCCCCTATAGTAATGCAACCTTCAAATGAAAATAATTCTACAGTACTTAAATGGCAAAATATTAACTTAAGTAAAAGTTCTAACAATATAGTAACTATAGAAGCAGCAATTTGGAATAGAAGTACAGAAAATGGTGTAGAGAATTCAGGAACAGAGATACCACAGGGAGAGGAAATCATCAGTATAGCTACACTACGGGGAAATGATGGTAGTGTAGAAGGTTTTACTACGGTAATAGCAGAATATTTTTTAATAGAGAAAAGTGTTTTATCAACATCAACAGATGTTGGGGTTAAAAATAAATTTACTTTATCATATAAGGTAAATCAATACACATCCATAGGTAGCAATAACTTATATCAATTTCAAATAATTGATAATATAAAAGACGGTCAACAGTACAATAATGATGCTACGGAAACACCCATAGTTATAGATGTGGGAAGTGGAGTAACTAGATTAACGTGGGATTTATCTACGGTATTCCCTACAGATGGAGGTAATACTGGAGTAACCAAGGTGATTAAGTATTCAACAACTACAAAAAGTGCATATACAAGAACTAGTGTAAGTTCAGGTGATATGTTAAGTAATACTGCTACTATGGGTGCAGTAATAAATAATAGTGAAAATTCTTATATTGAGGATATAAGTTCAAGTAATATATATGTAGGAATACCAAACTTAAGCAAGCAAATATTAGGATATTATTATAAGGATGGAACTGCTAAGAATTTTTCAGTAGGAGCACCAGGAGATCTAATAGAATTTAACATTTTATATGACGCAAATAGTATAAATGCAACACAAAAAAATATTTTCGTAAGGGACTTCTTACCGGAAAATATGGTAAATACACCATCGGGTGTAATTTATGGAGGATCTTTTTCAAAGCCAGGATTAGGCAGTCAAAGTATAGATTTTAATGGTTTACAATGGAATTTACAGACTATTCCTGGAAATAATAATTGGAATGTTAAATTTCGTGTTCCTGTAAGTACAAGTTTAAATTTTATAGGTCAAAAGTATAATTGGAGTAATTTTATTGGAGTAAATAGTTCAAGAGGTTCTTATATGTTGCAAAACGCTGTAAATGTTAAATTTGGCACTCCAAATGTTAAAATTAGCTCTAGTGTTACAGGGCCTAACGTAAATAATATAAAGCCTAATGAACTTTATACCTATACTATTAATGTTAGTAATTTACAAAATGCAGATAACACCGTAACGGATGCATTTGAAATGACATTGACAGGGGTAATACCTCAAGGTTTAACTTATAATTCTTCAAGTATAGTAGTTAAGGGAAATGGTACTTATCAGAATCCCATAATTTCAGGACAAAATTTAATTATGGTCATAAATAAGCTTTCACCAGGAGAGACATTAACTTTAACTTATGATGTTACAGTTGATAGTAATATATCCATAGGTTCAACTTTTGCGAATGAAGTAACACTTACTCAACCATACTCTCAATTAGATAAATCCTATCAATACCCTGGAAGTCCATTAACCACAAGTGTTGAACTAAAATCTAAAAGTCCAGTAACTATGCAAGTTTTATCTTCACCTGAGGCTACAAAGGTAGGAGAGATAGTATCATATATAATACAAATTACTATAGCTAAAGGAATTATAGCAAATAATATTAGGGTTATAGATACATTTCCTAAGACTAAACAAAGTTTTATACAAAATAGTGTGTTAAAGGATGGTGTACCAATTACACCGGAACCGACTCCAATAGACGGTGTATTAACTTTTCCCACTATATCCTCGATAGATGCAACACAAAATGAAGTTAATTTAATATATTCATTTTCTATCAGAGTAACAAGGGGAAATTTAACAGATACGTTTATAGATATTCAAAAAAATAAATGTGAACTTTTATGGAATGATAGTTTAGATATTACAAATGTTATTTCAATAGTACAAGAAAATTCTCTTTATGTTCAAGTACCACTTTTAAAAGTTGAAATATATCAAAAAAACCTGACTACTAATAGTGAATATACTACTGGATATATAAATTTTAATTCAAAAGATACATTAGCATATAAAATAGTCATAGAAAATGTTGGGAAAAATACTGCATATGATGTTGTTTTATTAGATAGTGTACCAAACGAATTTATAATAGATCAGTCTACTTTAAACGGGACATTAGGACAAGGCTCAATCGGTGGAAATAATATAACTTGGAATATAGACAGTGTACAGGCAGGAAGTTTGATTTTTATAGATTTTAATGTAACAGCGGGAAACAATATGCCTGTTGAGAAACTAGTAAAAAATAATGCAAATATACAATTTAGTTCTAATAATAATGGATTTGGACAAATTGTAGGCCCACTTGATGTAGCGTCTGTAAGTACACGAATTAATAATATAACTTTTGCAGTAAACCCTTCAATAAATACTATAAAAATAGGAGATACGTTTAAATATACATTAAATTTAAATGTAGGAAAAGGATCTTCACTAAATAATGTTAGCATATACGATGTATTACCAACTACACAAACATTTATAGGGGATGTAACAAAACAAATTAATTCAAATCCTCCTGAAAGTATAACTCCACAAGTCGTAGGACAAAGAATAAATTTTCCACAACCTGTAATAGGCCCAGATAATGGGATAAATGCAACGACAAACTCTGTTTCAGTACAATATGTGTTTACGGTACAATGTAATTCAGGAACACAAGTACCACCGTATACTCAACAACAATTTAATAATGCTGGTATTCAATGGGAAGATGCTATAGCCGGAGGGGGTAATAAGGAAACAACTGCTAACACAAGTGTTACAGTGGAGGGTTGTCAGGTTAATATTTTAATAGAACAAAAAAATTTCACACTAGTTGGAGAGAGTGGAAGTTATACAGAAAAAGATATACTAGCTAGTATCGGGGATACTGTTTATTATAAAGTTACATTAAATATACAAGGAATAGTAGGTGCTAATAATTTACAGATTAGGGATACGTTAAATAATAATATGGCATTTTTGAAGAATATAAGCATACCTACTGGTGGAGTCATAACATCACCTAATCCAGGACCAGGTGGAACAGTTCAGTGTGAAATTCCTAACATGACATTAGGATCAAATGTAATTTATGAGTTTGCAGTTAAGGTTAGTGAAACTTCACCAATAGGAGATAGTTTTACTAATGTTGCATCATTAAATTATTCAATTGATCACCTAGGAGGAAAAATATTTAATGTATCTAGTAATACCTTAAATATAAAAATAAAAGATTTAAATGTTACACAACAAATGAATATCACAGAAGCTAATATAGGGGATGAGGTTCAATATACTATAAATATAGTTATTCCTAAAGGAACACAGGTTTATGATCTTAGTATAATAGAGAACCTAGACTCAGGACAATCTTACGTAGCTTCTTCTTGGACATCTAGCCTAGGTGGAAGTAGTATTCCGGTTATAACAAATTCAAATACTACTATAAAATATATAGAGGCTACTAATCCTATTGCAGCTACGGGATCTAATGATTTAATAGTTAGTTATACTTTTAGGACTAAAGTTATATATGCTAATGAGTTTTCACCATATACAGAAAACCAAGTTAGTTGTTGTAATGTAATGTGGTCTAATTCATTAGGTGGAAATAAAAAAGGCCCTGTAGAAGTGTTGGAACAAATAAAAGTAAACAGACCAATGCTCTTCCTACAAAAATTTCAAAAAAATACTAGTAAAGGTGAAACAGTTTACAATACAATACCACTAAATAATGTACAAACAGGAGATGAAATAGATTATAGTTTAGATATTAGAAATATGGGTACAGGAACAGCGTATAACGTTATTAGTGAAGATAATCTAAGTTCATATTTATCATTTGTTGATCAATCAATACCAGAAATAACCGCATCAGGTCAAAAAGTTACTTGGACGGTTGCAAAAATTGAAGCAGGAAAATCGGCAAATATATATGTAAAAACAAATGTAACAGGAGCCATAAATGCAAGTACGAATTCTATTAATTTTTTTACTAGTAACTATAATGGTAACAATAATGTTGTTTTAGAACCTATAAAATCTAAACAGGTAGGATTTTTGTATGTTGCGCCTAATATTACAACCTATGTTATGGGTCAAAATGGGGAAATTAATGCCATGGTATTTAGTGGATCAACTATTCAATATAGGGTGGTAATACAGGTGCCTAAAGGTAGTACTGTATATAATGTTCAGGTAAATTATAACTTAAATAGTAATCAAACCTATGTTCCAAATTCTTTAAAAAACTATGGAGGAGTAGGAGTTCCAAGTAATACACCAAATTTAGTATTTCCAAATGAAGGAACCATCAATGCTTCTGCTTCAGACCAAACAATAATATATACATTTAAGGCTGTGGCTAATGGTGTCAGTGGTGTATCACAAGAGAAGCAGGAAAGTGAGGCCACTTTAAGTTGGCAAAACAATACAGGTGTAGCACAACCAGTTGAAAGAGATAAGGTATCGGTATACGTAACTAATATTAAATTAGCAATTAATAAAAGTCAGAGCTTAGATGGTATAAATTTTGTAAGCAACCCCATAGATTTAAAAATTAATCAAAATATTTATTATAAATTAGAAATACAGAATACCTCTACATTTGCAATCTATAATATTAATATTCAAGATAGCATGCCGAGTGGAATAGTAGGTCAATCCTTTAAAGAGGCAAATTTAACTGGAGAATTTATTTTAGAGAATGATAATTTTGTAGGAAACTCTAGTTTTAAAGGAACAATATCAGTAGTACAACCAAGTGAAACCGTTAGCATAGTATATATGTCTAATCTTATTGGAACATGTATAGTAGGTAATAGCATGGGTAGTTCAGCAAGTATAAGTTATAGTACTGATATATCTACTTTAAACGTAGTATATGGAAGTATAACATCTAATCAAGTAAGTATCATGGTTTCAGAGGCAAGCCTACAAATTGATGTTACATCGTCTAGTAATACTATTAATTTAGGAGAAGAAATAGAGTATTTAGTAAAAGTTAATATTCCAGCAGGAGTAAGCTTATATAACATTCAATTACAAGATGTTTTGCCAGGGAAACAAGTTTATTTAGGAATTGCCCAATTAAATGGTAATTCTATAGTTTTAAATGAAAATGGACAAAATTTGATTTCAAATAAAATAGAAGAAATTAATGCAATAAATAATCCTGTTATACTAAATTATTCATTGTATGCTAGAACAATCGAACCAACTTATACTCAACCATTTGAAGAGTATATGGAAAATAATGCAAGTCTATTGTGGAGTACGAGTAAAACATCTTCTACAACCTTAAGTATAAGTAATAAATGTGGTGTAACAGTTAAAACTGCGAATGTTACTATATCACAAGAACAAAGAAATAAAACTCAAGAAGATGTATTTGGTGTTGCACAAATAAATGTTAAATCAGGAGATTTAGTGGAATTTAAGTTGCAGGTACAAAATACTGGAGCAGCCACAGCGTATAACTTAAATATACAAGACACATTAAATCAATATACAGCATTTACTAAAACTATTTCCAGTACAGTAGGGGCTGTAAGTTATAATTCATCCAATAGATATGTTATATGGAATATACCATTGTTAGCACCAGATGAGATAGCTACTGCTATTATTGAAGTGCAAATGAGTTCAGGTATGGTTTCATCAGGTATTACTACAAATATGGTTAATTTAAGATATAATACAAATACAGTTAATCCTATAGTGGTTGGACCTATTTTAGCATCTTCAATTCGACAAAAATACGTGGATATAAAAGTTCAAATAAGTGCAGATAATTCAAGTTATATTTTAGATTCCATAATAAGTTACAATATAATAGTTCAAATTCCACAAGGAACTACAGTTTACAATTTACAGCTGATTGATATATTACCAGTAGAACAAAGTTTTATAGAAAGTACACTAAATAATAATCCTGTAACGCCTGATCAAAATGGAAAGTTATTAAGTTTTCCTAGTATTAATTATGAACCTAACACACTTATAAAGGGAAGAATACTAGATGAGTTTGCACAAGATGAAAATAATTATATAAATTATAATTACAATATTAAAGCAAAAGTTCATATTTCAAATATACAAAATGGTACTGTAGATAATCAAACAAATTCGGCTAATGTTACTTGGAGCACTGATCCCTTAAATAAAAATATAATAGGGCCTATTTCAGATACAGTTACTATAAATACAAGTGAAAATTTAATTGAAGTAGAAAAGTTTCAAGGAATAAAAGGAACAAATAAGTTTACAAAAGACAATATTGAAATATTGAATGAAGAAGACATAGAGTACAAAATTGTAATTACGAATATAGGAAAGCTTACAGCATATACACCTAAAATAGAGGATTTAATAGATAATAATTTAAGTTCTATAAATGTATCTTCTGTAAGTCAGGGTAAAGGAATAGTAAGCAATGGAGTTAATCAAAGTCTTTTAACTTGGTCGGATATTACTGAAATTAGTCCAACAAAATCAGAAGAGTTAATATATACAGCTAAAGTCAATACAAAATCTAATGTAACTATAACTAATTCTGCTATGCCAAATTTTAGTATAATAAAAGGAGCTAAACCAATACAAGGTATTTTATCTAATGAAGTTTTTGCCACAGTGTTACAACCGGTTGTAACAGAAAATTTTACATTTATACCTAGTAAAAATAATTATATTTCAGATATGGAGGCATTAAGTTATGGTGTATTAGGAGCAGAAGGGAAAATAGGATATATATTCAAAGAGAATGGAAATAATACTTCTTTATATGATTTAAAGATAGAACCTATACCATTTGATTATTATTTAGTTATTAATAATATTTTTATAGAAGAGATATATAAGAATACCTTATATTTTGAAAATATAAATGATAGTCTAAACTTATTATCAAACGATTTAAATATTATAGAGATAATTTATAAAATACCCGAAAATTATATTGTAATAAACAATCCAATTAACTTTAATGTGAGCATACAAGCCGTAAGTAAGGGTATTCCTAAAACTATTAATAATGAATTGAGCGTAGGAACAGTTCAATTAACGACATCGTATAATATTGGAGAATATCCTAAAAATCCAAGTTTGTTTACTATTCAATATTATATAGATATTAATATAAGCAAAGGAATAAAAGTTTATGATATAGAATTAGAAGCTTTTTATCCTCCATCTTGTATTTTTATGAATGCCGAAAGTAATGGAGTATCTATTAATGTAAATCAATTAAGAGGAAAAATAAATTATCCATTTATAGACATGATAGATGCTACGCAACAACCAGTTCAATTAAAGTATTCCTATATGGTATGTCAGTATAAGAAAACACCATTAAGTATAGGAGAGTTAGAGAAAAATAAAGCTGTTTTAGGTTTAAGGACAGCCAGGAATATAGAGGATAAATATATTTTAAATAGTAGTACACTAGGACTAAATGAAAAGTTGGAATGTGTATATGTCAATAAAATAATTGGTAAATGCATAAAATACTATAAATTTGAAAATATATCAATTCCAGAGGTTACAGGTTATGTATTTAAGGATATAGTTTTTAATAATCCGGAAATTATACAAGGAAGTTTGAGTATCACTAATAGTGGATGCGATAAAGATTTTAGTAGGATAAAATATAGCTTTGTAATTCCATATACAATTATTTATGCTCAGTATAACTGTTCAAGTATAAAAACCAATGAAATTCAAGAAAAGTTTAAACAACAAGAATTAGAAGTAATAATATATACACCTAAAAATCAAGGTAATTTATATAGTGTTTTATCTGAAGTAGTAACTAATAAAGTAATAATTAATAATATACAAACTGAATTTTGTGCATGTATAGGTGTAGTAACTTCAACTATATCAAAGGAAATGGTATTAATGAATACATTAGGTAAGAGTGAGTTAGTATATTGTTGTCCAAATTGTAATAGTATAAATAACTAGGCATAGAATAGTAAGTATAGATGGTAATTTATTAAGTATCAGAAGATAAGTTTAATATTATTTTCTGGTACTTTTTTATTATTAAGAAGGATATATTTTTATATAAGTGTACTTTAATATCAAAAATAGTAAACCTTTAATAGTAATAATATAAGTAAGGCTAAAGGAGTGACTTTATAAAAAACATGAATAATAATATAGAAATAGATAGAAATGCGGTTAAGCCAGGAAGTAGTTTAACATTGGATACTTTAGTATCTCCAATTTCACCTAAAATAGGAGATACAATAACATATATAATCCAAATAACTATTCCAAAAGGGGTGTTAGCAGGTAACATTCAATTAAAAGATACATTTCCAGAAACAAAACAACAATTTATAGCAGGAAGTATTTTGGTAAATGGACAACCAATGGGTGTTGAACCTATACCAGCTAGAGGAGTATTAACATTTCCAGTAGTAAGTACTATTGACGCTACTACTAAAGAAGTAACAGAAATATATTCATTTGATGTTAGAATAGTAAATGCAATAGAGTCAGGGGATTTTATAGACAAACAAATAAATACTGCAGAAGTAACATGGGATAATAATACAACAGGAGCTACAAATATAGTTGTAAGTTCGGAAAATAATGTGAATGTAACAATGCCATTTATACAAATAAGAAAGTTTCAAAATAATGTAACTAAGGCTACAGGTAATACAATTGAAGATATTAATTTTATTTCAACGGATACATTAACCTATAAAATTAGTGTAACTAATACAGGGTTGAACGTTGCGTATAATGTTACAGTTGCAGATATTATTTCTAATTACCTAAGTATAGATACTGTTAGTTTAAATGCTACTAAAGGTACAGGAAGTTTTGTAGGAAATACGCTTACATGGAATATTACTACTTTGGAAGTAGGGGAATCAGTAATAATAGGGTTTAATGTAACAGGTGGAAACAGTATACCTGCAGTAAATAATGTACAAAATACAGCGAATGTAACTTATAGTACTAATAATAATGGGTTTGGTAAAAATCTAACTCCTAGAACTAGTAACTTAGTAACATTGAATATTAATAATTTAAATCTAAGTATAACATCTTCGAAGACTAATGACTTACTAGAGGATACGATTCAATATACAGTTATATTTAGTGTTTATAAAGGTACGGTTTTAGATGATGCTCAATTAAAAAGCATTATACCGAATTCACAAGAGTATATATCTGGAAGTGCCACAAAACAAATCAATAATAATTTACCCGAAGTTGTAGTTCCTAGCATAAATTCAACAGCTACAGAACAACAATTAATTTTTCCTAAACCAATTATAGGATCTAATAATAATATAGATGCATCAAAACAGAATATAACTATAAAATATATTTTTAGTTCAAAGGTTATAAATGTAATACAGGTATATCCATATGTAGAAGATCAGACTATAAAATCTAGTGTTAATTGGAGTGAAGGAAGTAGTATCAATAATGAAATTAATGCTAATGTACTTATTAAATTGAAAAGTTCAGATATTAGCATAACTCAGGAACAAATGAATTTTACAAGTATTAAAAAATATACAACTGGAGATATTTCAGCAACCATAGGGGATATAATTTATTATAAAATTACCATAAAATCAAAGGGCGCGGTGGGAGGATATAATCTACAATTACAAGATATTCTTAATAATAATTTAAATTTTCTTGATACTATAAAGCAACCTACTTTGGGAACTATAGTTAAACCAACAGGGGTTCCTGGTGGAACATTACAGTGGAATATTGATTTTTTAAATTCAGAAACAACCGCTGTATATGAATTTTCAGTTCAGGTAAATAGTAGTGCTCCCTTAGCAGATAACTTTAGTAATAATGTAGTAGGACAATATTCCACTGATTCAGTAAGTACAAAAGTATTTAATTTATCTAGTAATACGCTAAAAATATATACCACAGGAATATATCTTTTAGCTAAAACCCTACCTTCTATAGCAATTGGAGATAGCGTGCTCTATTCAATGAAAGTTATTATTCCAAAAGGTAAAACAATTTATGATTTAACTTTAGATATACAATTAGATTTAGGTCAAACATATACTGTGGGTAGTTGGTATTCAAGTTTAGGAAATGCAGGAACGCCAAGTATGAGTTTAGGAAATACAGATATACAATATATTGAATCTAGAAATCCAATAAGTGCATCAGCATCATCGGATCTTATAATTACTTATACATTTCAAACTAATACCGTATATGTAAGTGACCTTACAGAGTCTTCAAAAAATCAAATTACTACAATAAATGCCAACTGGAGGAATTCATCAGGTGGAGCAATAATGGGTCCCGTAAGTTTCATAAATAATATCAAAATAAATAGACCTAATTTAACTTGTATCCAGGAACAAAGAAATATAACCAAGGGGCAATCAACCTTTACATCTGATTTAATAAATAATGCTAGTATAGGAGATGAATTAGAATTATCTTTTAGTATAACTAATAATGGTACAGGAAATGCTTATAAAGTAGTTACAGGGGATAATTTACCAAGTTGGCTTACGTATGTAGGAAGTTCAACTCCAGGGGTTGGTATATCGGGGTCAAGAGTTGGATGGGATCCAGGAACGATTAATGTAGGTGATACAGCCAATGCTAAAATAACAGTTAGAATAAATGCTCTTCCCTCATATCCAGATCCCAATTATTTTTATGGAAATCTTGTTGGGGCATCAGGAAGTTCTATAACTTTAGGACCTATAGAATCAAATAGAATTGGATATAATTATGTTGCACCTGAATTTTTACTGTCTTTAGTAGATGAGAATGGAAATAAAATACTACCAGCATATATAGAGGGAGATATTATTAATTATGAATTTAAAATAATAGTTAGCAAGGGAACAACTGCATACAATCTTTATATAGCGCGTGTAACGCTACCAACAGGACAGACTTATGTATCTAATTCTCTTACTAGTACAGGTGGAGTTACAATATCACCATCTCCTTCCACACTAACTTTTCCAAATGAAGGAACAGTTTATAGTTCTACACAAGATAGAATTATAACATATAACTTTAAAGTTAATGTAAATTCATTAGCAAGTACTGGACAAGAAAGACAAGAGGTAGAAACACAATTATATTGGAATAAGGCTCCGGGTGATCCCATAACTGTACAATATGGATTTATGTATGAGTATCTAACTCCAGTAAAGTTAGGATTAGTAAAAACACATAGTTTGAACGGAACTAATTTTGTAAGTTCTAGTATAACTATTAAAAGAAAGGAATTAGTTTATTATAAGTTAGAAATACAAAACCCATCTGCTTATCCTGCGTATAATGTTGAGGTAGTAGACCAGTTACCTCCTAATATGATTATGCAATCTTTGGAAAATATAGGTTTGTCTCAAGGTGTACTAATTAGAAATGGTAATATAATAGGTTCAACAAAACTTGAATTTATTATACAAACTTTATCAGCAAGTTCAAGTATTACAATAATATATACAGCAATTTTAGATGGAATAGTTGTAGCAGGAAGTACAATAAGTAGTATGGTAACTGCAACTTATAGTACACTATTGGATAGATATAATTTAGTTGTATATGGTCCAGTAAATTCTATGGAACTAAGTAGTACAATCTCACAGTATGGTATTGAACTTACTAAGGAAACTACAAATACAGAAACTTATTGGGATGCAAATGTTCCATATAATGTAACTGTGAAAGTTCCACAAGGAATACAACTTTATGACTTGCAGGTTTCAGATAAATATCCTAATGGATTGTTTTTTGTAGGTCCAGCTTATTTAAATGGTACACAGATATCAGTTACTGCTTCTAGTGGTAAGGTGTTTTTCCCCTTAATTAATGAAAATGCTGCAAATAATGAGACTATATTAGAATATACGTATACTTCTAATGTTAGTGCAGATGAGAATGTAGATCCTTTTGAAAAGTCATTAGAAAATATTGCAGAATTATCTTGGGGATTAAGTAATGGATCTAGTACAAAGTTTACTATGAATTCTAGTAGTATTGTTATAGTTCAAAATCCTAACATTAATATACAAAAATTTCAGAGGAATAAAACTGATAATGGAATATTTGATATTAAACAAATTAGTGTAAAATCAGGGGATATATTAGAGTTTAAACTAGTTGTTATCAATTCAGGTCCAGGAAAGGGATATACTATTGAATGTGCTGATATATTAAATAATTCCATTAAGTATTTAAGATATATATCAACTAGTATAGGTACCTTGTCTTATTCTTCAAGTAATCATACAGTAAATTGGACCATAGATATTTTACCATCTAATACAATGGCAACAGCTATTTTCGAGGTAGAAGTTATAGGAGGGATTTCAGCATTTGGAGTTTCAACAAATAATCTTAGTGCAACATATTATGGCAAGAATAATCCATCAATTTCAACTCAAGCTATTGAACAGAGATATCCACCTATAAGTATTCAGTTAACCTCAAATAAATCTACTTTTCTTGTAAATGATATAGTAACGTATAATGTAGTAATTACTGTTCCTAATCAAATGATATTTTATAATTTGAAAGTGCAAAATATATTACCTATAGGACAAGAATTTGTTAGTAGCACATTAAATGATATTTCTATAAGTCCAGATGTTAATAATCAGCTGATAACATTTCCAGTTATACCAATTAGTAGACTAAATAGTCATAGGGACAATATAAAAGAAATAAAAGAAGGAGAAGAGATATCTAAAAAAGAGTTAAATCTAAAAAATAGAAATAATGGGGTTGTAAGTGTTGCAACTATATCTAAGGCTAAAGCAAGAACTTTTAGTTATCAAATAAAGGCTATAGTAAAAAGTGCTGATATGTCTAAGGGAATTCCCGATATACAAATGGATTCGGCTAATGTTAACTGGAGTTTAGATGCAACTAATACACAATTGGTAAACCCTATATCTGATACTGTAGAAGTACTGGCTACTAACAATCTAGTTTTTATAGAAAAACTTCAAAAGATAAAAACTGCTGGAAACTTTACTACTAATGATATAGAGGTTACTAGCGGAGAAGAAATACAATATAATATAGTTATTACCAATACAGGTAAGATAAAAGCATATAATGTTAAGATAGAAGATATATTAAATGATAAATTACAATATGTAGGGGTTGATTCGAGTACCCAAGGTACAGTAAATGTACAGAGTGTGACAGGTAAAAATACATTAGTTTGGGAAGGAATTGTGGAGTTGGATCCAGGACAAAAAGCTGAACTGGTTTATACAGTAAATACAACTTCTACAGCTAATGCTACTATATCAAATCAAGCTATTTCTAAATTTGCAATTACTTCTGGAGGAGATGAATTGGGTAGAACACCATCTAATGAGGTTTTCACAAATATATTAGTCGGAAATCCGAATTTAGTACAAGTACAGAAATTGCAAAGAATAAATGGAATCGGTAATTTTAGTACAAATGAAATAGAAATTAGTAGTGAAGAAGAAATAGAATATAAGTTAGTAGTTACCAATGGAGCAATGAAAACTTACAAAATAGAAATACAGGATATATTAAATGATAAATTTCAATATATAAGTAATACAACACCAACAGTAGGAGCGGCAGGAATACAGAATATTGGTGGGAAGAATGTTTTAATATGGAATGGAATAACAGAGTTAAATCCAGATCAAAGTATAGAGTTAGTTTTTGTAGTAAAAGGGGTATCATCGGTTGCAGATAGAATATCAAATCAAACTACATCCAGTTTTGCTGTAACTGCTACGGGAGCAAATATAAGTGGAACACCATCCAATGAAGTTTTCACAAATATATTAGTAGGAAATCAAACCTTAATTAGATTAATTAAGTTTCAAAGGATAAATAATGTAGGGAAATTTTTAACTACTGATATAGATGTTAGTAATGGTGAGGAGATAGAGTATAAATTAAGTATTCTTAACATGGGAACAATAGATGTATATAAAATAAAAATTGAAGATATATTAGAGAAAGATTTAATATTTAAGAATATTAAAGTAATTAGTCAAGGTCAAGCTGAATTGCAACAAGATAATAATAAGCTAGTATGGGATCTTAAGGATAAGTTAGGTCCAAATAAAACAGCTCAATTAGTATATATAGTGAAGACTAATTCAAGTATTACAGGGACTATAACTAATGGTGCTACACAGAGTTTTGCAGTAACAGCTACTGGTAGTATTTTAAATGGATTGCCTTCTAATCAGGTATTGGTAAATATATTAGTTCCTAGTAAAAACTCAATTAAAGTACAGAAGATTCAGAGAAGAAACGGAGATTTACAATTTACAAATAAACCTATAGAAATTAATAGTGGAAAATTAATAGAGTACAAAATAAGAATTGAAAATATATTAAATATTAAGTTGTATAAAGTAAGTATAGAGGATGTTTTAGATAATAGGTTAGAATATGTAGAATTAATTTCTGTTACTAAGGGGATATGTGCATTACAAAACAATAATACAGTAGTATGGAATGAAATTAATGAATTATTACCTGGAGAAACACATGAGGCTATATTTTTAGTTAGAAATACATCATTAAATACAGGACAAATCTTTAATGCAGCTCTTCCAAGTTTTTATTTAACATTGACGGGAGAAAGAGTATTTGGAGAATTGTCTAATAAAGTTTTTATAAAATTATTAGGAGAAAGATATACTTTTGTACCTAATGAAAATAATTATATTTCTTATAATCAAGCTATAAGTTATACTATCCTGGGAGCTGAGAGTAAATTTGCATATGTTTTAGAAAATAATTATGATGTGCCAACGTCCTATAATTTAACAATAGGAGTTCTTCCTATTAGATATAAATTAGTGATAAATAATAGGTTTGTTGAAGATGTCATGGAAAATACAATTTATAATGGAACACCTACAATGTTAAACAATGTATATCCTAAAAGTAAAAATTTCATAGAAATAATCTACAATATACCTAAAGAATATAATTTTGTTGGCAATGAGGTTAATTTTGATTTGACTATAAATTTAGCTGAGAGAAATGATCCAACAACCATAAAAAATAAAATAATAATAGGACAAGTTGATTTGCTTACTTCGTATAATATTGAATCATATCCAGAGGATAATCGTTTATTTGCAATTAAATATAGTATAGAAATTTATATAAGTAAGGGGATAAAAGTATATAATTTGGAAATAAAATCTTTTTATCCACCATCATGTATTTTTAAAGAAGTTACGTTGACAAAAGAATTAAAAAAGGGTGGTTTTAATGGTGAAGTAATATATCCCAATATATCTATTATAGATGCAACAGAAAAAGAGGTTATTCTAAATTATAGTTATACAGTATTGCAATATAAGGCAACACCATTAAGTATAGCAGAGTTGAAAAATAGTTATTCTATGATAAGCTTTAGAATGGCTAAAAATATAGAACAGAAATATATTATAAAGAGCAATGCATATAAAAGAAGTGATGGTACAAAAATAGAATGTTTATATATAGATAAGGTATTTGGAAGATGTAAAAAATATTATGATTATAATGATATAAAAATTCCCAATGTTGAAGGATATGTTTTTGAAAAAGTAGTATTTAATGATCCTCAGATTATTGAAAAGAGTTTAAGCATAATTCCTAATAAAATTGATACTAAATTTAGCCAAATTCAATATACGTTTATTATTCCATATAAGATTATTTATGTACAATACAATTGTTCTAAGACAAGTATAAAAGAAATATCAGGAGAGTTATCGCAAAAAGATTTAAAAGTTATATTGTATACTCCTGAAAGTTCTAAAGAACCATTTAATATTATTTCTAAAAGTATAGTAGACAATATAATAATTAATAATGAAAAGACAAGTTATAATGTTTGTATAGGTATTATTACTTCGGCAATAGCAAAACGAAAGATTTTATTAGATACTCTACAATAATTATAAAAGTTGGTATAGAGGACAATTTATCGAATAAAAAGTGTAAGAAAATCATGTGATTTTCTTACATTTTTTTATGAGAATATAAGTATTAATTAGTCAACTTAACTTAGTTTAAATAATAATAATAATATAAGGTATAATTTTTTAGGAGTGAGATTATGGATTTAGGTAATAAGAATAATAAGTTTAATATAGATCTAGCTAATAAGGTTATTACACAAGAAGATTTAAACTTTATGATTATAGCCTCTCCTATATCTACTAAAATAGGAGATCTTATAACATATGTATTACAAATAACTGTAGCTAAAGGAATTATAGCAAAAAATATTAGGTTAGAAGATACTTTTTTAAATAATAAACAAACATTTATTGAAAATAGCATTTTATATAATGGATTAACTATAAAAAATCAACCAACACCTGTAAATGGGGTATTAACATTACCGGTTATAGATACTGTTGATGCTACAAGCGAAGTTGTAATGGTAACTTATTCTTTTCAAGTTAGGATTATCGATGCTACTTTAAATGATAAATATGTAGATGTTCAAAAAAATACATGTAAGCTTATTTGGGATAATGAAAGTTCCGCAACATCAGGAATACAAATTAATAAGGAAACAAATATATATGTAAATACGCCTAATATATCCTTAATGTTACTACAAAAGAATTTAACACAAAACATAGATTATACCAGTCAAGAAGTAAATTTTATAGGTAATGACGTTATAGGTTATAGACTTAGTATAACTAATAGGGGAAATTGTCCAGTTTATCAAGTACTTATAAATGATACAATTTCTGATAGTTTTGTTGTTAATAGTAATAGTTTAATGGGTACAAAAGGTGAAGGAAGTTTTGAAGGAAATAATTTAATATGGAATATTCCTAATATGGAGACGGGAGAAATAATCTCTATAGATTTTACTGTACAAGGAGGAAAATCGGTACCTGCACTTGGACAAATACAAAATCAAGTGAATATGAGTTTTAATTCTAATAATAATACATTTGGAAAAGAATTTACTTCCTTAAATAGTAATCAAGCTGTTATTAATATACAAAATTTGAAATTTAACGTTACATGTTCTAATACTAATTGTCGAATAGGAGAAAAAATAAAATATTCTATAACATTGCAAGTTTACAAAGGAACTAAAATAAATGAAGTATCAATATATGATATACTGCCTAATTCACAAGAATATGCAGGAGAAGCAACAAAACAGATAGAGTCCAATGCTCCAGAGAATGTAACACCAGAGGTAACATCTACAGGATTGGGGCAAAAGATAAAGTTCCCTAGTCCCATAATTAATCCAGATAATAGCATTGATGCATCGAATAATATGACAAGTGTGGTATATACTTTTTCAGCTAAAATTATAAAGGGTATAACGGTTACCCCATATTTACAGGTTCAAAATAATCAAGCGTTTATTGAATGGATTTCTTCAATTTCAGGGTCTAATGAACAACAAACAACTAATATAGATATAAATGTATTTTCTCCTAAGGTGGAGATCTTAATAGAACAGAAAAATTTAACTGTAGGCGGGGCAGGTGCAACATATACTACTAATAATGTTGTAGCTTCTATAGGAGATACTATAGCATACAAAATTACAGTTTTTTCAATAGGTACTTGTGAAGCTAAAAATTTGGATATACAGGATGTTCTAAGTGATAAATTAAGTTTTATAAATAATTTAACAACTCCTACTGTGGGTAATGTAAATACACCAACACAACAATTCGGAGGAAGTGTTCAATGGAATATTCCAAGTATTAATGCAGGTAATACCGTAAGTTACGAGTTTTCGGTAAAGGTAAATAGCCCAACTTCCATGGGAGATTTGGTTAGTAATTCCCTTAACAGTCAATATTCTTCTACAGTAGATAATATTAATTTATATAAGTTAAATAGTAACATTTTAGTATTTAAAATAAATGCATTACAATTAGAGCAAACAACCGCTATAAATACATTTACTGTAGGGGAAGAGGTTGAATATACAATAAAAGTTACTATACCAAAGGGAAGAACCGTTTATAACTTAAAAATAGTAGAAAAATTAAATACAAACCAAAACTTTGTTGCTAGTTCATGGACATCTACATTAGGAACACCTGGTATACCTAATGTATTGAATTCAAATAACATTATAGAATATAATGAGCCAACAAGTCCTATTAGTTCTAGTTCAACTGATTTTATAGTTGAATATAAGTTTAAAGCCTTAATAATAAAAGGTAACACTTCATCACCGTATGTTCAAAATCAAAATAGTATATGTAATGTAACATGGTCGAATTCAGCAGGTGGAATAATGAACATGCCTATTATTACATCAACAAGTATAACAGTAAATTCACCAATGTTGATTTGTGGAAAGGAACAAAGAAATGTTACACAACTACAAACGAATTTTACTAGATTACCTATAAGTAATGTAAATGTAGGAGATGAAATAGAATATCACTTTTATATAACTAATATAGGTAAAGCAGTAGCAAATAACCTTGTTATTAAAGATAAACTACCAGACAATCTTCAATTTAAAAATGAAGGTGATAGTGGAGTTACGGTGGTAGGACAAGAGGTGACTATAAACCGTCCTTTTCTTAGTGAAACTGCACTTGTAAATTCTGGGGTAAAAGCTACGGTAAAGGGTGGATATGTTAAAGGTGATAGTGTTATAAATAATTTCAGTGTAAACTATCAAGGAGTAACTACAAATGGAGTTCAGTTGTCACCTATACAATCTAATTCAGTAGGATTTGAATACGTAAATCCTAGTTTAACAAACTATGTTGTTAATGATTGGAAAGGTGTGTTTGCGGGAGATACAATTAATTATAAAGTTGTTATAACCGTACCAAGGGGAAGTGTAGCATTTAATGTTCAAGTAAATTACTTATTAAATGGTGATCAAGAATATAAGTCCAATTCCTTAACTAGCGTTGGAGGAGTGAATATTCCATCTACGACAACATTAACTTTTCCTAATGAGGGAACAATAGATGCAACAACACAAGAAAAAACTATAACGTATAGTTTTAGTGCTAAGATTATAAACGTAGGTACTGTAACACAAAGTATTCAACAAAGTACAGCTACCTTAAGCTGGAATGTTAATAGTACTGGAACTAATGGAGATCCTCAGACTAGTATTGCTAGTGTATATGTAACTCCAGTACAATTAACAATTAACAAAACCCAAAGTTTAAATAATGTTGATTTTGCTGATACAGTATTAGAGGTAATACCAACAGATAGAATTTATTACAAGTTAGAAATAAATAATACATTTAATTATCCAATATATAATCTTGTTTTGAAAGATATAACACCTAGTAATGTAGCTATTCAATCATTGAACAGTGTACACGGAACAGATACATTTTATTTAGATAATAATAATTTATTAGGAGTATCTAATCTTAATTTATATATTCCCACAGTTAGTGCAAATGGAATAATAACTGTTGTGTATTCAGCTATGTTAAAAGGACCTAATATAGTTGGAAATACAACAAGCAGTTTAGCTAATATCGGTTATAGTTTACAGCAAGATACATTAAATCGGGTATATGGCCCTATAAATTCTAATGAAGTAGCTATTCAAATTTCACAAGATACTATACAGTTTTATAAAGATTATGAAACTTTAGAAGCGGGGATAGGGGGATATGTAGATTATTTATTAAAACTTAGAGTTGCAAAGGGAATAAAATTATATAATGCTCAAGTTATAGATAATTTGCCTAGTAAACAAAGATATTCTGGATATGCACAATTAAATGGGAATGGTATAATGCCAAGTTATTCAGGACCTAAAGTTACCTTTGAGGAAATACCAGAGTTAGATACCTCAAATGAAATAGGAATTTTTAATTATTCATTTTATTCTAGAATAATGGATGTAATAAATACAAAACCTTTTGAGGAATTTATGACTAATAAAGCAAGTTTTTCTTGGGCAACAACAGCAGGGGGAACTCTGAATACCATAGAGTCACAAGTAGAAGTTCAAGGTAGGAGAGCTGTAATAAGATCTTTTCAATTACAAAGGAATGTAACGTATAATGGAGTTTTTGATGTTGGAGAAATAATAATTAAGCCCGGAGACATAATGGAGTTTAAAATAGTTTTAGAGAATATAGGAAGCTATACGGCTTATAATATAGTGTGTAAAGAATTTTTAGATGATAGTTATAAATTTGAAAAAACTGTTTCAATTAGCCTAGGAAATACAATTTATTATCCTTTAAGCAATAGATTTGATTGGAAAATTGAAAGGTTAGAAGTAGGAGAGATAGCAACTTTAATTATACAAATAAGCATTAATGATGGAATTGTTGCTGGTAAATCTATAAGTACTCAATTCTTTACAAGATATTTTAGTTCTGATAATCAAGTAGTAGAACTTCCTAATTCACAAACCAATATCTTATGGCAAAAAAGTAGAAATATAATTATTGAAATAAAAAGTGATAAATCTCAATTTAAAGTTGATGAAATAATAACTTACAATATATTGGTAAAAGTACCTAGTGGAGATAAATTTTATAACTTACAAGTACAAGATATTATTCCAATAGGTCAAAGATTTATTAGTTGTTCTTTAGATGGAACCAATATAGTTCCGACAATAAATGGACAAGTGGTAAATTTTCCTGTAAAGGATAGCACTATAAGGTTATCCAACAGTAATGATAGAGAAAGATTAGAGAAATCAATAAAGTTATTAGTAGATGAAAGTAACTTAGAAAATTATGTAATATATAACTATGAAGTGAAAGCTAAGGTAGAAGTTATTGATAGTGAAAACGATCAAATAGATATTCAAACTAATACTGCTAATATTAGTTGGGCATTAGATTCAGGTAATAGAAATACAGTAGGACCGATTTCTACAGGAATTTCTTTAATGGCTGGTGAGAATATAATCGAACTACAAAAATTTCAGAAAATCAAAGGAAGTGGTCAGTTCACACAAAATGAAATAGAAGCTAATACTGGTCAAGAAATAGAATATAAAATTGTTGTGACTAATATTGGTCGTGTTAAGCCAAGTTCGGTACAAATAAAAGATATGTTAAGTAATAAAATGCTGTTTAATGAAGTGGTATCTGCATCTCAAGGTACGGTTAGTATAAATGACAGTACAAGTTCATCAGGAACTATTGAAAAAATACTAACTTGGAATGGAATTTTACAATTAGCACCGAATCAAAGTAGCGAATTAATATATTCAGTTAAAGTTATAGAAACTAGAAAGGAACAAGCAATAAATATGGCCACATCCACATTTAATGTAAATACGGGTGTATCTGAAATAGAAGGTGGAATATCTAATACAGTTAAAACTAATATAATAGGGGATTCATATACATTTATACCTAATAGGAATAATTATACTTCTGATACAGAAGCATTTGGTTATGGAGTCGTAGGAGCTAAGGGCAAAATTGGATATATATTTAAAAATGGATATGGAACGTCGGAAGGGTATAATCTAAAAATTGATTCAATACCATTTTCATATAAATTATTTATTAATGGAAGTTTTATTGAAGAGATTGATGCGAATAAAATATATGATGAAAATCCAATGCAACTAAATGGATTAATACCAGAAAGATCCAATAATATAGAAATAATTTATGAAATTCCTAATACCTATGTGATAGGAAATGGTAAGGTGGATTTTAACGTTAGTATTCAAGGTATAAATAAAAAAATTATTCAATGTGAACTTATATTAGGAACAGTACAATTAATTACTTCGTATAAGGTCAATGAATATCCTAAAAATCCAAATTTATTTGCTCTTCAATATTATATAGAGGTTAATATAAGTAAGGGCATAAAAATTTATGATATGGAATTAAAATCATATTATCCACCATCATGTATATTTGAGAGTGCTAGAAATAGTAGTAGGTCAATCGATGTAATACAATTAAATGGTCAAATTATTTATCCAATTATGAAAACAGTGGATGCAACCCGAGGAACGGTTCAATTAAATTATTCATATACGGTACTTCAATATAAAAAGACACAGTTAAGTATAGGAGAATTGGAGGAAAATTTGACTATCTTAAGCTTAAGAACAGCTAAAAATGTACAGGACAAGTGTATATTACAAAGCAGTATTTTTCAAAATATAAATATGGAAAAAATAGAATGTTTATATGTCGATAAAGTTTTCGGAAAATGTATTCAATACTATTTATATAAGGATATAACAATTCCAGAAGTTAAAGGATATAACTTTAAAGAAGTAGTTTTTAATAATCCTGAAATTATAGAAAATACTCTAAGTATTACTAAAAGTGAATGCGATGAGAATTTTAGTAAAGTTAAGTATAGTTTTGTAGTTCCATATACCATTATTTATGAACAATATAATTGTTCTACAGTAGAAATAAAAGAGAGGAAAGGGGAACTAGAACCAAAAAACTTAGAAATAATATTATATACTCCTAATAATAAAGGTGAGACATATAACATTTTATGTGAAACTACAGTAAAAAATATAGAAGTAAATGAAGTGAAGTCAGAATTTTGTTCTTGTATAGGAATTATAACATTTTCAATATCAAAAAATAATGTAGTGATAAATAATTTAACAAAAAATAACTTATCATATTGTTGTATAAATTGTGATAACATTAATAGTTAAGTTATTAAAATAAATTAGCAAAACATGTATATTTAAACGAATAATAATTTAAATATACATGTTTTATTTTATATAGAAATTTAAATAATACTCAAATTAAGTAATATTAAAAATATAGATAAATTACGTAACTTATCAATAGCAATTTAATATTAATATATAGAATAGTAATTTAATTAAGAATAGTGTTTGTTAACAAAAAAGATTTAGTGAACTATAGATATAGGTATTAATAATATAGAAGAGTGGAATAAGTTAAACAAAGAAAGCTATATTAAGAATTAAAAAAAGTTAGTGTTTTTCAAATTGAGGAGGAGGAATTAGATTTAAAATGAAGAAAACTAAACCTTTAGAATTACAACAGATACAAAATCAATATATTTTTGTACCTGCTAAGAATAGTTTTATATCCAATACTCAGGCTCAAGCTTATGGAGTCGTTGGATGTGATGGAAATATAGGATATGTATTAGAAAGCTTATATAAAACTCCAACTTCTTTTAATATACAAATAACACCATTGCCATTTTCTTATAAATTATATATAAATGGAATATTTGTACAGGAGGTTCAAGCTAATACAAAATACAATAATACTCCAGAGGTATTAACTAATGTAGTACAATCTGTACCAATAAATATAAATTTATTTTTTAATATTCCTAGTTGGTATACTATAACGCAAGATTCAGTTACTTTTTTAATATCAGCTAATCCAGTAGGGGTTAAAGATATAATTTCAATTAATAGTACATTAATATTAGGAAAGGTTAGTTTAACAAGTTCTTATGATATATCAGAATATTCGGTTAACCCTAAATTATTCTCTATACAATATGAAATAAATTTAAGTATATCCCAAGGAATAAAGCTGTATGATGTACAATTAGATGCATTCTATCCACCATCCTGTATTTTTGTTAATGCAGCAGAAAATAATAACTTAGTTAATGTAACTAATGAAAGTGGAGAAGTTATATATCCATTACAAAATGAAATTGACGCTACAAGTGAAAAGGTAAACATTCAATATACGTATAACTTGTTGCAATATAAGAATACGCCATTATCAATAGGCGCTTTAGAACAAAATCATGCAATTTTAAGCTTAAGAACAGTGTTAAATATTGAGAATAAAAGTATTTTTGAAACAAGTACTTTACAAAATTCAAATCAAGAAAAATTAACTTGTGCATATGTGGATAAAGTTTTTGGAAAATGTACACAGTATTTGTGTTATCCTAATATACCTATACCTGTAGTTAATGGATATAATTTTAAAAATATTAAATTTGAAACACCTGTTATTGTAGAAGATAGTTTAACTATAGAACCTAGTACTTGTCAGGATAACTTTAGTGAAATAAAGTATACTTTTCAAATACCATATACAATTATATATACTCAAACTAAGTGTACAGAAGTTAATACTACAATATTAACAGGAACGTTACCACAAAAAAGTATAAGTATAATTTTATATACACCTAAAAATGAAGGTAGTAATTATAATGTAGTATTACAAAGTGAATTAGAAAATATGAATTATAATAGTAATACTTCTGAAGCCACAGCTTGTATTGGAGTTACAACCCTTTCTATAGGGAAGGTTATGACTTTAATAAATAATTTAGGAAAATGCGATTTTGTTTATTGTTGTCCTAATTGTTCAAATTAGTGAAAGTTAAAAGGGATAACAAATAGTTATCCTTTTTCATTAATATTAAAAATGTAAGGAGTAAAATATGAGTAGTATAAATGATCAATTAAATGTGACTACTATAATATCTCCTGTTACTTGTAATATAGGTGATATTGTAACTTACATGGTTCAAATTACAGTACCAGAAGGGGTAGTTGCATACAATATACAAACCACTGTAGTTTATCCAACCAATGATCAAAAAATAATATTAGGAAGTTTTATGCGAGATAACATAAACTTAAATGTACAACCCACTATAGAAAATAATCAAATAAAATTTTCTCCTATATCCCAAATAGATGCTAGTGATGAAGAAATAAATACAGTGTATACATTTCAAGCTAAAGTTATAGATGCAAAATTACCTAAAGAAACAGTAATAAACTTTGAATATCAATATGTTGATGTGCAAGAGAGTCAAGTAGTAGTAAAATGGTCTAACAACTTAAACATTGTTGAAAATGATGTAAGTAATAGTACAGGAATATTAAATGTTTGTTTGCCGTATATAGTAATAGATTATAAACACGCAGATACTATGCAAAATGGTGAATTAACAAGAAATGCATTAAATTTTAATATAGGTGATGTTATAAAATATGAAATAATAGTTAGCAATAACGGTTTAGCATCAGCTAACAATATTATTGTTACAGACTTAGTTGAAAATGTTTTAAAAATAGATCATAAATCATTTGTAGTGACATCGGGTAAGTTTCAAGTAGCTAATTCCAATAAAATTATATGGAATTTACCATCATTACAACCTAAACAACAAGAAATTTTGAATTTTACGGTGGAAGTTTTGCCAGTAGTTAGTATGTCACAAGTAATATTAGGTTATGTTACAGGCACATATGTTAAATCTGCAGTTAAGACAGAGAAGTTTTCTAGTAACACACTTGTTAGTAATAGTGAAGGAGCTAATTTTACAGTTACATCAACTTCTAATCAGTATATACTAGGAAGTAATATAGGGTATATTCTTACAATTATAATTCCACCTAATGTTTACGTAAAAAATCTAAAAGTTTATGATTTACTTCCTCCTAATCAACAATATGTTGATAAAACCTTAACTCAACAAATTAATACCGAATCAGTTATTAATTTAACACCAAGTTTAGAAACTCAAGATAATACAAACCAACAGATAATTGTAATACCCCAAGTTACTAAATGGGGAAAGCCTGGATCAGTAAATACTACTGTATCTAATACTATAGTGTATAAATTTCAAGCTGAATTAATAAATCAAGTACAAACATATCCTTATATACAACAAGTGACTAACTTAGGATATATCTCTTGGAGTGTAGGGGAAGGAAGTAATCTCCAAACATATGGAGATGAGGAGAATTGTACGATTACTATCAATCAACCTAATTTAGTATTATTTAAAGAACAACAATTACAAACTAATATAAATAACCAATATATTCAAAGTGAAATATTAACTGATATAGGAGATGCAATTAATTACAAGTTAAGAGTGTCCAATAATGGAACTTCAACTGCTTATAATATAGTAGTTACAAGTAAATTACAACCTTGTTTTTTATTTCAATCTACTGTATCAAGTCCTACACTAGGAAATGTTTCAGTTCCGACAGTAGGTAGTAACGGAACTATTACATGGAATGTAGGTAATCTTGAACCAAGTAAGAGTGCTGAATATATATATTCTGTAACAATTAGTAAATTAGTTAAGTTAAAAGAAATCTTTTTAGATACTTCAGTTGCAAAATATAATACGTTAAGTAATGGAGGTATTCAATTAAGTGAAACATCTAATCAATTACTTTTAATAATAAAGGGAGTAGGACTTAACTATACTCCAAGTAAATCTATTGTTGTTTTTAATGATATTATAAAATATTCAATTATCATTACAATACCAAAAGGAATTACTATATATAATATGAAGATTTTATGTATGCTAAGTTATATGGAGACATATAATAATGCTTCTTGGACGACTTCCTTAAATAATCTTAAAGGAACTTCTAATCCTAAGCAATTAAGTGATAATATGTTAGAATACATCGAACCAACAATAGAATTACAAGCAACTAATGAACCCTTAGTTGTTACGTATACGTATACGACAACAGTTACAAATTTACCTGAAGCTATAAGTCCCTACTATATAATAGCCAGTAACTTATGTAACGTATATTGGGATAATGATCTTAATAGTAATGATCTTAAATTTACACTTGGTCATATAGATATACAAGTTAATCAACCTAATTTAATTTGTGAAAAGGCTCAAAGAAATAAAACACAAGGACAAACAAGTTTTACTAAGGATGTTATTACTAATGTTAACCCAGGAGATATAATAGAATATCAATTAAGTATAACTAATAATGGAAAAGCTACAGGATATGCAGTTGCTATAATAGATAATTTAAGTCTAACTTATGTAAGTTCTACAGCACCTAATCCAACTTTACAAAGTAGTACTGAATTTACTAGTTTTGGTGGAAATTTAAGTCCTAATAATTCTGTAACGTATATTTTAACTTGTCAAGTTCCTAAAGATTATGTAAAGGGAACTAGTAAGGTAAACAATTTTGATGTTAGTTACAATCCTTCTTTAGAAGAAAATCATTTTCTTATTGGAGGTCCATCTAATAATGTAGCAATAGAGAATAATATTCCTAGTATGAATTCTTATTTCTTAAATTTAGAGGTTACACCTTCTGGAAGTGTAATTTATGCTCAAGGACAGACAGAAACCATGATAGTTGGAGTAAAGATACCATATTATGTGGATGTTACAATTCCTCAAGGTACTACTTTGTATGATATACAAGTAAATTGTAATCTAAGCAGTGGACAAGTTTATGTTGATTCTACCTTTTCTGGAGATGGAACTTTAATATCAAGTACCAATAATAGTTTAACTATAAGTCTAGGAAAGGTAGTAACAGGACCAAAGAATTTTAAGTTTTCATACGATATAGAGGCTACTGAGGCGACATCCAGTAAAGAGCAAATAATACAAAATCCATTATTTCAATATAATACTTTAAATTGGAATATTCATGAAGGAGGGCCTTCTGCAAGTGGTGTAACAGCAAATTCTTATGCATATAGTACATCGCTAAAGCCTCAGATAGTTTTAAAACATGGTTTTAATTCAAGTAGTGTAAGTGAGAATATGTTAGAGTTAAGTAATGTAGGGCAAGAAATATTTTATGAACTAAGTGTTATTAATAATACAGCTTATCCAATGTATGATATATCAATATATGATAATTTTCAGGATTCTATATTAGTTCAAGGCATTGAAAGTGTTGTTCCTAGTGGAGCATTTATATTAACACAACCATTAGGTAGTTTTCAGTTTTATGGTAATATACCAGTGATTAATAAAAATAGCACAGTAACAATTACTTTTATTACTAAATTAGTTGGACCTGTTGTGCCTGGAACAAGTCTTACAAATGAAATATCTACTTATTATGGTACTGAACAACAAACAAATGGAATTTTATATGGATTAATTAAATCAAATAAGGTTGAATGTTATATTCCTACAAGTCTTATTAAATTAAACTTAATTCCAGTGCCGGAGTTAGTTGAAGTAGGAGGTCAATTGAAATATAACTTACAAGTGTTTATTCCACAAGGTATGAAAATGTATAATTGTTCTTTACTTGATTCCCTGCCTTTAGGTCAAATGTATTTACAAGATATAAGTCCAAAGTCTTTTAGTAGTACATCAACTACAGGAGAAGTAGTTCTTATTACTAAAAGTTTAATTAATACTGAAAATGGTGGACAAATTTTAGATTATACGTACGGAGTTCAAATTAATGAAGTATTAGATATAGGTTCTCAATCACTTGAACCAGTTGAGGAAACAAATGAGGTTATACTTCAATGGGCACAGAGTCCTAATTCACCATCAATTATAGATGTAAATACCACTTGTACAGTTATGGTTAGTAAGCCAGCTTTAAAATTGACATGTGAACAACAGATTGTAGGAACAGATAAAGTATTTTATGAAAGCAAAGCAGGAGTAAATGTAGGGGATAATTTAAATTTTAGGTTAAATCTTATAAATTTTGGATCTGGGACAGCATATGATGTAGTAGTAACTTGTAATTTGAGCCAATTTATTAAGTATGTTGATGAGATTTCAGTAAAAAATGGAACTATAACTTTGGATAGTTCTTCAAATCAGGTTTTATGGAGCATACCACAGGTAAGTTCTACACAAAGTATAACAGCTATATTTACAGTACAAGTGAGAAATGGGGCGGCAGCTGGAGTTATATTAGAAAATACTTTTAATGAAACAGACAGAACATCTAATTTAAATTCTGCATTAACAGATTCCAATAATGGAAATTCCCTTAAAGAGCAATTACCTAATATTCAAGTTATCAAATCTGGTAATTTAACAAATGCAGTTATAGGAAGTAAGATAAATTATAATTTATTAGTTAAAATACCTATAGGTGTGGTGTGCTATAACTTGAAGGTAAGAGACGTATTACCAGTCGGTCAGGAGTATGATGAAGCAGAGTTACCAACATTAAATGGAAGATCCACAAATGTTATAGTAAACGGACAAGAAGTTACTTTTAATTCAATTTCAAATAGTATACCTAGTGAAAGTGTTGAAACTTATAGCTATAGTTTTACAGCTAGAGTTAACGGAGTAGGAGATATACCTAATGGTAATATTCAAAATAATTTAGCTTATATTCAGTGGGACTTAGATAATAAAGCATCAAATGCAGCAGTTCCACAAGAGAATAACTTAAATATAAACGTATATAATAATATGATAAATATAACTAAACAACAAAGAATTGTAGGGAATAAAGATATATTTACAGAAAGTGTGCTTTATGCTTCAGTAGGAGATGATATACAGTATCAGTTAGTTGTTACAAATAATAGTAAGGATAACACTGGTAATATAGTAATTACTGACACAATAGATAGTAGGTTAAAGTTTATTAGCATAGTTAGTATAACTGAAGGAAGTTTAGATCAAACATTATTAAAGGAAGGAATAATAAAATGGAATTATAACTCCACTTTAGTACCTCAGCAAAGTATTAAACTTATTTATGAAGTAGAAATCCAAAGTTTTAATGGAAGTGCGATAATAAATGAGGCTATAGAAAGTTTTCAAAGTAATAGACTAGCAAGTGCTGTTAATAATGTTTATTCAAATAAAGTTAAATTAAGAGATTTAAAAACACAATTTAACTTTGAACCAAGCAGAGTTAATTATATAGATTTTAATCAAGCACAATCTTATGGGGTGTTGGGATGTAGAGGAAAAATAACATATGTTTATACAAATACATCTGTTATAGCACAAAATGTAAGTTTGCAAATTTCAGAATTGCCTTTTAATTATTCGATTTTAATAAACGGAGTTTTTGTAAAAGAGGTGTACAATAATACTTCTTTTAATAGTAGTTTAAATGAATTAAATAATATATTACCAGGGGGTAGGGTATATATATCTTTAATTTATAATGTCCCTAAAGTTTATAAAATAACACAAAATCCTATTACATTTACAGTTAGTATTACTACATCAACAATTTCTTATTATGTAAGTACAATTAATAATTATATTTATTTAGGTAGTATTTCTATGAATTCCACTTATACTTCAAGTAATTATAAGTTAAACCCTAATATGTATAGTGTAAATTACAATGTTCAAATAAATATTAGCAAAGGTATTAAAATATATGATCTTCAATTAGAAACAAATTATTCATCTTCATATATATTTGATAGTGCTACTCAAAATGGAAGTTCAGTAAATATTACTGTAGCAGAGGGTAAATTAATATATCCTGTTATAACAGAGGTTAATGCCCTAAAGGATTCTTTACAAATAAATTATGGATATACTTTACTTCAATACAAGAATACTCCTATAGGGGTTGGGGAATTGGAACAATCTTTAGCATTATTAAGCATAAGAACTTCACCAAATATTGATATGAAATGTACTTTACAACAATATATTGGTGATCAAAATACAGGAGAACAAATAAGTTGTATATATATAGATAATGTTGAAGGAGAGTGTGTACAATACTTTAAATATACAGATATATCAATTCCTAATGTAGAAGGGTTTGAAGTAAAGAATATTTTATTTAGTAATCCAATTATTAAAGATAAGACTATAATATCTAGTAATTGTGATAATAATTTTATTGAGGTTAGCTATAAATTTACTATTCCGTATACAATTGAGTATGAAAATCAAGGATGTAATAGTATAGAAGCAACTATTAGAGAAGGAATACTGGCGAGTCAAGATGTTAAAGTTATGGTGTTTACGCCTGAGTATATAAACGAAAGTATTCAAATTGTTTCAGAAACTATAATAAAAAAATTATGTATTAACAATAATAATTCTTTTACAGCTTGTTTAGGAATTGTTACTTATTCTGTTGGAAAAAAATCTATGTTAGTTAAAGAAACTAAAGGAGCAAAAATACTACATTGCTGTAGTATTTGTAATAAGTAAGCAGTTAAGGAGCATAGAGAGAAATGAGTAATATTAATAAAAATTTAATGTTAGAAAGTATAATATCTCCAGTCACTTGTAAAGTTAATGATATAATAACTTATATAATTCAAATAACAGTTCCACAAGGGGTGATTGCATATAATATACAGTTAAATATAGATTATCCTTATGAGTTACAAGAGGTAATAGAAAATACATTTAGTTTAAATGGAACGTATTTGAGTTCTAATCCTACAATTACAAATGGTAAAATTATTTTTCCAAACATTGATATAATAGATGCTAGTGATGAAGAAGTTGTAAGTGTATATTCTTTTAAGGCAAAGATATTAGATGCAAACTTGCCTAAAAATCCTATAATAAATGTTTATAATGAATCAGTTGATCAACAGATCAGTAATATATATGTTAATTGGTCTAATAATGACAAGGTCTTTTTTAATGGAACTGTAAAAGATACAGCTACAATATATGTTCAACTTCCTTATATAAATTTAGAATATGAACAAAGAAATGTAACTAATAAGGAAAATTTTACAACCAACGAAATAGATTTTAATATAGGAGATACTATTGAGTATAGAATAGTTGTTATAAATAGTGGAAAGTCAGAGGCTACTAATATAGTTACTGCGGATAGACTTTTAACTATGTTTAAGATAGAACCTTCTTCTTTTTCACTTAATCTGGGCAATCAACAATTTAATAGTAGTAAAAATGAGATTGTATGGAATATTCCTAATTTAGAAATAGGACAAGTTGCAATTTTTACTTTTCAAACTCAAGTCTTACCGAATATATCACTTATACAAAATATTGAAAATTATGTGAGAGGTCAATATACTATTCCTCCAACAAAAGTAGAAAAGTTTATTAGTAATTCTTTAGTTATAAATAATAATGGAGCAAGTTTTAATGTAAATGTGAGCAATAAAACTATAGTTGTAGGAAGTGAATTTCAGTATAGTATAACTATTAAAATTGTTAAAGGTACAGAGATTACAGCTTTTAAGATATATGATGTATTACCCTTAGATCAAAAGTATATAGGTAATTTAACTCAAACTATAAATTCGAGTAATCCTATATCGGAGGAACCTGTTTTAAGTACAAATGATAATAACCAACAAGTAATAGAGATGCCACAGGTAACAGAGTGGGGAAGTCCTGGATACATCAAGGCCATGGAAAATACAACTATAGTCTATACATTTAGCGTTAGTGATGATACTGTAAATTTTCAGTATCCTTACTATAAGAAAAAAATAAATAATTGTTATATGACTTGGCAGGCAGATAGTTATAGTGGAATTCAAACTAATAAAACTTCTACAACTTGTAATTTAGAGGTTACTACTCCCAAGATAAGTATTCTTAAACAGCAAGTTGTGGTAGGAAATGCTAATAATAGTTATTCAGAAAATGAGATATTTGTAAATGCAGGAGATGTAGTTAACTATAAAGTAACTATAAGTTGTGAAGGAAGTGCGCCTTCTTTTAATGTTGTTATAACAGACGCATTACAGCCATGTTTTTTATTTAATAGAAATGTATCTGCAACCATGGAAGGAAGCACTAAGGTTCCAAACGTTGGAGAAACGGGAAATGTTGTTTGGATGATTCCTAAAATAAGTCCTGGTGAAGTTTTGGAATATGAGTATGCTTTAACTGTTAGTAATACAGTAGCACTAGATGATGAGTATATTAGTGTTTCACAAGCTGTTTATTATTCTAGTTTAAGTAATTCTAGTATGTTTACTTGCCAATCTAACCAGTTATTAATCATAATAAATGGTTTAAATGTTATTTATAAGTGCAATGAAAGTGTTATGTACTTTGGACAAAATACAAAATATATAATTAATATAGATATACCTAAAGGAATAACTGTTTACAATTTAAAAGTTTCATGTTTACTTGTAGAAGGATATCGTTATGTAAAAGGATCTTGGACATCTTCACTAACATCTAAAGGGACTCCAATAGTAACCCAAGAAGGAATCTTACAATATGTTGAACCTACTAATGAATTAAGTGGAAAAGGGAATGGAATAACTATAACTTATACTTATGAAATAAACCTTACATCATTTCCGTTCCCAGCACCATATACACAATTACAAGATAATGTATGTAACGTAACTTGGTTAAACACATCAGATACTCATTTAATTAATACTACCTTAGCCAGTTGTCTTGTACGAATTAATGGTAGTAATATAAATTGTATAAAATCTCAACGAAATGTAACTAAGGGCCAAACCCAATTTACACAAAAACCATTAAGTAATATTGATATAGGTGATAAGATAGATTATCAACTTACAATTAATAATAATGGTCATGCTACTGCTTATAATGTTTCTGTTACAGATAGTTTACCATTACAATACGTAGGGGCAGAACCTTATGGGATAAGTGAAAGTAATAATAATATAAGTTGGCATGTTGGTAATATGAATATAAAGCAACAAGAAAGTCTTATTGTACATTGTATTGTACCTAGTAGTTATAAAAAGGGGACACAACTTTTTAATACCTTTTATTGTACTTTTTCGAATGCTCAAGGAAGTAGTATGGAAGGGGAGAATGCCTCAAATTCTGTAGGAATAGAAGTAAATATACCTACAATAACTGGGTATTTTAAAAGTGAAGTTATAGATACTTCATCTCAGGTGGGAGTTACTTATACTGAAGTTCAGGCAACTACCGTCATTGTGGGACAACAAGTAACCTATTATATAGAAGTACAAATTCCAGCTAATACAGTTATTTATAATGCAAAGATTACTAGTACCTTAACAGGAAATGAGAAATATACACCTAATAGTTTTAAGGGTAATGGGGTACTTGTTTCTGCTTCTGATCAGGAAGTTGTTATAAAGTTAGGTAATGTAATAAGTGGAGGAGAAGAGGGGTTAACTCTAACTAGCTATTATGATATAACAATATTGCAGCCTAGTAGTTCTAACCAATATCAACAAAGCTTTTTATCTCAACAATGTACTTTAAATTGGGATGTTAATGCTCAAGGAGTTAGTGGTTCACCCATTACAACAGAGAATTATTTGATATCTACATCTTTGATATTAGAATTACAGTTTACCCAAGGATTAACAATGAACAATTTAACTACTAACTTACTAACTATAACTAATGTTGGTGAGGAGGTTTATTATCAAATACAAATAACTAATAAATCTACTAGTCCAATGTATAATGTAGAGGTGTATAATAATTTTAATAGCACTATAAAGGTTCAAAATATTACTGGTATAGAAATTGAAAGTGTTGGTGGAGTTGTTCCAACAGAAAACTTTATTTTAGTAAGACCTCTTGGCAATTCTGTAATAGATGGAATGATACCAGTATTAAATGGTGGAGAAGTTATTATAATAACGTTTTTATGTAAAGTATTAGGACCAGTAGTACCTGGACAAATAGTACAGAATAATATATCTAGTTATTATAGTACAAGTCTTACAAGTTTATATGGAGTACAATTTGGGGTAGTAAAGTCTAATATATTAGAATATATAGTTCCTGCAGATATAGTAAAGATAAATTTAGTCCCAAGTTCTTCAACTATAGAAATTGGCAATGTACTCACATATAATTTACAAATTTTAATTCCACAAGGTTTGCAATTATTTAATTGTATTGTGAATGACATTTTACCTCTTGGACAACAATATTTAAATGACATAACTCCAAATACTATGCTTGCTACGGAAGAAAATAGAAATATAAAAAAAACTAAATTATTGGAGCAAGCTTTAGTGAATACTTTACAAGAAAAGAAAATTTTAAATTATAAATATAATGTAATGGTAAATCAAACAGAGGTATTAGGTATGTTACAAAAAGGGGAGGTAGTACAAACAAATATTGTTACCATGAATTGGGCATCAAGTGCTATTGAACTCAGTAACTTACAAGTGGAAGCCAGTTGTACAGTAAATGTTATTCAGCCTTATATAACAATAGGACTACAGCAATGTTTCTCAGAAAATGGAAATGTATTCTTGGATGAAAAATTAGAAGTAAAACCTTTAGAATTTTTGAATTTTAGGATAAATATAGAGAATTTGGGATCTGCACCAGCGTATAATTTAAATGTGAATTGTGATTTAGATAAGTATATAAAGTATATAGATACTGTAATTGTAAAAGAGGGGAATTTAACCTTTAATCTTGTTAATAATATAGTTAATTGGGATATAGATATTTTATATATAGGACAAATATTGAGTGCAACATTTAAAGTTCAAATGCAAGAAAATGTTCCAGCAGCTTATGTGTGTAAAAATTTGGTTAGCGTTAATTTTGCTACAGCAACTTTACAGAATACAAAAAGATATAATGTTGCAGGAAATTTAGTAGAGGAACAATATCCGTATATTAGGGTGACTAAAACAGCATCACCTATGAGTCCTACAGTTGGAAATAAGATAATGTATAAAATAAATGTACAAATTCCACAAGGGATTAGCTTTTATAACTTACAAGTCTGTGATGTATTGCCAGTAGGGCAAAACTATGATAATGATACAGTGCCAATGGTAAATGGTAAACCAACAGGTGTTACTGTAAATGGACAAAAGATTTGTTTTGAGGCTATAGAAAACATGGCAATAAGTAGTAGTGAAACTAATTTTAATTTTACAATTACTGCTATACTACAGAAGAAAGAGGAAACTGATATTAATAATATCCAAAATAATTTGACTTATGTTGGGTGGTATAGAAATTCTCAATTAACACAGCCCGTTGTTCCACAGCAAAGTAATATAAATATAAATATTATAGATAACTTGGTTGTTATAAAGAAGTATCAAAGAAATTATAATTTATCAAATTCTTTTACTGAAAGTATTATATATGCTTCTACTAATGATATTATTCAATATAAAATAGAAGTTGTAAATAATAGTAATGATATAATAGATAATATCGAAGTTGAAGATACATTAAATTCTAATTTAGAAATTTTATCTATTCAACAAATTAGTATAGGACAAATTGATTTAAATTTAGCAAAAACAGGACTTATAAAATGGAATGGAATAACTTCTTTAGCACCACAAAGTACTATACAAGCCATATATACAGCTAAAATTTTAAATTTTAATAATAGTAATGTGATACAAAATCAAGCTATAGAGAATATTATTAGTAGCTCAGGAAGTACTGTTTCTAATAATATTTATTCTAATATAGTAAAGGTAAAAAATTTAAATACTTTATTTAGTTTTGTACCAAGTAAAAATAATTATGTGACTAGTACTAAAGCTAATTCTTATGGCGTTTTGGGATGCAAGGGAAATATAACTTATATTTTAACGAATGTATCTAATCCTATTCAAAGTTTTATATTGGAAATAGATCCTATCCCAATGAATTACAATATTTTTATAAATGGAGTTTTTGTACAAGAAGTATATGCTAATACTAATTTGAATTCACAACTTCAAGCGTTAAGTGAAGTAGGTGATGGAAGAAGTGTGTATATAACTTTAAATTATAAAATAAATAATAACCTTGACACAGGTAATCCAATACAATTTAATATTACGGCTAGGGCAGTTAGGACTAATAATTTTATAACAATTAATAGTAGTATTTATTGGGGAAAAGTATTAGTGGATTTAAAGTATAGTTCTAAGGAATATTTTAAAAATCCTAATATGTACAGTATAAATTATGAGGTTATCGTAACTATAACTAAGAATACAACAGTTTATGATTTACAATTAGAAGCCTTTTATTCTCCATCATGTATTTTAGAAGATTCAAAAATCAATGGAAATAAAGTTCAAGTTTCTAATATTCCAGGAGGTATAATATATCCAACAATTTTAGAACAGAATGCAACCAATCAAGATATTAAATTAACTTTTAGCTATACAGTACTTCAATATAAAAACACGCCTTTAAGTGTTGGGCAATTGGAACAAGGGTGGGTAAATTTAAGTATAAGAACTTCACAAAATATAGAAAGTAAATGTGTTTTTACGGTTTATGCAAGTAGTACAAAAAATCAAGAAAAATTAGAGTGTTTATATATCAATAATGTCTTGGGGAAATGTGCTAAATATTATAAATATGAAAATGTGTTATTACCACAAGTTACAGGATATAAATTTAAAAATATTATATTTGCTAATCCAGTAATTAAGCAAGGAACTTTAACTATAAGTAATAATAGTTGTGGACTTAATTTTAAAACTATAAGTTATAGTTTTACTGTGCCATATACTATTATATATGAAATGCAAGGTTGTAGCTCAGTGAAAACTAGTACAAAGGTAGGGGTTCTACCTAGTAGAAATATTCAATCAGTAGTGTATGTTGGAGATAATGTCATAACTCAATCCAATATAATAACAGGAGTAGAAGTTCAATGTACTGATTATAATACAAGTTATACTGAAGCTAATGTATGTTTAGCAATAATAACTTATTCTGTAAGTAAAAAAGGAGTTTTAATAAAAAATCAAGAAAGACAAGAAGTTCTAAAATGCTGTACTAATTGTAATAATACAAATAATGATAAACAACTAAATTAGAAGATCTAATTAAGTTAAAAGATGTATTCTTAAAAGGCATCTTACAATGTTGAAAAAGCCTCCATGTTACTGGAGGCTTTTGTTGCATTTGAATGATTTTGTAAGATAGCAATTTAAAAATTATTTATATTACAAAGAAATGATATCATATAAAGAACGAATGTATAATGAAGTTAAGCAGAGTATACGTATAGTAAACATAATAAGTCATATATAGCACAAAAGTTACAAATAGAATACAAATCTTTAAATAAATATTAAAACTAGCAATTAAATGCAATAATAGAGGGAATAAAGAATAAAAGTAGAAGTAAAATTAATAAGTATGAAATTAAATACATATATTAATGTAGATATTTTTCAAAAATAGTATTTTTATGATGAAAAGTTTTACACTAGGTTTTATAAAAACATAATATAACTATAAAATAGACTATAAAAACCATATATAACAACTAAAAACCAACAAAAGAATAAGAATAGTATATTTATAGTTTGTATTACATCTGATATAATATAAGAGCAAAATGCTACAAAAAAGTAAAACTTGTTAGGGGAGCAATGTGTAAGGCTAGGAATAGGAGCGAAAAGTTTAATGATATATGATATATATCCAATAAAGTTTAAAAATTTGTATTATGAAAAAATTTGGGGTGGAAGAAAATTAGAAGATTATAGAAAAAATTTGCCTAAAGGACACATAGGTGAAAGTTGGGACTTAGCTTGTCATAAACATGGAATGAGTATAGTGTCAAATGGTGCGTATAAAGGAATGTCCTTGTTGGAATTAGTTAAATTGACAGATGATAAAATCGTTGGGGAACTTATTACAAAAAAAGATTTTCTACCTAGAGATTTCCCCCTGTTACTAAAATTAATAAATTCCAAAGAGAATTTGTCACTTCAAGTTCATCCAGATAGTGAATATGCTAGAAAGGTAGAAGGCGATAATGGCAAAGTAGAGGCATGGTATATAATAGATGCCGAAGAAGATGCAGAACTAATTGTAGGGACTAAAAATTGTACCCAGGAAGAATTTGTAACAAGCTGCAAAAATGGGAATGTAGAAGCATATATGAATAAAATAAAGGTTCAAAGTGGAGATATGTTTTTTATTGAAGCTGGATTGGTACATGCTATAGGAAAAGGTATTCTCTTAGTAGAAGTTCAACAAAATAGTGATACAACCTATAGAGTATATGACTACAATAGAGGAAGAGAATTACATATAAGGAAAGCCTTAGATGTTATAGACATCACACTTCAACCTAAAAGAATCCATGTAGAAGAAAATTTAGAGTTAAGTTGTGAAGGTGAAAAGGAAACAAAAGTTTTTAACTGTATAAAAAGTGATGTGCTAAATTTACAACTATATAAAATTAAAGACGAACTTAAGGAATGTAGTGACAAAAAGAAATTCTATATTTTTACTTGTGTAGATGGTAAAGGGAAAATTATCTTTTCTGATGAGAATAATATAACAAGAGAAGAGAGTATAGAAAAGTGTGAAAGTATATTAATACCTGCAGCCCTAGGTGAATACAGATTACAAGGAAATATGAAGCTTTTAAAAAGTTATATATAAGAAATAATTCATATAATTAATTTTTAGTAATGATAAAAGGAGGCGGAAGCATGGTTTTCACGTCTACTATATTTATGTTTATTTTTTTACCATTAGTAGTAACTTTGTATTTTTTAATAAGAAAAGATCAAAGAAATACTCTATTATTAATAGCTAGTTTATTGTTTTATGCTTGGGGAGAACCTAAACATATATTAGTAATGCTAGCATCTATAGGTATAAATTATTACTTTGGAATTTTGATACATAAATATTGGGAAAATAGTAAGAAGAAAAAAAACATAGTAATATGGAGTGTAGTTTGTAACTTATCTCTTTTAATATTTTTTAAATATGCTAACTTTATTGTAGATAATATAAATTCTTTTATAGGATTAACAGGAGTATCTAAAGGAATAGATTTAGCAACCATACATTTACCAATCGGAATTTCATTTTTTACATTTCAAGGTTTATCATATGTAATAGATGTATATAGGGGAGATGTAGAGGTACAAAAAAGTATATACGATTTAGCATTATACATATCATTTTTTCCACAATTAATAGCAGGGCCTATAGTTAGATATCATGACATAGATGAACAAATTAAAGAAAGAAAAATAACTATAGATAAAGTATGCTATGGAATAAAAAGATTTATAATGGGATTTGCTAAAAAAGTTTTAATTGCAAATCAAATTGGACTTATAGCAGATAAAATTTTTGCAATAACTCCAAAAGAAATATCAACATCATTAATATGGATTGGTGCTATTTGTTATACCTTACAAATATACTTTGATTTTTCAGGGTATTCAGATATGGCAATAGGGCTTGGGAAAATATTTGGATTTGACTTTTTGGAGAACTTTAACTATCCATACATATCTAAATCCATAAGAGAGTTTTGGAAAAGATGGCATATATCCTTAACAAATTGGTTTAGAGATTATGTGTACATACCCCTAGGAGGAAATAGAAAAGGAGTAGCTAGATGTTATGTAAATCAAATAATAGTATTTTTACTTTCTGGTTTATGGCATGGAGCTAGTTGGAATTTTATCTTTTGGGGAGCATATCATGGGGCTTTTTTAGTAGTGGAAAGAACGAAAGTTGGAGGAGTACTTAAAAAGGTTCCAAAACCATTCAGATATGTTTATGCATTATTAGTAGTAACAGTAGGATGGGTTATTTTTAGAGCAGATACATTAACAAATGCCTTTGCATATATAAAGAAAATGTTTGTATTTAAGGCATCTACTAATGTATATTATCCAGCATTATATTTAGATAACAAGGTTATATTTATTTTAATACTTGCTATAGTATTTTCCACACCTATACTAAGATATATAAACTCATTTGCAAAAGGTCTATTAAAGAAACATGAGCGTACTTATGATTTTATATCAAATACAATATGTATTTTAGTGCTTATAGTATCATTAATAGCTTTAGCAGGATCAACGTATAATCCATTTATATATTTTAGATTTTAAAAAGAGGTGAGAATATGCAAAACTACTGTAATAGTAAAATTTTTAAAGTGTTGCGATTCATAATATTGAACGTAATATTTTTACTTTTTGTAGTAACTTTATATAAAGGCATTTTTGGAAATGTTATAAAAGCAGAAATGGTAGTTAATTATAAAAAAGATAATCTATTTACTTTATTCTACACAGATGACAATATAACTATTTACAATGACGATATGGCAGCTAGATGTGAAATGGTTAGAACAGATAATGAATTTATAGCTATACCTTTTGCAATGAATTCATCTAAAATAAGAGGATTAAAGCTTCATTTTGGTTATAAAGGTCAAGAAGTACAGGTAAAAAGATTAACAATCAAAACACCTTTTAAACAATTAGAGTTTGATGCTCAAAAAATAAAAGATACTTTTACTCATGTGTCAAAGGATATACAAAAGGTTGAAGTTAAGGATGGTGTTTTATTTATACATCCTAAAAAAGTCGATGCTTTTATGTATACTGATAATATGGGTGAAATCATAAAAAATGCTAAATTAAATTATTCTATAATTTTATTTTTAGCTTTTGCAAGTATTATTTTAACAGCAGCTACATTAAAATTATATGAGTTTTTATTATACAAGGGATTATTACCAAGAAAATTTGCTTTTATAGCATTATTTATTTTAATTCTATATATTCCTAACTTATTTTTAGTGTCAGGAATGAAGGATGGAGACAATACAGAACAAAGAGGAAGTATGATGGTAGATTTGGACCCTAATATAAGTGGGGTTGAAAAAACTATTAAAAAGGTAGAAACTATGTATAATGACCATTTTGGTCTTAGAAATTTAATGATAAGGCTGGAAGCTTTATCTGACTTTAAATTTTTTAAAACTCCATCCACTGAAAAGGTTGTTTTAGGAAAAGAAGGATGGCTATATTGTGGATTAGATAATGGAAAAGATATAACTAAACAATATAGAGGAATAACTAAGTTTACTCCAGAGGAATTATCAAAGATAAAAACTAATCTAGAACAGAGAAAAGCATGGCTTGAAAAGAAAGGAATACCTTTTGTTTTAGTCATAGCACCAGATAAAGAAACTATTTACCCAGAATACTATAATAATGAAAAATATAAAAAGGTAAGTAATGAAAGTAGATTAGATCAGCTTATGGATTACTTACATAAAAATTCTAACATAGATGTTCTAGACCTAAGAAAGATTTTATTAGATAATAAATCTAAAGGAAGATTATATTATAAAACTGATACACATTGGAATCAATTTGGTGGATACTTTGGTTATGAAGCTATTATGAAAGAAGTTGGAAAGTACATTAAAAATGTTAGACCACTTACTATAGATAAGTTTAATATAGTTAAAGAATACAGAGTTCCAGGTGAAGGAGATTTGGCTAATATGTTAAGTTTACCTAACCAATATGGAGAGGAACATATTCTGTTACAACCTAAGATAAAAAGGACATCTATCCCTTATGAAGAACATAAGTATGATTTGGTAAGAGGGGCAGTAATGAAAAATCCTAATAAGTCTTTACCTAAATTATTGATGTTTAGAGATTCATTTACTGTGGCATTAGGACCATATATGTCAGAACATTTTAGTGAAGCAGTATACGAATGGTCTCAAAATTTTGATGATAAATTAGTAAAACAATGTAAACCAGATATAGTTATTCAAGAAACCGTAGAGAGAAATTTAGATAAACTTTTATATGAAAATCCAATTAGTGTTAAATAGTTAAGGAAAATTAGATGATAAGACTAGATGTGTATAAGCTAAAGAAATTTATAACATTTGTACTAATTAATGTGGTGATTTTTGTTTTATTAATTATGCTATATAGAAATGTATTTGATAAGGTTACAAAAGGAAGTATTACAGTAAAGTTTGAAGGAATAAATGGAATAGGAATAATGTATACAGATATAGGAAAAGAAGTATATGATGATAAAATGGGTGTTAATATTGGTCCTACCTTATTTTGTTCGTACAGAGAACTTCCTTTTAAATTAAGTAGCAGTAAAATTAAAAAACTTAGAATTCAGCCTATGAATACAAATTATAAGTTTTATATTAAGGAATTAAAGTTAAAGACTCCATTTAAAAAAATAATTTTAAATGGGGTTCAATTAGAGAAAATTTTAAACAAGTGTTGCCATAACGCAAAAAAAATAGAGCATGAAAGAGATGGATATGTAATTTATCCTCAAAATAATAAGTTCTTTATAGAAATAGATAATATAGGTCAAATTATTAAAAATAATCCTAGGGATTATTGCTTAATGATAACCATAATATGTATAAATCTTATTATATCAGGATTAATTTTAAAGCTAGTAAACAGTATAGTAAAAACTAATATAGATGTATGTAAATTAATTTTTATTATAAACTTTATACTAATATTATATATTCCTAGTTTAGTTAACTTTATAGGAATAAAAATAGGTAGCAATACAGAAAAGCGAAATATTACAATAGCGGAGGAAAACATTAATTTAGGCATTATAGAAAATAGAATAAAAGCATTTGAAACATACTACAATGATAGTTTTGGACTTAGAAATATACTAATATATATGAATGCTAAAATAAATAAAGAACTTTTTAATGTATCTTCTGTAGAAAAAGTATTAATAGGTAAAGATAACTGGTTATATTATGCTAAAGAGGATGGAAAAGATTTAACAAGACAATATAGGGGCATAGACAAATTTACTAAACAGGAATTGTTTAGAATAAAAACTAACTTGGAAAACAGAAAGAATTGGTTGGCTAAAAAAGGAATGCCTTTTATTTTAGTTATTGCACCAAATAAAGAAAGTATATATCCTCAATATTATGATAATGTAAAATATAGAAAAGTATCATGTAAGACCAGACTAGATCAATTGTTAGAGTATCTTAATGAACATTCAAATATAGATATATTAGATCTTAGAAAGACATTAATAAGTAAAACAAATGAAACAAATTTATATTGGAAGACAGATACCCATTGGAATGAGTATGGTGCTTATTATGGATATAAGGAGATAATGGATGAAGTAAGTAAAAAAATTAAAGTTGAAAAACCTATAGGATTAGATAAATTTAATATAATAAATAAATATAAAGTACCAAGTGGCGGAGATTTAGCCAATATGTTAAGTTTACCAGATCAATATGGTGAAAAAGAAATAAAGTTAAGTCCGAAGACTATAAGAACATCAATTCAATTACCCAGAGAGAACTATGGAATTGTAAATGGTAAGGTTATGATTAATCCGAAAAAACATTTACATAAAATGATTATGTTAGGTGATTCTTTTACTGATTCATTAATACCATTTATGTCAGAACATTTTAGTGAATCAATATATGAAAAATCATATAGTTTTAATTCGGAATTAATAAAATATGTTAAACCTGATATAGTTATACAAGAAGTTGTAGAGAGAAATTTAGAAAAACTTTTGTTGGGTAATCCAATTAGTGTTAGGTAGTCAATAAGAAATAAGGAGGGAGAACCAATGCTAGAATTAAAGACGGAAAATTTGAATGATGAAACTGAAGAAGTAGAAATATGTCCTAAAAAGAGTTTTATATATTTTTTTATTAAGAGAGTAGTAGATATAATTGGTTCTTTAATTGGTATTATTATTTTAAGCCCTGTATTCTTAATCTTAGGTATATTAGTAAAGTTAGGTTCAAAAGGACCGGTGTTTTTTGCTCATAAAAGATTAGGATATCATGGCGAATTAATAAAAATATACAAATTTAGAACTATGGTTACAAATGCGGAGAAATTATTAGATGAATTGTCACCTGAACAAAAAGAAGAATTCTCAAAGAATTTTAAGTTAGAAAATGATCCTAGAATAACTAAGATAGGTAATATTTTGAGAAAAACAAGTCTTGATGAGTTACCACAGCTTTTAAATATATTAAAAGGTGATTTAACTATAGTAGGGCCAAGACCAATAATAGAAAAAGAAATAGAACTTTACGGAAAGTATGGCAAGAAACTTTTAACTGTAAAACCAGGCCTTACAGGATATTGGCAAGTAAATGGTAGAAGTGATACTACATATGAAGAAAGGGTTCAATTAGACATGTATTATATAGATCATAGAAGTTTAGGGTTAGATATAAAAATAATTTTTAAAACTTTTAGTGAAGTATTTAAAAAACATGGAGCAAGATAGTACACTTTCAAAAGTAGAAGGAGAACTTTTAAATGAGTAAATACGATTATTTAATAGTAGGGGCTGGACTTTATGGGTCAATTTTTGCACATGAAGCTACAAAATTAGGGAAACGTTGTTTAGTAATAGACAAAAGGACTCATATAGGTGGAAATGTATATTGTGAATCTATAGAGGGAATTAATGTACATAAGTATGGAGCACATATTTTTCATACAAGTGATAAAGAAATTTGGGACTATGTAAATGATTTTGTATCTTTTAATTCCTTTGTTAATTCCCCAATAGCAAATTATAAAGGTGAATTATATAATTTACCTTTTAATATGAATACATTTAATAAATTATGGGGTGTGGTTACTCCAAATGAAGCTAAAGAAAAAATTGAGGAACAAAAAAGCATACTTAAAGGTAAAGCCCCAAAAAATCTAGAGGAACAAGCTATTTCTCTTGTGGGAACGGATATTTACGAAAAGCTTATAAAGGGATATACGGAAAAGCAATGGGGAAGAGCCTGTACTGAACTTCCTGCATTTATTATAAAAAGATTGCCAGTTAGATATACTTATGATAATAATTATTTCAATGACAAATATCAGGGAATACCTGAAGGTGGGTATACTCTTTTAATCGAAAGGTTATTGCAAGGGTGTGAAGTAAGACTTAACACAGATTATTTTAAAGATAAAGATGAATTAAATAATATTAGTGATAAAATTGTATTTACAGGTATGATAGATGAATTTTTTGAATACAAGTATGGAATTTTAGAATATAGAACTTTAAGATTTGAAACGGAAATGTTAGAAGAAGAAAATTATCAAGGAAATGCCGTTATAAATTACACAGATAGATATACCCCTTACACAAGAATAATAGAGCATAAACATTTTGAATTTGGACAAGGCGATAAAACAGTAATAACAAAAGAGTATCCTATGGAATGGAAACATGGCGATGAGCCATATTACCCAGTATTAGATAAGAAAAACATAGAAAGATATAATAAATATAGAGAACTTGCAAATAAAGAAAAGAATATTATTTTTGGTGGCCGATTAGGGGAATACAAGTATTATGATATGCACAATGTTATAAAGGCGGCACTAGATAAAGTAAAAGAGGAGTTTTTACAGTGATGGATGTAAAAATACTAGTGGCAACACATAAAAAGTATAAAATGCCTGAAGAGAATATATACATTCCTCTTCATGTGGGACGAGAAGGAAAACAAGATTTAGGATATATAGGAGATAATACAGGAGAAAATATATCTATAAAGAATCCTAATTATTGTGAACTGACAGGACTTTACTGGGCATATAAAAATTTAAAGTGTGAATATATTGGCTTATGTCATTATAGAAGATATTTTACCATGAAAAATATATTTAAAAGAGCAATACAAACCAATAATAAATTAGATTTAATTCTTAATAAAAGTCAGATAGAAGAATTACTGTCTAAGTATAATGTTATTTTACCTAAAAAAAGAAATTACTATATAGAAACCATAGAATCACATTATAAAAATGCCCATCATATAGAGGACTTAAAAAAGGTAGAAAAAATAATAGAAACAGATTATCCAGAATACATGGAGAGTTTTAAAAGTGTTATGAATGGAAGAACCTTACATCTTTATAATATGTTTATAATGAAAAAAGATGATTTTGATAAATATTGTGAGTGGCTATTTCATATTCTTTTTAAACTTGAAGGAAGTATAGATATATCTTCTTATGATAATTATCAAAAAAGGATATATGGTTTTTTAAGTGAAAGATTGTTTAATGTATGGATTGCAAAACAGGAATTTAATATAAAAGAACTTCCTATTTTGAATATGGAAAAGGTAGAATGGGTTAAGAAGATTAAAAACTTCTTAAAAAGAAAATTTAAGTAAGGGAGAATGGAATATGAGAAAAATAATATTTGCTATAGCATCTTTTGTATTTAAAATTTTATCTATTTTCCCAACTAAACAAAACAGAATAATTTTAGAATGTGATTATGGTAAAGGATTCTTTGGAAACTTACTATATATATATAAACAAATAAAAGAAGAAAAAATGCCATTAGAAATAATAATTCCTATAAATAGTGGTGTGAGAATCGATATACAAGAAGATAATAATACTAAAATAGTAAAAACAAAAACACTTAAGCACTTATACTATTTAGCTACATCAAAATACTGGATTACTAACAATCATTATTATCATTTTTTACCCAAACCTAAAGGAACAATTATGATTAATACTTGGCACGCTTTAGGTGCATTTAAGAAATTTGGAATAGATTCTGCTAAGACAGAAAAAGAAAGAGAAAGATTTATAAAAGACTCAAAAAATATAGATTATCTTTTGGTCAGTTCAAAAGAATTAAAAGGAATCTATAGTAAAGCTTTAAATGTGGAAGAAACTAAAATTCTATCTTTAGGAATACCAAGAACAGATATTTTATTTGATTCAAATCATATGGAAGCAGTTAAAGAAGAATTTTTTAATGTACATACAGAACTAAAGAAAAAAAACATAATTTTATATGCGCCTACATTTAGAGATGATGAGAAAGAGTATTTTAACATGCAACTAGACCTTAAATTGTTAAAAGAAAACTTAGGGGACGGTTCAGTTATTTTATTAAAATTACATCCTATAATTAGACATAAATTTGAAATTCCTAAAGGATTAGAAGATTTTATTATAGATGTAAGTAAGGTTAATATAAATAAACTTATGATAATTTCAGATATTTTAATTACGGATTATTCATCTATTATTTTTGAATATTCATTGTTAGATAAACCGATTATATTTTTTGCTTATGATTATGAAAAATATAAAAACAACTTAAGAAATTTTTATTTTGGATATGAAGAATTTATACCAGGTAAAATGTTAAGAACATCAGAAGAAGTATTAAATGAAATACAAGAAAGTATGGAAGGTTCATATAATAAGGAACTTATAAGAGAGTTTTCTAAAAGATTTTGCGAATATACAGATGGAAAATCAACAAAAAGATTTATAAATCATTTCTTTAAAGATAAACAATAATAGTTTAAGGTGGTGATTGCAAAATGAATATTGCAATTATATTGGCTGGTGGTAGTGGTACAAGAATGGGGAGCGATATTCCTAAGCAATTTATAGATATATATGGTAAGCCATTAATTATTCATACAATAGAAGCTTTTGATATTAATCCAAATATAGATTACATAGCAGTGATTTGTAAGAATGAGTTTAAAGAAGATTTAACTATTTGGATTAGAAAATATGGAATTTCAAAAGTTAAGTGGATTGTAGATGGTGGAAATACAAGACAAGAGTCAGTTTATAATGGCATAAATCAGTTAAGTGATTTTTGTAGTAATCAGGATATAGTTGTAATCCATGATGCTGCAAGACCATTAATTTCACAAAGAATAATAAATGAAAATATTGAAAGTGCAAAGATAAACAAAGCTGTAGATACAGTAATTCCAACAACAGATACCATAATAAGAAGTATAGATGGTAGTGTTATAGAAGAGGTACCAGTAAGACGTGAATTGTATCTTGGACAAACTCCTCAAAGTTTTGAATACGCCTTAATTAAAAAAGCACATGAGGAAGCTAAAAAAGAAAACAATCTAAATGCTACAGATGATTGTCAGTTAGTCTTAAAAATAGGTAATAAAGTTAGTTTGGTTAAGGGAGATAAATTAAATTTTAAGGTAACTACTTTTGAAGATCTACTTATACTAAAATCTGTAATAAAATTAGGAAAATTAGAGGTTAAATAATTGTTTAGTAAGGGATTTAAAATAGTATCTCCTAAAACTTTTGAAATATATTATGAAAGTGTTGAATTAAAAGAAAACCATGCCTTAGTAAAAATAAATATGGGAGCAGTATGCAAAGCAGACCTTAGATATTTTTTAGGGAAAAGAGATAAAAGAATTTTAGGTTTAAAATATCCTATGAGGCTTATACATGAAGCAGTAGGAGAAATTATAAAAGATCCTACAAATATTTTTAAAGAAGGACAAAAGGTTGTTTTAGTTCCCAATATAACAGAATGCAGTTATTTAAACAAACAACAATGTAAGTACTTAAAAGGAAAATCTATTTGTAATATTGAAGGAAATATAGATAAATGTGAATTTAGGAATTCAATAGGGGAAAATTATTGTCCTAAAGCTAAGTTTGCATCTAGTAATACAGATGGATTTTCTTGTGAATATATGAGTTTCCCAGTTAGTAATCTTGTGCCTGTAGATGAAACCATAGAAGAGATTCAATCGGTTTTTGCCGAATTAACTTCTGTTGGAATGTCAGCTATAAGAAGATGCAAAGATATGAATTGTAATATAGACAATAAAGTAATTGCCGTATGGGGTGATGGTATAGTTGGATATATTTTAACTTGTATTTTGAAGGTTATGGCAAAGGACAGTAAAATTATAACAGTTGGTAAAAATGAAGACAAGTTAGCACAATTTCCAAGTGATGAAACTTATGAAATTAATGAACCGTCCCTAAAAGATTTGAAGGTAGATTTAGCTTTTGAGTGTGTAGGGGGAATGGGTTCTAAGGATGCCATCAATCAGATTATTGATGTTATAAAAATAGGTGGAAGGATAGTTTTAACTGGAGTTGCAGAAGATAATGTTGCAATAAATACAAGAAAAATTCTAGAAAAAGGATTAGTACTTACAGGAACTACAAGAAGTTCTATTGATGATTTTAAAAGAAGTGTAAGGTTAATGGAAGAAACGGATTATAATAAATATTTAGGTCAATTAGTAAATGATATAAGAGTAATTGAAAATATTACTGATTATTATGATGTGTTTGAAATAGAAGCTGAAAATAAAAGTTTAGGTAAAACTCTTATGAAGTTTAATTTTTAAGATATAAGTTAATATTACAATATATATGATGTATGATTTATGGATTAATAACATAAAAAATGAGAAGTAGAAGTAACAAATAAGAAAGATGTATAAGGAGCAAATAAAAAATATGAGCATTAAGATTTCTGTAATAGTGCCTTTATATAATGTTGAAAATTATATAGAAAGAACTCTTAATTCCTTAAAAAATCAAAACTTTAAAGAGTTTGAAATCCTTTTAATTAATGATGGATCAAAGGATAAAAGTGTAGATGTAGCAGAGAAAATTTTAAATAATAGTATGTTGAATTATAAAGTTATAAATAAGGAAAATGGTGGAGCAAGCAGTGCAAGGAATACAGGAATAGATAATGCACAAGGAGAATATGTTTATTTCCTTGATGGAGATGATTATATCGATCCTAATATGTTAGACTTAATGTACAAAAAAATTCAAAATGAAAAAGCTGAAATAGTATTTTGTGGATATACTCATGTAAAAGAAAGTAATGGAGAAGAAATACTAAAAGTTCATAAATATATAAAACACACAATTAAAGGTATTAAAGCAGCAGAAAAAATGTTAAAAAATGAATTTTGGATTAGTGCCATATCTGGTATGTATTCAAGAAACTTTTTAAAAGAAAATAAATTATATTTTCCTACAAATATAGTTTTTGGAGAAGATACAGTATTTGTAGCAAAAGCTCTTATGAATGCTGAGAAAGTTACTTGTGTTGAAAAAGCTTTAGTATATTATCTAAGAAGAGATACATCTGTTACGAGAACAGCTAATGAAAAATATTTCAATTTACATGAATCTAATATGGAAATACTGAAGTATATTAGAGAAAATTTTAAATATGAAGGTGTAAATGTTGAAAAATCACTTATGGAATATAAAATTCCACAATCAATAATGAGGATATTTTCATCACTAGCTAAAAGTGAAAACTGTAGGGAAAGACTTTTGAACTTTGTAAAAGATAAAGAGCAAAGAGAATACCTAAAAAGGTTTAAAATAAACGGGCAAAAGGAAAATATAAAATTTAAAATAGCATCGAAGGTTTTATTAATAAGCCCAGAATTGATGTATAAACTTTTAAGAAAATAAAAGGTGAAAAAATGAAAAAAACAAGGGTGAAAAATGCAAAGAAAAATGTTATATATGGTATGGCCACCTATATATTATTAATGCTAGTAACATTCTTAAATAGAAAAGTATTTTTAGCTTTGTTAGGTGATGACGTAGCAGGATTCCAAGGACTTTTGCAAAACATACTTAGTTTCTTAAACCTAATAGAATCTGGTGTAGGTATGGCAATAATGTTTTCGCTATATAAACCTTTTGCAGAAGATGATAAAGTACAAATAAAAAGTGCTGTTACATTATATTCAAAGATTTATAAAGTATGTGGAAGTATTTTAATAATAGCGGGAATAATATTAACTGGATTTCTACACATTTTTGTAAAAGAACAAATACCTATGGTATATGCTAAAATATGTTTTTTACTATATATAGCAGACACATCACTAACATATTTTTTCTCATATAAAACTTGTCTTTTATATGCTAGTGAAAATGGATATGTAATTTCCTTTTGGGATTTTATTTTCAAATTTATAAGATCAGTAGTACAAATAATAATGCTATATATATATAAGTCTTTTATTATATTTATAGTAATTCAGATTCTAACCAATATAGAATATTTAATCGTAATAAATTATAGTACCAATAAAAGATTTCCGTGGTATAAAGATATAAAAGCCGACAAAGTAAAAGGGAAAAAGGATATTATAAAAAATATAAAAGCATTATTTATACATAAAATTGGTGGCTTTGTTGTATTTAGTACAGATAATTTATTAATATCATATTTCTTGAATTTTAAAGTAGTGGCATTATATACAAACTACAATATGATTATTGCATTTTGCCAAAATTTTATAAACAAGATATTTGAAGGTATTGCAGCAAGTATAGGAAATCTATTAACAGAAGGAGATAAAGAAAAATCTTTTTCAGTATTTAAAAAATTATTCTTTTTTAATTTTTGGATAGCCTCATTTATAGGAATATGTCTATATAATGCTATAGATCAAGTTATAGAACTTTGGCTTGGAAATAGATTTTTATTAGATAAATCCGTACTTATAGTACTTCTTTTAAACTTTTATATAACAGCAATGAGATTATGTGTGGATAAGTTCAAAGAAAGTGCAGGACTTTATTACGAAGATAGATATGCACCAATAGCGGAAAGTATTATAAATTTAGTATTTTCTATAATTCTTTTAAAGAAATTTGGATTAATAGGAGTATTTATAGGAACTTTAATAAGTAATTTATCAGTTATTTTCTGGATTAAACCGAAAATTGTATTTAATAAAGTATTTAATAAAAGTCTTTCAGAATACTTAATTCATTATTTAAAATATATGTGTTATGCTGTGGTTCCATTTATTTTAACAAGAATCACTTGTAGATATGTGCATGTAAGTAATAAATTTTTAGATTTCTTATTAAATTGTATTTTAAGTGTAATAATTATAAATTTCAGTTATGCTATAATGTTTTATAAGAAAGAAGAATTCCAATACTATAAAGCTTTACTTATGAAAAGATTAAAACGTTCTAAAGTAAGAGGGGAAAGATAGATGAGTTATAAAGAAGTTATAAATAATAGATTAGATGGAGTTCAGGAACTATTAAGTAAAGACATTACTAAATACGCTTTAATGTATATGTTTTTAATAATTACATCTGGTGTAAGTTTTGTTAATTATTTTACTGTAACTAAAGTGATAAAGTATATATTTTTAGCTATAGTACCAATAATTCTTTTTTTAGTAATGAAGAAAAACAAGCAAATTTCAAAAAATATAAAGGACATAAATATATTCTTTATTTTTATATGTGTTTTTAGTTCTTTATCAATAATATGGTCTCAATCAAGAGGAATTACAACTAAAAATACATTATTTTTAATAGCTACTACAGTTATAGCAATGTATATGGGACTGAATTATACTAAAGAAGAAATTTTTAAGATGCTATTACAGTGGTTTATTATCTTAGTAGTTATAAACTTAGTATCATGGATATTTAGTTTACCATTTGTTTTTGATACAACAGAGATGAGATATACTCATTTCCCTATAAAAGGAATATTTAAACACAGAAATCTTTTGGCTTTTTATATGGTTTTAACTATAACATTGTCACTATGGTTTTTAATGAATAATAAAGATGATAAGAAATTAAAGTTAACTTATTTAGGAACAATTATAGGTGCAGCAATAATATTAATGGGAACGAAAAGTATGACATGTTACCTATTACTACCTGTATTTATTATTTTAATTTTAATAACCAAATATAAAACATTAAATAATATTATAATTTATGCTATATTACCATTATTATTATTTTCAACTTATGCTATGGTATGTCAACCCGCATGGTTTCAAAATTTACTATTAGCAATAGGTAGAACACCAACTCTTACAGATAGAAGTGTTATATGGAATGGAGTCGTAGCATGTATAAAAGTAAAGCCAATGCTTGGATATGGATATACAGGATTATTTAGTAATAACATATATGCTGTAAACTTTATTGCTGAATTCTATGGAGGACTTCCATCACATTGTCATAATGGATATTTAGATATATTAATTGATTTTGGATTTGTAGGAGCCGTATTTATTGTAGCTGGTTTTACATACTTATTTAACAGAATTAAAAAGTTAAATAACAGTACAACTTTAAAAGATAAAAGATATGTTTCTTATATTTTAAGCTTTTTAGTATTTATTGCATTCTATAATCTTATAGAAAGTCCAATAATTAAACATTGTTCAACTATATATGTTTTAATTATAATATTTTCTAATGTTATACAAAAAGAGTGGGATAAGGAACACAACGGAGAGGAGTCTTAAAAATGCTATGCGCTTTAATAATGGCAGGGGGTAAGGGCACAAGATTTTGGCCATTATCTACAGAAAAAAAACCAAAGCAATTTTTAAACCTTTTAGGACAAGATACAATGATTCAAATGGCAGTAAAGAGATTACTACCTATAATTCCAATGGAAAGAATTTTTGTTGTTACATCTAAGGAATATGTTCCAATACTGAAAGAACAATTACCCAATATCAATAATGAAAATATAATAGTAGAACCTATAGGTAGAAATACGGCACCATGTATTGCATTATCAGCTTTTCATATAAATAAAAGGTATAAAGATGCAACTATGATAGTAGTCCCTTCGGATCATCTAATAAAAAAAGAAGATGAATTTTTAGAAGTACTAAAAGAAGGAGAAAAATTTATAGAAGAGCATAAAGATGCAATAGCCACAATAGGAATAGAACCAACTAGAGCGGAAACTGGATATGGTTATATAAAATATGATAAAGAATTAAATGATAAAATTGTTAAAGTAGAGCGATTTGTTGAAAAGCCTAATCTAGAAAAGGCGGAAAAATATTTCAAGAGTGGAGAATATCTATGGAATAGTGGTATGTTCATGTGGAAAGCAGAAAACATTTTAAAACTCGTAAATAGGTATTTAAAGAACACTTATGATATTTTACAAGAAATTGTAAATACAAAAGAAGAAGGATATGAGGAAAGTTTAGAAAAGAATTATCCAAAAGTAGATAATATCTCTGTAGATTTTGCTATTATGGAAAAGACACAAAATATTTATGTCATAAAAGCTGATCTTGCTTGGGATGATGTAGGTAGTTGGAAGTCAATTGAAAGATATAGAGAAAAGGATGAAGATAATAACATAACCTTAGGTAGTGTGAAAACATTAGAAGGAAAAAATAATATAATTATTGGAAATAAAAAACCTATAGTTCTATCAGGTGTAGAAGACATCGTACTTGTAGAAAGTGATGACATGATCTTCTTAGGCAAGAAGGAAAATATAGAGAATTTGTGTAAAGTTAGAGATCTGTTAGAATTGTAGCAAAAAATTGAGGATATTCAAAAGGAGAAAGGTATGAGAATTTCTATTATATGTCCTTTGTATAATGGAGAAAAATATATAGAGAACCTACATAAATCTTTAAAAGAACAAGAAAAGGTAGATATACTTTCTATACAATATGTTCTTACAGAAACAGAGGATAATTCAGAAGAATTATTAAAAAAACTAGGGTGTAACTATAAAAAAATTAGCAGAAAAGAATTTTCTCATAGTAAAACTAGAGAAGAGGCTGCTTTTGATGCTGAAGGTGATATTTTAGTTTTTATAACTCAGGATATTTTAATTAAAGATAAGTTATGGCTATATAAATTAACAGAACCTATTGTAGAAGGAAAATGTGAGGCTACTTTTAGTAGACAAATATGTGATAATGAGACTATTGAAAAATATATAAGAGAGAAAAACTATCCAAAGGAAAGTAGATTAGTATCTAGAGAAAGTATTGAAGAGTTAGGGTTTTTAACTTTCTTCTTTTCAGACGCATCTTCTGCCATAAAGAAATCTGTGTTTATGGAGTTAAATGGATATGATCAAAAAAGATTACCAACTAATGAGGATATGTATATTGCATATAAGATTATTCAAAATGGATATAGAATAAGATATTGTGCAGAATCACAAGTTATTCATTCTCATAAATTTACTTTAAAGCAGTTGTATACAAGATACTATATTACAGGAGTATTTTTAAAGCAGAACGATTATTTATTAGCCTATAAAGCTAATAGGGCAGGAATGGGATTACTAAGGTATGTGGTAAAAAGAGCTTTTCAAGAAGGAAATTATAAAGTCCTTTTAAATTTAATTCCAAATTTTGCAGCAAGATTTTTAGGAAGTTACTTTGGAAAAAGGAGTGTTAAATAAATGAAGGGAATAGTTCTAGCAGGGGGATCAGGAACAAGACTTTATCCCGTTACAAAAGCAATGTCAAAACAGATGGTACCTATATACGATAAACCAATGATATATTATCCAATGTCAGTTTTAATGTTATCTGGAATAAGAGACATTCTTATAATATCAACTGAAAGAGATATTAAAGGGTTCAAGGAATTATTTAAAGATGGACAAGAATTAGGACTTAATATAAGTTATGAAGTTCAAAAGGAACCTAATGGTCTTGCAGAAGCATTTATAATAGGGGAAGAATTCATTGGAGATGATAATGTATCATTAATATTAGGTGATAATATATTCTGGGGACAAAGCTTTGGACAACATTTAGAAAAAGGCGCAGAATTAAAAAGTGGTGCTATGATATATGGTTATTATGTTCAAAACCCAAAGGACTTCGGTGTAGTGGAATTTGATAAAAATAATAAAGTTATATCCTTAGAAGAAAAACCAGAAAACCCAAAATCAAAATATGCAGTTCCAGGACTATATTTCTATGATAATACTGTAGTTGAAAAGGCTAAAAAGATAAAACCTTCTAAAAGAGGGGAACTTGAAATTACAGATGTAAATAAGTTGTATATGGAAGAAGGAACACTAGAAGTAGATTTACTAGGTAGAGGAATGGCATGGCTTGATACAGGAACACATAGTTCAATGTTGAAGGCATCTAACTTTGTAGAAGCTGTTCAAAACACTCAAGGTACATACATAGCTTGCTTAGAGGAAATTTCCTATAGAAAAGGTTGGATAAATAAGGAACAATTAAAAGCTTTGGCAACACCATTATTAAAAACAGGATACGGGAAATATTTAATGGAACTTGCTGAAGAGGAAATTTAAAGAGGGGAGAAAGTAATTATGGGAAACTTTAAATTTAATAAAACTAAAATTGAAGGTGTATATATAATTGAACCTAAGGTTTACGGTGACCATAGAGGTTATTTTATGGAAACTTACAGCAAGAAGGAGTTTGAAGAAAATGGATTAACTATGAATTTTGTTCAAGATAACGAGTCCTTCTCTAAAAAAGGAGTTTTAAGAGGATTACATTTCCAAAAACAACATTCACAAGGAAAACTTGTAAGAGTTATTAAAGGAAAGATATTTGATGTGGCTGTAGATTTAAGGAAAGAGTCTAAGACTTATCTTCAGTGGGTTGGGGTTATATTATCAGAAGAAAACAAAACTCAATTTTATATTCCAGAAGGATTCGCCCATGGATTTTTAGTTCTTTCAGATACAGCCATATTTAATTATAAATGTACAGATTTTTATCACCCAGAATTTGACTCGGGTATAATATGGAATGATAAAACTATAAACATAGATTGGCCAACAGAGGGAATAGAGGACTTAATTTTTTCACAAAAAGATCAAGAATTAAAGTCCGTAGAGGAAACTGAAATTCCATTTTAAAAGGAGAGAACATTTATGAAAACTTATTTAGTAACAGGTGGAGCTGGATTTATTGGTTCTAACTTTGTTTTATATATGTTAAATAAATATGAGAATATAAGAATAATTAACTTAGACAAACTAACTTATGCAGGAAATTTAGAAAACCTAAAGGATATTAAAAATGATAAAAGACATATATTCGTAAAAGGTGACATATGTGATAAAGAGTTAGTACAAAAGCTTTTTAGACAATATAATATAGACTATGTTGTAAATTTTGCTGCAGAATCACATGTAGATAGAAGTATAAAAGAACCAGAAGTTTTTGTTAGAACTAATGTGTTAGGTACAACTAATTTATTAAACTGTGCAAAAGAAGCTTGGGAACAAGGAGAGGAATTTAAAGAAGGAGTTAAGTACCTTCAAGTATCTACTGATGAGGTATATGGTTCTCTTGGAAAAGAAGGATATTTTACAGAAGAAACAAAGCTGGATCCTCATAGTCCATATTCTGCAAGTAAGACATCTTCTGATCTTTTAGTTAAGGCATATTTTGATACTTATAAAATGCCTATAAATATAACAAGATGTTCAAATAACTATGGATCATATCAGTTCCCAGAAAAATTAATACCGTTATTAATAAATAACTGTCTAAACCATAAAGAATTACCAGTGTATGGAGATGGACTAAACGTAAGAGATTGGTTATATGTAGAAGATCATTGCAAAGCTATAGATATGGTTATAAATAATGGAGAATTAGGGGAAGTTTATAATATTGGTGGACACAATGAAAAAGCCAATATAGAAATAGTAAAAATAGTTATAGATTATTTAAATAAAAATGTAGATAGTAGTATCACGGAAGATTTAATTACTTATGTAGAAGATAGAAAAGGACATGACAGAAGATACGCTATAGATCCAGAGAAAATAAAAAATTCCTTAGGATGGTATCCAGAAACTCATTTTGAAGAAGGTATTATAAAGACTATTAAATGGTATCTAGATAACAAAGAATGGATAGAAAATGTTACATCTGGGCAATATGAAAATTACTACAAAGAAATGTATGGAGATAGAGAATAGATTATAGATGAAAGATAAAAGATAAAAGATAAAAGATTATAGATCAAAGATAATAGGTGATGGATATGATGAGAAAAATATATTTGTTAATTAGAGCAATTCCTAAGACTTTATATTTTAATTTTAAATATCTACCTTTTAAACAGGCAATAAAATTGCCAATATTAGTATCTCATAGAATGTGGCTTATGACTACAGGGGGAAGGGTAAAACTATCCTCTCATAGCATAAGCCCTTTTATGGTTAAAATGGGATTTAATGAGGTAGGAATATTTGATCAAATGAGGTCTAGGGGTGTTATAAATTTAAATGGTGAAATTGAATTTAAGGGAGCAACGGCAATAGGTCATGGAAGTAAAATTTCAGTTGAAAAAGAGGGAAAGCTTACAATAGGAGAGAATGTTATAATAACTGCAGAAACATCTATTATTTGCACTAAGGAGATAAACATAGGAAATGATGTTATGTTGTCTTGGGAGGTTCAAATAATGGATAGTGATTTACATCCAATAATGGATAAAGACAAAAATATAATAAATCCTAGTGAAAAAGTAAATATAGGTGATAAAACTTGGATTGGATGTAGATGTCTAATCTTAAAAGGAACAAACTTAAAAAAAGGAACCATAGTAGCAGCAGGAACTACAGTATCAAAATCTGCTAACTATAAAATAGAAAAAGAAAATTCACTAATAGGAGGAAATCCTCTAAAGGTTTTAAAAGAAGAGGTAACTTTTAAGATATAATATGAAGAAAAATTTTATTAAAGATAAGAAAATAAGAGATTTTTTATATACTATGGGTGCAAATATCATAACCTTAATAACGAGTCTTGTAATGATATTTGTAGTACCTAAAGCTTTATCAATATCGGAATATGGATATTTTAAGATATTTACATTTTATTTGGGGTATATAGGGATTTTTCATCTAGGATTTAATGATGGTATTTATGTTAACTATGGAAATTATGATTATGAAACACTTCCAAGAGAAAAGTTTCGTGCCTATTTTAAATTTCTTACAATATTTCAAGTACTAGTAGGAGCCTTATTTTGTATTTTAAGTTTTGTATTTGTAAAAGATAGTGAAAGACTTATAATTTATTTATTTATAGGAATAAACATAATTCTTTTAAACATAACTTGTTACTTTGAATTTTTAAGTCAGGTAGTTAGAAAGTTTAGGTTATATTCTATTAATATGGTACTTTCTAAGATTATGTATGTGGTAGGAGTATTGGGGATTTTGTTATTAGATTGTAGAAAAGCTACATATCTTATACTTTTTCAAACTATAGTTAATTTTATTATATTTTTAATATACATATATAAATATAAGGATATAAACTTTGGTAAAAAAACTTCTTTACATACAATAAAAAGTGATATAAAGAAAAATATATCAATGGGATTCTTTATAATGCTAGGTAACTTTGTAAGTATAATTATAATAGGAGTAGACAGAATCTTTGTAGATAAGTTTTTTACTGTAAATGATTTTGCTATGTATTCCTTTGCAGTTTCACTTTTATCTATGATATATATAATTCTAAATGGAATAAGAACTGTTATTTACCCATACCTTACTAGAAGTGATGAAAAAGATTTAGGAAAGAATTATGAAATTATGAAAACTGCAATTTTTATACTTTTAGGATACTCTCTTGCAGCATATTTTTTCTGCAAAGTATTAGTAAGTGCATTTTTACCTAAATATGTAGCTTCATTAACTGTAACTGCAATAATTTTCCCCACAATATTATTAAGTGGAGAAATTAACATAGTTACTTCAAATTATTATAAAACTTTAAAACTTGAAAAGAGTTATACAAAGAATAATATTATAGCAGTTGCTATATCACTAATAACTATAGTAATAGCTTTCTTTGGATTTAGAACCCAAGAGGCTATAGCTACATCTTCGTTATTATCATTTTATTTATGGGGATTATATGGAGATAACTTTTTCAAAAAACGTTTAGGAATAAAAGTTCATAAACATCATTTAGCAGAAATTTTAACTATAGTATTATTTTTAGTATTAAGCACAAAAACTAACTGGTATGTAGGATTAGCTTTATATATAATAGGATTTACTTTAATAGTTTTAGCATTTTTTATAAAAGAAATAAAAAGTCTTTTAAGTTTAAGGAGAAAAAGATGAAGAAAGAAATATATGTAAATGGAACCATACTTCATGAAACGCCTTCAGGACTCGGAGTATATGCAAAAAATATTATAAAATGTATGATAGAAAAACATGTTCCAATCAAAGTAATAGCCCCAATAGAGATAGAGGGAGCAGAAGTTATAAAAACTACAAAATATGTTAAACCTTCTTATAAGAAAAAAGGAGGACTTATGAGACTTTTATATACTCAATTTGTACTTCCTTTTAAAGTTCCTAAGGATGCAATAATATACCATCCATTTCAATATCTATCTTTATTTAGTAGAAAAAAACAAGTTATAACTATACATGATTTTATTCCTCTCTACTATAAAGAAGTAGCAAAACATCAGTATAGATATTATAAGTATTTTATGCCATTACTTTTAAAAAAAGCATACAAAATTATATGTATATCACAAAATACAAAAGAGGATTTATTGAAATTTTATAATGTGGATGAGAGTAAAGTAACTGTTGTATATAACGGTTATGATGAAAATATGTTTAATACAAAAAACATAAAGGAAGATGTACTAAAAAAACATAATATAAGTTATCCATACCTTATAGCTGTTGGAGCTGGATATAGTCACAAAAATCTTCATAGAGCCATAGAAGCTTTTAGCAAGGTTAAAGATAAGGGTGATTTAAAGTTTATAATTACAGGTAAAGAATCAGAGTACATAAAAACATTAAAAGATCTTTCAAAGAAACTTAATATAGAAGATAAGATAGTATTTTTAGGATATGTTGAAGATGAAGATTTAAGTACACTATATAATAAAAGTGAGGCATTTATATATCCAACACTATATGAAGGGTTTGGGTTACCAATACTAGAGGCATGGGCATGTGATACCATAGTAGCATGTTCTAATAATTCTTCATTAAAGGAGATTGTAAATGGAGGTGCAATAACTTTTAATCCAGAAAGTGTAGAAGAAATAAAAAATTCTATAGAAAAGATCATAAAGTTTAAAGGAACAGAAGAACTAGAAAAAATAAAAAATAATGCTAAAGAAAATTTAAAACTATATTCTTGGGATAAAACAGCAGAAGAGATATATAGAACCATAATAGGCTAAAGGAGCGAAGAGGAATGTATCAGTTTATAGCTTTAATAGAATTAGCGATTTTCATTTTTGTAATGAGAAAATTTCTGAAAGAAGATGGAATTATTTCGCTTGTAGATGGATCTAAAGTCATGCTTATGTTATGGGGTGGCGCTACTATATTATATAATTTTCAACTAAGTAATTTATATTCACCTACTATTGAGATCAATTTAATAACTTTTAGTATTTTTGGTGGCTTTTTAATATTATCTAGATATACAAAGTTAAAAGATCAGGATATAAAAGAGATTGCTAGAGAATTTGAAGATGATAGTTTTTATAAAATATATTCGATTTTATCAACAATAATATTTGTAGTAGGAACAGTAATCTTTATATACAATGTAATAAAACATGGTTTCAGAATTACAGCAAGTAATAAAATAGATAAACAGGATATGGATCATTATGGAGCATACTTTGTTTATATGCTTATACTTGCAGGAGAAATTAAATATTTGCTGTTTAGAAATTATAAAAAAGTTATAGATGCAATAATATTTGTAGGAACAATACTTGTATTAGCATTAACTTTAAACAGAGGACCTATAGGATTTTTATTTATAACTATAGGAATATATGAAGTATTTAATTTCATTAATATAAAAGAAAATATATCTAAAAAGAAAAAGTATGGTATATATGCAGGATTTTTTGCATTAATTGCAGGATTTATTTGGTTCTTTGGTTATGTTGGTAACATGAGAATGGAATATGTATTAAGAGCAGTATATAAAAGAACCTTATGGCAGCATTATGGAGTTTCAATTATGATACCATCAGGATTACTATGGGTATATATGTATCTTACAAGTCCTATAGAAAATGTAGCCTATGCACTTGCAAATCAACATTCAATTGGAAATGCTTTTTTATCAAACTTATTCTATCCATTTATTAAGTTTATAGCCAATATATTTGGATGTGGAAATCAATTTAAAGATTGGTTGATATCAAGAGGGGCATATACTCCATATCTTGAAAAAAAAGTAGGATTAAATGCCATGACTTTTATACCGGAGTCTTTTCAAGATGGTAATGTTGTAGGATTCATAATTTACCTTTTAATATATATATTATTAGCTTATATTGCTATAAGAATCATAAAAAGTAAGAAAGACTATACTCCAGTAGGAAGAATTCTTATATATACCAATATAGTTAGTATGCTTTTATGGAGTATTTTTGTAAACTCATTTAAAATACCAATTCTAATATTAAATATTTTTCTTCTATTGTTTGTAGAAAAGTTTATAAGAGTACGTAAAGCAAAGAAAGGTAAAATATAAGATGGAAAGCTTAGTATATATAATCCTTTTAAATTATAAAGGATTTAAAGATACCATAGAGTGTGTGGAATCCTTAGAGAAGATAAATTATAAGAATTATAAAATAGTCATAGTAGACAATAATTCTCCAGATGATTCTTATAAAAAGTTAAAAGCTACATTAGGACATAAACATACCCTCATTAAATCAGAAGAAAATGGGGGATTTGCAGCAGGAAATAACATAGGAATTAAATATGCCCTAGATAACGGTGCAGAATATGTACTCCTATTAAACAATGATACCTTAGTAGAAAAAGAGTTTTTAGGTGAACTTATAAAACCATTTAAAAAAGATAAAACTATAGGTATGACCACAGGAAAAATTTATTATGAAGGAAAAAGAGATACCTTTTGGTTTGCAGGAGGATATTTTAGGGAGGATAGATTCTATGGTGCACATATAGGAGAAGGGGAAAAAGATATAGGGCAATATGATGAAGAAAAAACTATAAGTTTTTCCACAGGATGTTTAATGCTTATAAACAAAGATGTGTTTAAAGTGTGTGGATATCTACCAGAAGAATATTTTATGTACTATGAAGATGTAGATTTCTGCCTAAAACTAAGAGAAAATGATTTTAATATAGTATATACACCTAAAAGTAAAATCTATCATAAGGTAAGTGCATCTACTGGGGGAGAGGCATCTCCCTTTGCAATAAAGCTAAATACAAGAAATAGGAAATTTTTGATTGAAAAGTATAAAAATAAGATGAAATATACAAAATATATAAGGTTAAAGAGCTTTTTTTATGTTACTAGGGTAATGATTATGGTCAAATATACCATGAAAAATGAAAAAGAAAAGAGAAAGGCTCTTATAGAAGGTTTAAAATAAATAAAAAAATAAACAAAATGCTTTGAATTTTATGTAAAAAATTCAAAGCATTTTTTATTAAGAAGCAAAAAATATGACGGATAAAATACAATATATTGTAAAACAAAATGGTAATAATAAACACAGGACTTAAAACATTTCAAATACATGTAGAAATTTGTCGAAAAATAATAAAAAGAAACAGGAAAATATTTAATAAATTATAATTAAATTAAAATAAAAAAAATATTCAAGTAATATATCAATATATATTAAAATAAGCTTGAAATCAAAAAGAAAAAAGTATAATATTGATGTATAACAAAAAAATAGGTAAAAACGTAAGGAAAATTAGGGAAATTCGACGAAAGATGTTTTTAAAATTTAAATCAAAAATTGAAATTATTATTTAGATTATTTAACTCGAAAAATAATTTCCAATTTTTTAAATATATTTGTTATCTAATTTAGGGGGTAAAATTAACATGAATAAAAAGAATACTAAAATGTTAAGTGGTGCATTAGCAGCTACAACAGTATTAACAAGTGCAGCTCCAGTATTTGCAAAAGGAACTGACTGGAATAAAGTATATGAAAACGCTTTCAAGGCTATGCAAAAAGCTGAAAAAGATAAAACTCAAGAATCAATAAATGCAGCTAGAAAAGCTATAGCTGAATTAGCTAAAAATAAAGAATTAATATCATTAGTAGGAACATTATCTGAGCATGTTGACGGAGTTCAACAAGGATTATTTAATGATTTCTATGCATTAATGTATGTTGATGGAAAAGAAAAACCAAGAATGTCTCAAAAAGAGATAAATGAAGCTAGAGAATGTGTAAATTCTTTTGCTACATGTGATGTAAACAAACAATACACACAATCTTGGTCTTCAGCAGTAGACAAGTTCCAACAAAACAATGTTAATGAAATGGTTGCTGCAGTTAAGAAAGCACAAGAAACTAAAGATGCTAAAGATGTAGAAGCAGCTAAAGCTTTAGTAGCCGAATTAGAAACTTCTACAAATAAAGACGTTTTAAATGCTACAGCAGCTGAAAAAGCTAAAGTAGAAGCAGTAGAAAAAGAAATACAAAAAGAAAATGCTAAATTAAAAGTTGAAAAAGTTGAATTTGCAAACTTAAAGAAAGCTACTATTTCTTTCAACAAAGAATTAGATAAAGCAACTGTAGAAAAGGTTGGCAATGTTAGAGTATTTAAAGATAATGCTGAAGTAGCTGGTTTAACAGTTAAATTAGCAGAAGATAAAAAAACAGTATATGTTGTAAACACAGCAAATAAATTTGACCAATTACAAACATATAGATTTGTTATATCAAATATAGCAACTGTAGAAGGTGAAAAAGTTGAGAAAACTGAATTAACAGCAAAATCATCTGATAATTCATTCCCAACAGTTGTAGATGTAAAAGCTACATCTCCTAAGACATTAGTTGTTAAATTCTCTGAGCCAGTTAAAGGTTTACCAAATGCAGCTGGTGTAACAGAAAAAATTCAAATAGATGGAATTAATGCTTACTTAGCAGCAGCTGTCGATATAACTAAGATGTTTGATGAAAATACAGCTATTATAACTTTAGGAAATCCTTTAACAGTTGGTGAACATACAGTTAAAATTTCTGATTTAAAAGATGAAATAGATCTTCCATTAGAAGCTAACTCAACTAAAGTAACTTTAGTAGAAGATAAAGTAGTTCCAGCTGTAACTAATGTTGTTGCAGATAGAAATACAGTAAAAGTTACATTTAACAAGGTTGTAGATAAGGCTACTGTTATTGCAGCTAATTTTAGAGTAAATGGTGAAGAACCAGAAGCAGATATAAAAACTGAAGATGGACAAACTTATGTATTAACTTTAAAAGCAGGACATAAATTAGGTTTAGCATCTTTAGTAGAAGCTAAATTAACTTATAACAATGTAGCTGATAACTATGGAAATAAAGTAGAAAAAGAACAAACTGTAGAATTTACAGCTCAAGATGATAAAGTTGCTCCAATAATGGCAGGAACAAAAGTAAATGATGATAATTCTGTAGAAGTTTCATTCACAGAAAAAGTTGAAAATGCAACAACAACAGCAAACTATGAACTATTAGACAAAGATGGTAAAGTAGTAGCTGGTGGAATTACAAACATTGCAGATATAACTAAAGCAGAAAACAAAGGAACAGTTGTTAAAGTTACAGTAAAAGATGCAGACAAGATTTCTGGTAAATTCTCAATTAAAGCTGTAAAAAACAACACAATTGTAGATGAAAGTGTAAGAGAAAATAAATTAGCTGAAACTATATTAGCTTTCAACTTAAATGATAAAGTAGCTCCAGAAGTAAAAGGTGATGTAATATACGTACAAGAAACAGCTGGAAAAGACTTTAATAAAGATAATGATGTTAAGGACAGCAAGTTTACAGTATACTTTACAAAGGCTATGAATCCTACAACATTATTAAATAAAGCTAACTATATCTTCAACAATAAGTCTTTAATGGACTTAAAAGATGCAACTTTAACAGTAGGAAAAGATAATAAATCTGTTACAGTTACAATTAATAGAAATGATGATGCAACTCAAGAAGTTATGGCAGGTGCAAAATTAAGAGTATTAAGATTAGAAGATAGTGTTGGAAATAGAATCAAAGATGAAAATAAAGAGATAAACTTTACTGCATTCGTTGAAAATACTGGATTTACAGCTATGATAGAAAAAGCTGAATTAGTTTCTTTAAATCAAGTAAAACTTTACGCAAAAGACGGACAAGTTTTAACTAAAGTAGATCCTAACAAAGTAAGTTTCACTGCAAACAACGTTGCTATTGAAGGACTTCAAGTAATGAATGTTGTTATAAGTGCAGATGGACAAAGTGCTATCTTAACATTAAACAAAAATGTTAGTGGTGATGTAAAAAATAACGGAAATGCTATTAAACTTAAAGCAGCAGCAAAAGCTATTACAAATAATGCAGAAATGAGCAATGACGCTTCAGTTGCAGATATGGATATAGCTGATATGGTAAAAGCTTCCTTAGTTAAAAAATCAGAAGAAGCTGTTAAAGTTGAAAACAATAAAGTTACTTTAACTTTTGATGAAGAATTAACAGTTCCAGTAGCAAATGTTCTTCCAGCAGTAGCACAATCTTTAGTAGTAAGAGATTCTAAAGGTAATAGATTATCTTATGTAAATGGAGATTATTCAGTAGCAGTAGCTGGTAAAACAATAACTGTAACAATGAACAAAATTGGATTTAATGATAAAGTATCTGTAGCATTAGAAAATAATACTACAATCTTTGATGCAAATAAATTAACAATTAACGATTTCAAAGTTACAACAGATAAAGAAGTTGTTAAAAAAGCTACAGGAGTTGCAGCAGTATTTGCAATTTCAAAACAAGGTGTTACTAAGGTTGATAAAGTAGCTTCAACAGCAACAGTTGGTGGAGCTAGTGATAAAATTACTGTAAAAGATCCAGATGGAAAAAATGCAGTAAAAGTTACAATTAAAAAAGAAGGTACAGATTTAAAAGTAGCTTCAACAAAAGAAAATGAAATAGAAATTACTATAGCAACTGATCAATCTAATAAAAATACAGCAGCTCTAATTCAAACAGAATTAAGAAAATTAGATGGATATAACAATTGGGAAGTTCAAGCAGTTGGAAGTTGGGATGCTCAATCTAAAGATACAGATATTACAACTGCAGAAGCTGTAACAGCTGGTGGAGTAGCAGCAGTTGCAGAAGCAAAAGAAACTTATACAATTACAGTAAACAATGGTGCTACAGAAGATGGAACAATCGAAGTTAAAGTTGGAGATAAAACTTGGGAAGTAGAAGTTAAAAAAGGAAACACAGCAGAACAAGTAGCTACAGCAATTAACACTAAGATTGGTACAGACAAATTAGCAGGATTTGGTGAAGCAGTAGTAGGAAAAGTTGTTACATTAACAAAAACAGCTGCTGGTGCAGTAGATGATGTAGTTGGTTCAGTTCAAGATAAATAATAAATTTTAAAATTAGGGCTATCCTACATGGGTAGCCCTTTATTTTTATAATGTTATAATATTTACTATGAAATATATTAAAATTTTATTTAAACAAGGAGGCAATATGTCAAATAATACTAAAATACTAGCTTTAGATTTAAGAAATAGAGAAGTTAGAAATTCTATAATTTTAGATTTAAATAATATTCCTGGTGAAAAAAAATATATCATAGATTTGGATATAAAAGATCATGATAAAAAATTAAAAAAGTATTTCATAGATAAAGAATACGATAAGCTAATGGATAAAATAAAAAATTTAGAAGGTATAATATCTATAAATAGAAATAGTAAAGTATTTGAGATATTTCAAGATCAAAAAAATTTTTATAATTACTATGTTCAGGCTATAAAACTTATAGATATTTCTAAAATTAAAGAACTTAGTATAGAAGAAAATATAAAACTACAAATCTGTAAAAATAGTTTAAATACAATATTACAATTTAATGATCAAGTGCAACTGGGTGAATTTACAGATGATATAAATAAAATGTTAAATATAATAGACGATTATTTTCAAAATTATAACTTTACTTACCAAGTAAATGATCTAATTAATAAATTGAATGAAAACAGTTTATCTTATATTGAATATATTAATAAACAAATTAGAATTTCTTTTAAAGAAAATAGTATACTTAATTTATCTAATAAATTATATTCCTATATATGTAATTTAAAAAATGATATCTTACAAAAATATAATTGTGGTAACAATGATAAAGAGAGTCTAGTAAGGTATTTAATTGATTATGAATATTTAAAAATAATAAGTGATATAAACTTTAATGAATATTTGAAAAATATTAAAACTAAATATGAAAATTTAAGCAATCTAGAAGAAGATTTTAAAAATATTTATAAATTACATAGGTTGAATTCTTCTGAAAATTTTCAACAGTACTACAATAACATTTCTATAATAGTTTATAATGCTAAGTTTACTATCCCAAATTTTTATAAAGAATACATAATAAGAAAAATTTCTTTTAAAAATAAAAAATATTACAATTTAAACAATTTGTATAAAGATGTCGAAATTCATCTAAAGAATATAGAAAATTTAAAAGAAGAAAATTCTATCTTAATATAAAATTTAGTGAGGAGAAAGTAACTTATGGCAAACTTATTTGAAAAATTATTAAAAAAAAGAAATGATATTAATAATGAGTTAGAAAAAAAGTTTGATGCTAAAGATTTAATGTACAATGATGTACAGTTGAATTTTGATTATGGAACTTCAGAATTTAAGAAAGAATTAGTTTTTAATGAATTTAAAAATATACAAAGATCTAAAATAAATGAAATTTTAGAGATAAATACTGTTCATTTATACCACGGTTTTGAAGGAACAGAAGCTGGAATTTTTATAACTAACACTTCTAATGAAACTATAGAACTTTACAAAGTTAAATTAGGTCTTATGAGTGAGTATAATTGTTTGGCAGGAGATGAAGTAATTGATTTTAAAGGAAATGTTAGAATTCAACCAAACTCTAGTGTTTATCAAGAGGTAGTTTTTAAAACTCTAAACTTAAATCAAAATATAAAAAATTTAAAAGTAGTTTTTTCTGACTTAGATAGTCTAAAAGTATATTACAATAAACAAATGGATATGGAAAATCTATTAGATCCAGATATTTCAGAGAACACCAAGGAATTTTTAAGAGATAAGTTTTATGATATTCCTATTTTAAGAGAAGATGAATTTATAATAGATCCAATATTAGCATTAGGAGAAAATGACGGAATAAATTTAATAATTCTTTTTAGAAATGGAAGTAATAAAGATATAGTACTAAAATCTATTCCTATTATAATTTCAATGCAAGAGAATCTACCAATATACATAGGAGCAATAAATTTAAATAATACTGAGTTTATTGTTGAAGGAAATAAAGGTAAACTAGTAAATTTCAAGATTCCATTAGAATCTATGATGGTAAAACCAATAAAAAATTATAATTATAAGTTTTCTATTCAGTAGATATATATAATAAAGAAAAGGGACTGTCGCATTAGCATAAAAATTTATACTAACGCGGCAGCGTTTTTTTGTGTTTTATAGAAAATTTAATAATATTTTACCTTCTATAAGATTAATA
>NZ_JAUSWN010000009.1:0-114168 GCF_030815255.1 Hathewaya limosa
TATAGAAGGTAAAATATTATTAAATTTTCTATAAAACACAAAAAAACGCTGCCGCGTTAGTATAAATTTTTATGCTAATGCGACAGCCCCTTTTTTATTATTTTTATTTTAACATTTCAATTAACTTATTCATATCTTTTGGTAATTTTGATTCTAAAAATAATTCTTTCTTTGTCTTAGGATGTGGAAATCCTAACTTATATGCATGCAATGCTTGCCTATTTATGTATTGTAATTCTTCTTCACCATATAAGCTATCCCCATAAATAGGGTGTCCTATATAACTTAAATGAACCCTAATTTGATGAGTTCTTCCCGTTTCTAACTTTAACCTTACTAAAGAAGCATCTTTAAATTCCTCTATAACCTCATAATAAGTAATAGCCTTTTGACCCTCTTCCATTACTTCTCTTTTTAGACTTTCAGCACATCTTCTTCCTATGGGTGCATCTATAATACCTTTTTTCTTTTCTAACCTTCCATGTACTATTGCTAAATAAATTTTATCAATATTATTCTTTTCCATCTCTTTAGCCAGTGCCATATGAGAATGTTGATTTTTAGCTATAATAATAAGTCCTGATGTATCTCTATCTAATCTACTTACTAATCTCACAATACATCCTTCATTATTTTCTTTGAAATGATATAACACTCCATTCGAAAGAGTTCCGCTTTGATGACTTCTAGTTGGATGAACTACCATAAAAGGTGGTTTATTAATTACTATAATATCTTCATCTTCATAAATAATATCAAGTTCCATTTTTTCTGGTGTAATATTTTGGCTTTCTTCACTTTGAAGATCTATCTCTATAATATCATTAGACTTCATTACATAATTAAGTTTTACAATCTCACCATTTACTCTTATTCTTTTTTCTATAGCAGCTTTTTTAATCAATCTACTTGAAAGTTCCTGTTCATACTTTAAATATTCTCTTAACTTAATTTTCTCTAATATTTCTTTTACTTCTATTTTTAAGGTATTTTTGCTCATGCCTTATCTAAAGTTCCTTTCTTTTATATATAAAGTAATTTTAAGGCTCTGCTTTATTTTAGCAGAGCCTAGTTTTTTTAAACATATGCTATAGCTTCTATTTCAATCAATCCATCTTTAGGTAACTTAGCTACTTGAACACAAGATCTAGCTGGTGCATTTTCCTTAAAATATTCTCCATATACTTCATTAACATCTCCAAACATATTCATATCCTTTACAAAGATTGTTACCTTTACAACTTTATCTAAAGAACTATTTTGTTTTTCTAATATAGCTTTAACATTCTCCATAGATAATTTAGTAGCTTTTTTAATATCTTTACTTTCCATTTCTCCTGTTGCAGGATCAATTGGTAGCTGTCCTGAAGTAAAAATTAAATCTTTAATTTGAATTCCTTGAGAATATGGTCCTATAGCTTTTGGTGCCTTTTCTGTTGAAATAACTTGTTTCATTATAAAAACCCCTTTCATAATTATTCATTAATATAATCATGGTCATATCCCAATAATACAACCACATCATAATCGCCATCTTTTTTTTCATCATTATATTCTACATTTGTAATCTTAAAATCTTCCTTAATTACATTAGCAACATCTTTATTTAATCCATTAAATATAATTTTAGTTTTATTTTCCCCTGTTTTATTACCTGATGTAATATTTTTATATCCCTTTTCTTCTATATACTTCTGCAAATCTTTAGCAAGCCCTGCTTTTTTAGTTTGATTTAAAATATTTATTTTTATTTGATCTTTATTTATACTTATATAATCAGAATTTTTTATAGAACTTAAAACATCTGAGGATAATTTCTCACTATATACAAAATAAGAAATTCTATTTATATATCTTCCTTCTCCTCCTAGAGTTCTAATAGATATATCATTCTTTTTAACTCTCATTAATTTTAAAGAATAAGAGATTATATCTCCAGCACTCATATTAGTTTCTACACATTTAGGAATAGTAGAAACTATTTTAGGTAATCTAGGTATTATGGTAGGACTTTTTACCTTTTTAAACACTTCTTGTAAAAACTCATGTTGATTTTTAATTCTTCCTATATCACCTTCTGCAAGTCCTGTTCCATCATTATTTTTTCTCCATCTAAAGAATTGTTCAGCCTTTGCACCATCTAGATGTTCCTTCTGACCTTTTTTAAAATCAATATGCAAATCTTGTGCATCATCATCATATTTCATATTGGTCATAATTTCCATATCAATACCACCAATAGCATCAATTAGTCCTCTAAAACCAGAATAATCAACTTTGGCATAATAATCTATATGAATATCTAATAACTCTTCTACCTTTTCTACAGTCATCTTAGGCCCACCTAATGCATGAGCAACATTAATTTTTTGAGTTCTTCCATTTATATCTACTTTAGTATCCCTTGGTATAGAAACTAAGTTAAGTTTATGCTTTTTTAAGTTATAATTAATTAAAATCATAGTATCAGTTCTTTTGGGGTCATTAGGATTATCTGGATCTCCTATATCTACTCCCATAGCTAGAATATTAATAAATTCCTCATTTTTAGGTTTTGTTGAATTTAGTTCTACTGCATTGTTATTAAGTTTTCCTAAATGGTGCATAGCATATGCTAAAAAACTACAAATCAACACTAAAAAAATTACAAATATGTTTCTAAAAAAATGTCTCTTTTTCTTCTTTTTATATTTTTTAGAAGAATCATTTTTCTTTTCGCTTAATTTTGTCTTTTTTCTATTCTTTGAAGAATTCTTTTTTTCTTTACTCATAATTACCTCACTACATATTTTTTAAAATATAGTTTCTAGCCTTTATAGTATCTAAGTGCAAATACTCTCCTTTTTTAACTACAAATTCTATAGTATTATCAAAGGCTTTTAATAATGCTTTATCCAAATCCTCTTTGGCTAATTTTCTTAATTCTTCTACACCAGGATATACTCTATTTTCTTCAATAAAATCTGCTAAATAAATAACCTTTTCTAGTATAGTCATATCTTCTTTTCCTGTGGTATGATAAATTATAGCTTGCAAAACTTCTTCATCTGTAACATTCATCACATGTTTTGCTATATATGCACTACAAAATCCATGCATAATTTGTGGATTATTTTTTATAAGAAAGTCCAATTTATAATTTTCTTTTTTTAAGATTTCTATAATTTCTTCATCACACATATTTTTTGCTACATCATGTAATAATGCTCCCAATTTAGCTTTATTTTCATCACAACCATATTTTTTTGAAAGCTCTTCTGCAGCTTTAACTACACCTAAAGTATGTTTAAATCTATTTTCTTTAAGATGTGCTTTAAGATATTCTACCATCTTTTCTTTAGGCCACACTTATATCACCACCACTGTTTATTTATATAAATTTAATGCTCTAATAGTATTATATACCCCTTTAGGCATTAAATAATCTACTCTCTTGTTTTCTTTTAATCTTTTTCTAAGCTCTGTAGATGAAATTTCTAACAAAGGAGCTTGCAATATTTTAATCTTAGTATTATATTTTCTTTCTATATACTTTTTTTGATTTATAATATCTTTTTCATTATAACCTTTTCTAGGAAAAACTACAAGATTACAGTTTTTAAATATTTCTTCTGTATTTTTCCATTTTTCAAGATCAAATAAACAATCCGCCCCTGTTATGAAGTACCACTCTGTACTCTTTTCTTTTTCTTTAAAATACTTAACTGTTTCATATGTATAACTTTTTTTCTTTTTATTTATTTCATAATCGCATACTTCAAAAGCTTTTTCATCTCGTATAGCCATTTTTACTAATTCATATCTTAAGTAAGCTGAAGTAATATTATTTAAACTTTTGTGTGGAGGATTTCCAGTAGGTATAAAATAAAGTTTATCTAAGTTTAAATCATAAAATGTTTCATATGCAATATTAAGGTGTCCATTATGAATTGGATCAAAGGTACCTCCAAAAATTCCTTTTTTCATCATATTTAAAACCTCTTTTTAATATTTAAAATATAGAAATAAGTGCCAGAGAAATTCTAGCACTTATCTTATATTATAATTCAATTTTAGGTTTTTTAGTAGATTTTCTATATATAACAAGTTTATTTCCTATTACTTGAACTCCTTCACAATTAAGTTCCTCACATAGAATTTCGCTTGCTTCTCTTGATGTTATTCCACTAGTTTCTAAAACCTTAATTTTAATAAGTTCTCTAGCCTCTAATGCATCACTTATTTGATTTAATAAATTCTCTTCTACTCCATATTTTCCTATTTGAAAAATAGGGTCCATAGAATTCGCTAATTTTCTTAGCATAGCTCTTTGCTTTGATGTTATCATAAATTTCCTCCTAGAATATATACTCAAATTCAAAATCATTTACTCTTACTATATTTCCCTCTTGGATACCCATTGCTCTTAATTCATCAAGAATTCCTTTATTCTTTAATACCTTATGGAAATATCTTAGTGAATCTGCATCATTAACATTAACAGCGCTTAATAATCTGTCTACAAAAGAACCTGTAATAGTATATATTCCTTCTTCGGAAGTATCAATTTCATAAGTAAATTTCTTATCTTCTTCTATAAACTTATCTTCTTCTGCAATTTCAAGTTCAGTAACTGGTATAGTTGAAAGAATTCTAGCACTTTCTTTCATAAGTTCCTCAACGCCCTGACCTGTAGCTGCTGATATTTTAAATACCTTATCATAGCCTATTTCTTTCATTGCTTCTTCGAATTTTTTAAAGTCTTCCTCATCATATAACATATCAGCCTTATTAGCTGCTAAAATTTGTGGTCTATCCCATAGTTTAATGCTATAATTTTTTAATTCTTCATTTATTTTCTTAACATCCTCAATAGGATCTCTTCCTTCTAATCCTGATATATCAACTACATGAACAAGTAATCTGGTTCTTTCTACGTGTTTTAAAAATTCTATACCAAGTCCTACACCTTCTGCAGCACCTTCTATAATACCAGGTATGTCAGCAATAACAAAACTATCAATTCCTTTTAAATCAACAACTCCAAGGTTTGGTTTTAAAGTAGTAAAATGATAGTTTGCAATTTTAGGCTTTGCTTTAGATACTACAGATAAAAGTGTTGATTTTCCTACATTTGGAAAACCTATTAATCCTACGTCTGCAAGAAGTTTAAGCTCTAATTTTATATATCTTTCTTCACCTGGCATCCCTGGTTCTGCGAAATTAGGTGCCTGTCTAGTAGGTGTAGCAAATTTAACATTTCCCTTTCCACCTTTTCCACCTTTAGCAACTACACAAGTATCTCCATGGTGTGAAAGATCAGCCATTACTTTATTTGTATCATAATCAATAACTACTGTTCCCATAGGAACTTTAATAGATAAACTTTCTCCATCTTTACCATAACATTTAGATCCTGAACCATTAGTTCCTCTTTCTGCTACGTATTTTTTCTTATATGTGAAATCCATTAGTGTTGTCATATCTTTGTCTGCAATCAGAGTAACTGATCCACCTCTTCCACCATCTCCACCATCTGGTCCACCTAATGCTATATATTTTTCTCTTCTAAAATGAATGGATCCGTCTCCTCCATCACCAGATTTAACAAAAATTCTAGCCTTATCTATAAACATATTCTCACCTTGCCTTCTTATGTTTTATTATTTTTTATTTTCTTTCATGCTTTTATTATAATTTATATATCCGTTATATATCCATAAACCCATAAACTCCCAGAAACTTCCACGATATAATTTCTTTTTAGTAAAAAGTCTTTATCCTAACAAAACAATCCTTATATACTTTAATTATATTATTGACTACTTTATATTTTATAATCTATTTCTTAATTTTAAAAAAGCACCCAAACTAGGGTGCTTTAATTACACGTATTACTCAGCCATAGCTTCTTCTATTTCAACTTCAACTGGGTAAACACTTGCTTTTTTCTTATCTTTTCCAACTCTTTCGAATTTTAAAATTCCATCAACTTTAGCGTATAAAGTGTCATCTCCACCGATACCTACGTTAAAACCTGGATGGATTTTAGTTCCTCTTTGTCTTACAAGAATGTTTCCTGCAAGTACAAATTGACCATCAGCACGTTTAGCACCAAGTCTCTTAGACTCACTGTCTCTACCGTTCTTTGAGCTACCTACCCCTTTTTTGTGGGCAAATAACTGAAGGTTCATTAATAACATGGTATTACACCTCCTCTTCAATTACCTTAATGTAATCACCGTACAGTTGTTCTAAACTTTTTATTCCTAAAAGCATTGTTTTCATTAAAACTTGACTTTTTTCAATTTCTTCTAAGGAATTATGGCTTAAATCTAAACTCATTAATCCTTGATTTTCATCGACCTTAATCTCTGGCTCTATGTACAATATCTCTGTTATTCCATTTGCAATAGTATAACTTATAGAGGATACTGAACTACATATTATGTCAAAGCCCGGATCTGCATATCCTGCATGGCCGGAAATCTTAAAAAATACAATGTTATCATGCTTTCGTTTAAATCTAGCAGTAATCATAAATTATGCTTGGATCTTTTCTATTTGAAGTTTAGTGTATAATTGTCTGTGACCTTTTTTCTTTCTGAAGTCTTCTTTAGGTTTGTATTTGAATACGATAACCTTTTTAGCTTTTCCTTGTTCTAAAACTTTAGCAACAACTTTAGCTCCTTCAACTACAGGTTTTCCTACAACTAAACCTTCTTCTTTACCTACTGCTAAAACATCTTGTAATTCAACAGTAGCTTCAACTTCAGCATTCAATTTTTCAACGTATATTACGTCTCCTTCTTGAACTCTGTATTGTTTACCACCAGTTGCAATAATTGCGTACATTCGAAAGCACCTCCTCTATCCAATCTCGCCACTTAGGTACATTAATAAAATAATGTTTTCTAAAAACCATTGTGTGCGGCCTACAAAAGCCATTTTATCATATAATTAATTCTTTGTAAAGATTTAATTATACTTGTACTTTTAATTTTTTTTGGGCTTTCACTTCTTTTAAAAAAGAATTTTTTCTATTACTATTTTATCTAAATTTTCCTTAAAGTCAATATCTAATAAATAATTTTTTAAATTTATTTCCTTTAAAAATTTATTTTTATCTTTTTCAACGTCATTTTTATAAAACATAGGAATTGTTACTTTTAATTTCATATTATGTTCTAAACTTAAATTTTTAATTTTATTTCTTACATAAAATTTAAAATAATCTAAGCTTACTCTATTAATATTAATAAAATTATTATCAATACTTTCATCTAAATATTCATATATATTTTTCCCACGTCTTTCTCTAACTATGTGAACTAAATTTAATTCATTAAAATCTTTTATAGTAACTTTATTTCTATCTTTATAAAAACCTTTTTTTAAAACTTTTATAACTTCTTCTTTATGTCTTTTACTTTTTATATTGATAAAATCAATTATTATTATTCCGCTTAAATTCCTGCTCATAATAAGTGATGGGATTTTTTCTGCACATTGAAGGTTTATATTTTCTTCTTTTATATTAGGACATTCTATTTTGTTAGATCCTGAATTTATATCAATTACCGTTAAAGCTTCCATCCTATCAATTACCATATTACCGCCAGAATTTAAAAAAACCTTTTTATTTCTAAGATCTAAAATTTTTTCTTCTAAATGAAATTTTTCTATTAAGAAGCTCTCTTCTATAAATGTTACTTTAAAGTTTTTTCTCTGTTCTTCATTTATATTATCTATGTATTCGTCTACATATTCTTTTATAGTTTTATCATTTATAATAAACTCATAACTTTCATTTGCATCAATAGTATATATACATTCTTTTAAAATTCCATGACTATTATATACTTCTCCTACTTTGGTAGAAAAACTTTCTTTTTTTAATATTTCTGAAAATTTATTATGTAGTCTTGTAAATTCTTTCTTTATTTCTTCTTCAGAAACATTTTCACTTTTACCTTTAAAAATAATATCTAAATTTCCTACTTCAAATAGATTTTTAACATTACTTTTAAACTCTTTATTAACTATCTTTTTAGAACAGATTACTTTTCCTGTTCCTCTACTTAATACTATATAGTTTCCCCCTAATGAGATTTTAGAGGTTACAACTGCTCCTTTTTCTCCTATTTCTTCTTTTAAAATTTCCACAAGAACATATTCACCTATTTTTAAATTTTTATGTGCCTTTTCTTTATTCATAAAACAATTTTTATTTGTTCCTATATTAACAAAATAGCCATTAATTCTAGGGGCTATATTCTCTATAGCCCCTAAATAAATATGCCCTATTTTAGGTGAAAAATCTTCTTTCTCCATCAGACACAATATTATATCTTTTTCTTGGTCTAGTTTTAGAATTCTTGTGTAATTTTCATTTTTTTCTATGTAAACCTTGACCATTTAATACCACCTATTTACTTTCTCTAAAATAATCTGCAAGAGAAACGTATTTTTTATTTTTAATAATATACATTTCTTTTCTTTTTATATCTACAAATTTATCTTTATCCATAAAATCTGTATTATTTATTATGTACTCACTTAATAATTGTGGTGATAAGTTCTCTTTAGATCCACAACTAACTAAAACTTGCAATATAAATTGTTCATCTTTAAGCCAATACTTAATTTCTTTAATTTGTGGTTTTATGTTTACTAACTTTTCACCACTTTTACTCTTTTTTAATATTTCCCATTTTTCATTTTTTAGAAGTTGAGAAAATTTTTCTTCAACATTATTAGTATTTGAACATACAAATTTTATAGTATAGCTAGCAGCTTCTATTGCAGCCATAGCCTGTGGAAGTTTTTTTTGACCTTCTATTCTCGGAACAGCTACTGCTTCTAAAAAAGTAATTCCACTTGGAGCATTTTCATTTAATTTTTTTATAATTTCTTCCTCGGAAACTTCCTCTAATAATACAAGATCTAAATAGTCTCCCTCTGAATATACTCCGACTGCAAGTGGTTGACCTATAGAAAGAGACATATGAGGATTAAATCCTTTTGAAAATTCTACTGGAATCTCTGCTCTTCTTATAGTCCTTTGTATAGTTCTCATTAAGTCTAAATGTGATATAAACTTTATATCACTATTTTTTGCATACTTTATTAAGTAACGCACCTTCAAAGCACTTCCCTTCTTTAAAGCTTTTGTTTATTCCGCAATTTGCACATTTTTGTCTACAGTCTGGTGTAACTTCAACATTTTTAGCTTTCTCATTTTCTCTTATTAAAAATTCTTTACTAACACCAACATCTATGAAATCCCAAGGTAATATTTCCTCATATGAACGTTCCCTGTATGCATAGAACTCTGGATCTATGTTACACTCTTCAAAAGCTTCTTTCCATATTTCAAAATTGAAATATTCACTCCATCCATCAAACTTAGCGCCTTTTTCATGTGCTTTTAAAAGTACATCACAGACTCTTCTATCTCCTCTAGCAAATACCGCTTCCATAAAGCTCACTGGTGATTCATGCCAATTATAGCATATAGAACGACTCTTGATTTTACTATTTAATTGTCCAATTTTTTCTTTAACACTTTCCATTCTTTCTTGTGGTGCCCATTGGAATGGTGTAAATGGTTTTGGAACAAATATAGAAGTACTAATAGTAACCTTTAATCCTCTTTTTCTTTCATTCTTAGGAAGATTAAAATATTGATCCACTACTTTTTCACCTAAATCTGCAATACCTAAAACATCTTCCATAGTTTCATTTGGAAGTCCCACCATAAAATAAAGTTTAACCGTAGCCCATCCTGCTCTAAATGCACAACTTACAGATTTTATTAAATCCTCTTCTGTAACTCCTTTATTTATGATATCTCTCATTCTTTGAGTTCCCGCTTCTGGAGCTAATGTTAACCCTGATTTTCTAACTTTTTGTATTTCATTTAATATATCAACAAATAAGGAATCTATTCTAATAGATGGAAGTGATACCCCTATTTTCTTTTCTCCATATCTTTCTATAAATTGAGATATTAAATTTTCAATATTAGAGTAATCACAGATACTTAAAGAAATTAAAGAAACTTCATTATATCCTGTACTTTTTATTAAACCTTCAACCTGTTCTAAAAGTTTTTCCGTAGATTTTTCTCTAACTGGTCTATAAATCATACCTGCTTGACAAAATCTACACCCTCTTGTACATCCTCTAAAAGTTTCTAAGGTTATTCTATCATGTACTACTTCTGTATATGGAACTAATAATTTATCTGGGAAAGGAGCTTCTGTAAAGTTAGTTAAAATTCTTTTTTTAACCTTAGCTGGAACATCTTCATATTTAGGTTTAAATTCTTTAATTGTTCCATCCTCGTTATAACTAACATCATAAAGACTTGGTACATATATCCCTTCAATTTTAGCAAGTTCTCTTAAAAGCCATTGTTTATCTTTATGCTCTTTTTTATATATTTTAAGTACATCTAAAACGTCATTTAATTCTTCTTCTCCCTCACCTAATGCAAAAAAGTCTGCTACAGCATATAAAGGTTCAGGATTATATGCACAAGGTCCCCCGAAGAACACTATAGGATCCTCTTCTGTTCTATCCTCTGCCTTCAAAGGAATATTACTCATACTAAGCATATTTAAAATATTTGTATAGCTCATTTCATATTGAAGTGTAAAAGCCATAATATCAAATTTACTTAATGAGTCCTTAGTTTCTAGGGTAAATAATGGTATATTATTTTTTCTTAGTTCTGCTTCCATATCAGGCCATGGTGCATAACATCTTTCACAATATGTATCTTCTCTTTCATTTAATGTATAATAAAGGATTTTGCTTCCTAAATGAGACATACCAACTTCATAAACATCAGGAAAACAAAAAGCAAAACGAATATCAACGTTATCTTTATCTTTAACCACAGAATTAAATTCTCCACCTATATATCTAGCAGGTTTTTCTACCTTGTATAAAATGTGGTCAGAAATTTTGTTCATCTATATTCCTCCTTAAGTTTTTTACATCTTTTTATTTTATCACATAAAGTATGTTTTACAAAACATTATTTGTTTCCTATATTAGATTCATCTTCTACAAATTCCTCAAGAGTTATATTACCATATTTTTTAAGTGCATCAATAATTTCATCCTCATATATTATATCCATAACACACATTTCTTCATCTAATACAAGAAATACGTTATATTTATTTTTATCAATAAGTTCTAAAGCTTTTAATAAGTTGCTTTTATAGTAAATAGATATACTTTTATTTTCTAAATATCCTCTTCTTATAAATTTACCTTTTTTCTTCACAATATCCCCCATAATTATATATGACACCCTTTCCCTTTCTTTAAGTGATGTTGTTATAACTAATAGCGCTATTAATCCTATACTTATACCTCTGTATCCCTTAAAAAAACATAAAAAATATAAAAAACATAGTAAACACCCTATCACTACGCTTACATTTAAAGTTATTTTATTAGCTCTTCTGTATAACATTTTTAAAGATAAAAAATCCCTTAAAATTCTAGCCCCATCTAAGGGAAATGCAGGAATCAAATTAAAAATTCCTAAAACTAAATTGCAAATACAAAATCTATAACAAAAATTAACTTTAAACTTGTAATATATAAAATAAAATACCAAAGCCAATATAATATTCATACATGGTCCAGCTATAGATATAATAAAATCCTCAAAAGGTTCTGCATCATCTATATCCTGTAAATTAAGTACTGCTCCAAAAGGTAATAACTTTATTTCGTAAGCAGAAAACCCCAATTTTCTAGCTGCAAAGTAATGAGTTAATTCATGTAAAATAATAAAAATTAGAGAGATAAATATCTCTCCTCTAAACCCAAACAACAATAAGAGTAATACATATAAGGCAAATGATTTGGAAAATTTTATCAAGCTTATCCTCCTAATACTTATTAAGTTAAATTCCTAAAAAAAAGCTATCTAATTTATCTACCACATATTTTTCTATTTTTTTATTTTTAATTATATCCATCATAGTATTTTCTTTTAATTCTATGTAACTTTTAATGTCCTTAAGATTTATTTGTGAATATTTTTCTTTATACCTCTCTAAGTAATCTTTTAATCTTACTTCCTTTTTTAACGTGGTATTACAATAATAATAAATTTTCTTATTTTGTTTTATAGGAACAGCTTTTAAAAAAATAATACATAAAAATAAACATAAAACACAAATCAATTGTCTTTTAAAGATAATTAAAATTCTCTGTATACTAAAACCTCTAAAATTTTTATTTATATTATAATTGTAGTTATTATAATTATTTCTTAATCTATATTGTCCAAAAGCTTCCTTATTAAAGGAATCCTTACATTTATAATTAAATTTATTTTTTCTATTAATTCCTCTATAATATTTTTCATAATATTCATTATACGCCCCCATTACTCATACCTCCTTTCAGTTTCAAATTATTTTAAATCTCTATTATTTATATTTAAGGACGCATAATAATATGATAAAGTAGCAATAAAAAACTCTAACTAAATTTTAGCTAGAGTTTTTTATTAAAAGTTAATTTTTTTCCTTCTCATTCCTATATTTAAAACTAAGGCTATGGCCATAAAATTCGTTAATAGGGAACTTCCCCCATAACTTACTAAAGGAAGCGTTATTCCAGTAACAGGCATAATACTTAAATTCATTCCTATATTCTGTAAAATAGCAAATAGAAAATACGACACCAGTCCAGATACAATAATAGATCCAAAGATATCCTTAGATGTGGCGGCTATTTTAATCATTCTATACAATATAATTCCATACAGTAATAATAATGCCACTACACCTATAAAGCCCCATTGTTCTCCTATTACAGATATAATACAGTCTGTATGAGATTCTGGAACAAATTTTAATTGCTTACCTTTTAAAAAACCTGTTCCTGTTAATTGCCCTGAACCTATTGCAGTTTTAGATTGTACCGCCTGATATCCATATTGTCCTGACTGCTCAGGATTTATAAATGATGATAATCTTCCTCTCCAATAAGTAGGCATAACTGACCATACAATAGATATCATTAATACTACTGCAACAAGACCACTTATTATTACCTTTGAATTTAGTCCTGCTATAAAGAAAATGCCTAATATTATAAAGAAGCATACCATAGTCATTCCCATATCTGGTTGCTTTACAATAAGTAACATAGGTATTGCTGCATAAAAAATTAATGTAAAAAAGTTTTTAGGATTATTTATATCCCCTTCCATATCGTCAAGCTTTTTAGCAAGCATTATAATTAATCCTAACTTAGCAAACTCAGCTGGTTGAATGCTAACTGGACCTAATTTTATCCATCCTTTTGCCCCATTTACAACGGATCCCATAAATTCATTTAACACAAGCAAAAAAATAGTAAACCAATAAAAGGTACCAGCATAATTACTAAGAATTCTATAGTCAAAAATTATTATGCCATATGTTGCTATTAGTGATATTATAAGCCAGGTAAACTGTTTTTGAGCAAAATCTACTCCAACTACACTATAAATACTTACAATACCATAACATACAATTAGAATAGTTGTAATAAGCATAACTAAGTCTAGTTCTTTCCACAACTTAGAATTTATCTTTAGCCTTTCAAACATTGCTTTACTCCCTTCAAAAAAATTTACATATAGATTATATCACAAAATATAATAAAAATTTAGCTATAAAAAAAGGACTATACAAATTCATTTAAAATTAATGATTTATATAATCCTTATTTTAAACATAACCCTTATTCTTTAATATTTTTTATAGGAATACTAGCAATTAAAGCTGGTGAACTTCCTTCAATTTCCTCTGTTCTAGTAACCTTAACATCTAATTCTTGTGTATCAATCTCTACATATTTAGAAATTACCTGTAATAATTCTGTTTTTATTTTATCTAATAATTCAGGAGATACACTTGCTCTATCATGAATTAAAATTAACTTTAATCTATTGGATGCCGTATCTTTAGGGTTTGATTTACTTGAAAAAATCTTTAATAAATCCATTATGTTCCTCCTATTTTACTTTAAATATTTTCTTTAAAGCACCCCAAAAACTTGTTGTTTCAGTTTCAAAATTTTGAAACGGTACTTCTTCACCACAAATTCTTTTTGCAATATTTTTAAATGCTACACCTGCATTAGCTCCTTCATCAAGAACTATAGGTTCTCCCTTATTAGTTGATATAGTAACACATTTATCTTCCGGTACAACACCTATAAGTTTTACAGCTAAACATTCTATAATATCATCTACTCCAAGCATATCTCCATTTTTAGTCATTTCATAATTTAATCTATTTACTATTACTGCATGATTATTTACACCCTTACCATCAAGCTTACCAATTACTCTATCTGCATCTCTTACTGATGTAATTTCAGGATTTACAACAACTACAGCCCTATCAGCTCCAGCTACGGCATTTTCAAATCCTTGTTCTATACCTGCAGGACAATCGATTAAAACATATTCAAAATCTTTCTTTAATTCCTCAATTATTTTAAGCATTTCCTCTGATTTTATATCATCTTTATCCCTACATTGTGCTGTAGGTAATAAGTATAAATTATCAAAACGTTTATCTTTTATTAATGCCTTTCTTAAAGCACATTTATTTTCTATAACATCTAAAAGAGTAAATACTATTCTATTTTCAAGACCCATTAAAACATCTAAGTTTCTAAGTCCAGTATCTCCATCAACAACAACAACTTTTTTATTTAATGACGCTAGGGCTGTTCCCAAATTGGCAGTAGTAGTTGTTTTTCCTACTCCACCTTTTCCTGATGTAATTACTATTACTTCTCCCATACTAAAAATCCCTCCATATATTACAAATATTTATTAGGTAAATAGGGTTCTACAATTATGTTATTATTCTTCACTTTAGCAATTTCAGGATATGATGGTTTTTCATCATCTTCCGGAGCTCTAGTTACAATATTTGCAATTTGAAGAATCTGAGGTTGTAATCTTAAAGCTGCAATAAATGCTTTATCATTCCCTGTAAACCCTGCATGAACCATTCCTTTTAATGTACCTAAAACAATTATATTTCCGGCAGCATATATTTCTGCACCTGGATGAATATCTCCAACAACAACTAAATTTCCTTGATAATTTATAATCTGACCACTTCTAATTGTTTTTTTAAGAAACTTAGTTCTTCCTTCAACTACTCCATTAAAGATTTCATCTTTATCTTCTTCTGCATCTTCAAAAATACAATCTTTTATTAAAAACTCTTCAAACAGAATATCTTTTAATTTCCTGATATTTTTATTATCTATGTATCTTAAATCTGTTACTATCTTTACGGTACTTCCTTTATAAAATTTCTTTCCCTTAGATAATTTTTTTAAAAGAGATTCTGTCATTTCCTCAAAATCATTAAAAGCATTCATATTTATAATAACACTTAAACCTTCTCGATTGCCTTTTAAAACAATGTTACTTTTAACCATAAAAGCCCTCCAAAATAAGTACCTAAATTTATATTTCAACACAATATTTCAAATTCCTTCTAATTTATAAAATAAAATTTATAATAATATAAACAAAAATATTATTAATTTTATATTATACCTTAAAAAATTACATAAAAAAACCCGAGATTATACAATCACGGGTTCAAAAATTTGAATTAACCAGTACTCTTGGATTTTTCATCCCCATTAGTTACCTTATTTTTATTTTTCGACCTATCAACATTTTTTTCCTTTTCTGTACTTACATTAGTGGTCTTTGATTTTGAATTGCTTATGTCCGTTTCCTTTAATGATGTATTTTGTTTTTTATTCGTATTATCTTTATTATATTTTCCAGATATTTCTTTGCTTTTATCGGCCGCTTTTTTATCTTTTTCCTCTTTTTCTTTTTTTATCTTCTCAGGAACAGTTATATCAGGATATTTAAATTTATAATTTGAATTTTGCTTTAATAACTGTTCTTTAAAATATTGCTCATATATAGCTTTAACAACATCCGCAGCATATGAACCGTGTCCACCATCAAACAACATAACAACAACCGCTATTTCAGGGTCATCATAGGGTGCAAATCCAACGAAATTACCATATGATGTCCTTCCTATTTCATCTTGAGTATTACTGAATGTTGCTGAACCAGTTTTACCTCCATTAGTAATTGGGAAATCCTTAAATACTGATGAAGCCGTACCACCTTCACTAACTTCCTTCATACCTAATTTTACACTATCCACCGTAGCCTTACTTATAGTAGTTTTTCCTAACACTTGAGGCTCTTTAGAATAATCCTTAATAACCTTTCCTTCAGGATCAGTAATTTTATTTATCATGTGTACCTTATTTCTATTGCCTCCATTAACTAAAGTAGCTACATAGTTAGCTATTTGTAATGGTGTAAACTGATTTAATCCTTGACCTATAGAAGCATTATATGCATTTGTACCACTTTTTATTTCTCCTCTAGCATCATTTACAGAAGCCTGAATTGCTTCAATCATACTATCTAAATCTTTCGATGTATATGACTTCTTTTTTAATTCTGGAGAAATATTAATTAATTGACTTAAAAGTTTCTTAATATTCGATCCTATAAGTCCTTTATTTTTAGATGACATTTCTTTTTTTATTTCTTCAGTTAATTTTTTCTTTGTTTCATTAACTTTGGAATCTTCTTTATCCCTTGGTACAATATCTATACCTTTATATTTTATACCCCATATAGATGCCGTACCATTTTGAAGATAATCATATAGTTTTTGGGTATAAACTACTGTTAAAGTTCTTTTACCTGTTTCATAATTATATACCTGCCCAAAGTTTTCATCTAACTCTATGCCAGTGGAATAATTAGGACTATTCTCTGGATCGGCACCTAATCCTAATTGCCATGCATATTTTGCAATCATATTAAGCCCTTCCTTAGTTTCTACTCCACCTTTTGCAAAAAGTCTGTCTGCAATATCAAACATATAATAGTTATTAGAATCTCTAAGAGCTTCCTTTAGATTTTGATTACCATGACTTGATTTATACAAGTTATATTTCCAACTGGCACCTCTAAATTGTTTATATCTTTTATTATAAGGACCTGCATCATATATTCTAGTATCTGCAGTAATAACTTTTTCTTCAAGACCAGCTACAGAAGTTACAGGCTTAAATATTGATCCTGGTGGTATTAAAGACTTTGTAGCATAATTATAAAATGGTTTAGGATACAAATCATAATTATCCTCTCTTAAAGTTGTATTCCCTTCAATTCCTTTGGACAAAGGAAATAATTTATTCAATAAGTAATCCATTTTTTTACTATCACTTAGTTTTGAAATATCTTCTCCATTAAATTCTTTTAATCCTAGAAGTTCACTTCTTTTAATATATTCTTCTCCAAATTTTTTCAAATCGGGATTAAAATATTTTTTATATTCTTCTGGAGATAACTTTCCTGGTGTTGTAAATAAATTAGGATCATATCCTGGCCTACTTACCAATGCTAAAACAGCTGATGTTTTTACATTTAGTACAACTGCTGCTCCCCTAGTGGCATTTACTTTATTAGCATCATCTTTTTCGCCAGACGGCTTTCTATCTTTTAATTTTCTAAGGAAAGCTAATTTATCATCTAAAGCTTTTTCAGCTATTTTTTGAATATCTTTATCTATAGTAAGCTCTATATTATTTCCTGGATAAGGAGTTTGTTCACCTAATGTTTTAACTTTTCTGCCATATTTATTAGTTTCTATACTTTCTTGACCTTTAGTACCTTTTAAGATATCTTCATACTTTTCCTCAATACCTGCAGCCCCTATATAATCCGAACTAACGTCGTATCCTTTTTCTTCATATTTTGATTGTTCATTAGAATTAATTTTTCTAATATATCCTAGTATAGAAGAGCCTAAATCACCATTTGGATATTCTCTTATAGGTTGTTTTATAATAGATATACCTGGAAGATCGGATTGTAACTGTTCAAATATATATGCAAGTTCTTCTGATAAATCATTGGCAATTACTACTGGTTTATATCCTGAAAAACTTTGCATCTTAATCTTATCTTTTATAACCATATAATCTCTTATGGTCTTTAAATTGTATTTAGAATGCAAATATTGAACTTTATATGATTTTTCTAATCCGTCCCACTTATTACTTATTTCCTTAGTCCACTTTTCCTCATCAATTGAATCTTTATCTGTTACAGATTTCCATTGTTCTTTTATATAATTTTCCTTTGCAAGATCATATATTTTATATGATTTATCTGTAATTAAATTATCAAAAACTTCCTCTGCTGATATAGAATTTATTTTTTTATCTATTAGATTATTCTGTTCCTTAGTTAAATCTTCCTTTTTCTTTCCTGGAAACTCAGTTTTTAAAATAAATTCATCTATTCCTCTGTCTTTTTTAAATCTATTTTCATTCCACCTTTTAGCACTTTCCGCTGATACATTAAATTCAAATCTAAAAGGTTCAATTTTTAAAGGAAAATCATCCTCTATAGTAGATTTATTTTCTTTTAAAATATTAAATACCTTTTCCATGGTATTGTAAAATTCTTTTTTACTTTCCTCTGTCTCTGTAAAAATAAGCATAAAACTTTGTCTACTAGTTGCTAAAATTTTACCATTTTTATCAGTTATCTCCCCTCGTGGAGCAGACTTTAATATCATTTTATGAGTATTTGAATTAGCCTTTTCGCTAAAATAATCTCCTTTAATAACCTGTAAATAGAAAAGTCTTGAAACTATAGCTGTATAAATAAAGATTAAACAAATTGTAAATCCATAAAATCTATTAAAAGCTTTTTTTTTCTTTTTCATATTATCACCCTTAATACTTCCAATAATTTTTCATAAAAGTTTTTTCACTTAATTTGTAAATAAACTTATACATAAATAAACCAATAACAAAGTTATATAGACTTATAAATACCACAGAGTTAAGGGTAATACTTTCTTTAATAAAAAACGCTATTCCAAAAATTATCAATCCTTTAAGTAAACTAAGTATAAAATTACATACAATTGGAATAAGATATTTTTCTTTAAAAATAGCCTTACCAATTTGTGCTGCAAGAAGACATACTATTAAATTTGAAAATCCATTGACTCCTAATACTCCTGTAAAATACACATCTTGCATAATGCCAGACATTGCTCCTATAATAATAGCTTCTTCTGTGCCACTTATAAGAGAAAAATATATAGAAAAAATCAATAAAAGACTAGGATAATAGCCATTTATACTTATAAATGGCATAACACTACAATCTAATATTAAAAGTAAAATCATAATCCCTGACACTGTAAAAAATTTTTTCATATCTTTATCACCTTTTAATATTTAACCTGTCTCTTGTCCTTAGGAACTACAATAAATACTTCCTCTAATTTACTCATATTAATGGCAGGTTTTATTATTCCATATTTAACAAATTGACCCTTATCTTCGATTATTTTTGTTATTTTTCCGATTAAAATTCCTTTGGGATATATTTGTCCTAATCCAGAAGTTAATATAGTATCTCCCTCTTTTATGTCTGCCTCTAAGTTCGAAGTCTCCATTTTAGCTAAAACATTATTACTATCATCTTTATAGCCTTTTACTATACCATTAGCTTCTTGAGAACGTTGATTGAATCCAGCTACTGAGATATTTTCATTTCCTAGTGTTTGAATAATAGACCAATTACTACCTACAGATGTAACTTGCCCCACTAGCCCTTCACTGGTAATTGCTACCATTCTTTTTGATATTCCATCATTTGTTCCTTTATTTATTATATATCCATCTAAATAACTATTTCCTGCAATTCCAAGTACGCTACATCCTATATATTTGTATTTATCATTTTCATTTTCATAATTTACCATTTTTCTTAAACGCTTATTTTCTTTTTTTATGTTTTCGTAGTCAATAATTGAATTTTTTAATTTAGCATTTTCTTTTTTTAACTCTTCATTTTGATCTTTTACTTTACTAAAGTTAAATGCAAAACTTACAGTATTTTTTATCTTAGAATTAACCTTATAAAATAATTCTTGAATTGGATTTAAAATTACACCTACACCATTTCCAGCAAAATTAATATTACTTCTTTTGCTTGTGTATCCTATTAAAGCAAAAAAACCTATACACAAGCATATTATTATAATAATTAACTTATTCTTTTTCCAAAATTTCATTTCCTATTTTCTTCTCTTTTCCAAAAGTCCTATATTGTCTAATGCCTTACCTGCTCCAATAACTACACAATCTAATGGAGATTCAGCTATATTTACAGGCATATGTGTTTCATGGTGTATTAATTTATCTAATCCTTTAATCATTGCTCCGCCACCAGTTAAAGTAATACCTTTATCCATAACATCTGAAGCTAGTTCTGGTGGAGTTTTTTCTAAAGTTATTTTTATGGCATCTAATATCGCTGCTATTGGTTCATTTAGAGCTTCTCTTATATCATCTTCTGAAACTTCGATATTTTTAGGAAGTCCTGTAATTAAATCTCTTCCTTTAACAAACATTTTATTTACTTCATTATCGCCTTCTTCTTTATACACACATCCTAAATTAATTTTTATATGCTCTGCTGTTCTTTCCCCAATTGCTAAATTAAAGGCTTTTCTTATATAAACAATTATAGATTTATCAATTTCATCTCCTGCCACTCTTAAAGATTGGCTTGTAACAATACCACCTAAAGATAAAACTGCTACTTCCGTAGTTCCTCCACCAATATCAACAATCATGCTTCCTGTTGGTTCATTTACTGGAAGTCCTGCTCCTATTGCAGCTGCTTTAGGTTCCTCTAAAAGATATACTTCTCTAGCTCCTGCATTAGCAGTAGCACCTTTAATAGCCTTTCTTTCAACTTCTGTAACTCCTGATGGATAGCAAACTACTATCCTTGGACTAGCAAAAGCTGATTTTGGACATAGTTTTTTTATAAAGTAATTAAGCATTTTTTCAGTAACGTCAAAATCTGCTATAACGCCATCTTTCATAGGTCTTATAGCTACTATATTTCCTGGTGTTCTACCTATCATTTCCTTTGCTTCATTTCCTACAGCTAAAACCTTGTTTGTATCTAAATTAATAGCAACAACTGAAGGTTCCCTTAATACTATACCTTTTCCCTTAACATATATTAACGTGTTAGCTGTTCCTAAATCTATTCCCATATCTTTTGAAATCCCAAATAATCCCATTTGTCATTTCTCCTTTCGTTTTACAATAAGTTATGTTCTTTTAAACTTATAAATTTTCTATTTCCAATTATAATATGATCTAGTAATTGTATTCCTAAAATTTTTCCACTTTCTTTAATTCTTATAGTAACATTAATATCCTCTTTACTTGGCCATGGATCTCCTGAAGGATGATTATGAAAAATTATAATAGAAGCAGAATTTTTTAAAATAGCTTCTTTAAATATTTCTCTTGGATGTACTATAGATGAATTAATAGATCCTATAGAAACATTTTTTTCAAAGATGACCTTATTTTTAACATTAAGCATTACCACCTTTAAAATCTCTTGCTCTAAGCATCTCATTTCCTCCATAACATAAAATGCAGCATCTTTAGGAGATGAAATTTTATATTCTTCTCCTGCCTTATAACTTTTAAATCTTTTAGATATTTCTCCCAAGGCAATCAATTGTGCTGCTTTAGCCTCACCTATTCCTTTAAGTTTTAAAAAATCTTCTTTAGTACATGATAAAAGCTTATTAAATCCTCCAGCTTCCTTTATAATCCTAGAACTTAAATTAAGTATATTTTCTTTTTTATGTCCTGTTCTTAAAATTATAGCAATTAACTCTGTATTAGATAAATATTCAGGTCCATACCTTAAAAGTCTCTCTCTTGGTCTTTCGTTAACAGGTAATTCTTTAATAATTATGTTTTCCTCCATTCTTAGAAAACCAACCTTTCTATTATTAAATTACCCTCATTCCCCTTAATGTTTTATACAATTTATTTAAAGGAAGACCTACTACATTAAAATAACATCCGTTAATTTTTTCAACAAAAATTGATGCTTCTCCTTGTATTCCATAGGCTCCTGCTTTATCAAAACAATCTCCCTTTTTTATGTAATTATTTATTTCTTCATCACTAATTTCTATAAATCTAACCTCTGTGCAACAACTTTCTTCTATAATTTCATTAGTAGTTGTATTATATATAATAAAACCAGAATAAACCTTATGTGCATTACCACTTAAGGCTTTTATCATGTTAAAAGCATCTATTTCATTTTTAGGTTTTCCAAGTACTTCCCCATTTAAGAATACCAGTGTATCACAAGCTATAATTAATTTTCCCTCTCTATCATTTAATGAATTATAGACATCTAAAGCTTTTCCTCTTGAAATTTGTTTTACATATAAAGAAGGGTCTCCTTTAAATTCTATACTTTTTTCATTAAAATTACTCTTCATAACCTTAAAATCATTAAATATAACTTTTAATAATTCCTGTCTTCGTGGAGAACCTGATGCAAGTATAACTTCCACTTTATCACTCTCCTATTAGAATTATTAGCTTTTTATTGTTCTAATAACCTCTAAATTTTTAAATAAGTATACATATTTCATTTTACTTTAGTATACTTATTATATCTTATATAGTTTATCATTTAATAAATTTATACACAAGTATATTAAAGTCCATTTTATAAATTTTTTAAAATTGTAATCTTTTCGTAAGATTATCTATTTATTTAAAAAACTTCAATGAATTTAACAAAAAGATCTTGCATTATGCAAGATCTTTTTGTTCTTTAAATATATTTTATAATTAAGTATTAATTTAAATTTTTTAAAAAAACATATATATAATTATAATTTTCACTTAAGCTTTTTCTATTAATTTCCTTAGGTAGTTTTTGTATATATTTTTTTAATTCATTTAACTTAAGATAATTAGGATCATTTTCTATTTTTCTATTAGAGCTTAATTGTGATGTCCATTTTTTTAATTGACCTGTATTTATAGATTTTATATTAGGATCATTAAATTTGTTTAAAATCTTTAATGTTCCATCTATAATTTTACCTATTTGTGCTGTACCTTCATCTTGCATATTAACTTCAAATTTAGCCTTATTATATTCAATCCCCAAACTATTAAGTTTTTGTATAACTGTATCTACATTATTTTCTAAAAAAACTCCTCCAATAATTTTATAAAATTCTCCATCATGTATCACAGTAGGGTATACTATGTTTTTTATACTTTCTAAAACCTTTTTAGCATTTTCTTCACTTTTAAATACTCCACATTGTACCCCATAAAACTCCATATATCCTTTTGAACTTTCTTTAACATTCTTATGATCTTTATCATTTTTATGTATTTTTTTTTCATTGTCATTATCTGAATTATTAATTTTATTTATTCCATTACTAATATTGGGTAGCTTTTTTCCAATATCGGTTTTAAAAAAATATTTTGAAAGTAATATTGCACTTAATCCTATACATACTATAAAAGTTAATATTATAATAATAGAATTTTGTGAACTTTTCTTTCTTTTTTGAATCCCTCTTATATTATATTTAGTATACTTCATTTTTATCCCCCCTGTTTATTTCTATATTTATATTATATGGGATTTAATTCTAAATATAACTTTAATTTTATTTTTTATCAATATGAGTGCAAATATTATTTTCTAATTAATATGAATATAATATCTTATTGTCTTAATAATATCAGTATATGAACTTATTGTTTCACTAATATGAGCATATCTTTTTTCTTTTCATTTATATCGAAAAACTCTTTAGATATTCTTTCAATACAGAATCCATTTTTCTTCCAAAATCTTAGATTATCTTTTTCCTCATTTAATATGCCAGTATAAAACACTTTAATATCATATGTTTTTTTTAGAAATTCAATAATTTTAATAATTAATTTACTTCCTATTCCTTTATTTCTATATTCTTTATTTATATGGATACAATTTATCCATACTTTGTTACTTTTTTTAAATTCTACACGTCCTCTTAAAAAACCTATAAATTTATGTTCACATTCAAACTTAGCAAAGAATTCCCCTTCTGTTAAGTAGTATTCTAAGAACCTGTCATAAACCTCTTCTATATTCATATATTCTTTATTTCCAACAAAAAACTTTTCTTTTGTTATAGAATTATAAATTTTTATTACATCATTCTTATTTACATCTTTAACTTCTATATCTTCTACAACTAAATTAAGATTTAACATATGCTCACCACCTTACAATAATAAAAATTCTACATTTTTACTATTTTTCCTCTTAATTTATTTATAAAATAGTTTTAAGCTATAATATTTTTTAGTATAAAAGGAAAAGACTTGCAATTAGCTATTACAAGTCTTTTTAATTTATATATTATCTATTTGAATATTTTAGTGTTAATTTTATAATACGCATAATTATTCTTTTACATTGTTCTGCTGGAATACAATATCTTCTCAATGCATCAAAAATTTCTGGATTACACTTTCTTATTTTCATATAAATTCTATTTACATCACAGTTACAATGACAATGATGTTTATGTCCTCTTAATAAATCTTCATTTTCTTCCTCGTCATCCATATATCTTTCTTCTATAAATAGAGGTACTCCAAATACAGGTTTAAATGTTCTATTATCCCTTTTTAAATCCTCATCCATATAAGATAAATCCTCTAATTCATTAAATTCATCGAATTCATCAAATTCATCCTTAATTTCAGATCTTTCACCTCTATAATCATTTTCATCATATAAATATGTTTCATTTGAATCTCTTGTATAGTTTTTCTCTATTTCTTCTTCTAAACTAATTCCAGACTTCATTGGAATCATAGCATATTCCTCATCATCTAACAGTAAGCTTGGATATTTTTCTAACTCATTTATCATTATAAAACCTCCATAAATAATCACATTATTAATTTATGATTTTATTCCTAAAATGATACATAATTATGTGATTTTTAATAATTGCTCTGCTTTTAATAATCTTCGTTTTACTACATCCCAATTTATCGTCTTTAAAAATGTATCTATATATGCCTTTCTATCAATTCCAAAGTCTATCATATATGCATGCTCATAAACATCTAAAACTAGTATAGGAATTGAATTCCAAATACCTCCTTCATCATGTGCATCACAACCATATATGTGTAATTTATTATCAATAGGTTCTAAAGCAACAACCACCCATCCCCTAACAGATAATGCTGACTTAGTAAATAAGTCTACGAATCTTTCACAGCCTTGAAAATCCTTTTCTAATCTTTCAAGTATTTCATATGGCATACTTGGTACGTTATACTCACTATTATTTAAACATATATTTTGAAAATATAATTGATGCAACTTTACCCCATCTAATGCAAAACTTTGACCTTTTAATAAAGCTCTTAATTTACTATAAGTTTGATTTCCTTCCATAAACTTTGGAGTATTGTTTATTATATTATAAATTTCATTTGTTTTGCTTACATATCCTTCATAAAGTTTATAATGCTGTGTTAATTGCTTCATTGATAGACCTTTAACTTTAGTAAAATCATAATTTTTAGCTATTATTTTCAAATTTATTTCTCCTAAAAAATACTCTTCCATTTATAATATTCAAATCTTTTTAAAAAGATACAGATTTAAATCCTTTTCCTTGAACTTCTGCAACCTCCATTATAGTTATTACTGCTGTAGGATCTATTTTATTTATTAATTCTTTTCCTTTTGCCAATTGTTTTGATGACATAACAGAGTAAATAATTTTTTTATCTTCTCCAGTATAAGCACCTTGTCCATTTAAAAAAGTTACTCCCCTACCTAACTTATTTAGTATTACTTCCTTGACCTCTTCTGGTTTTTTAGTTATTACAAAAAGCATTTTTTTTCTATCTAATCCTTCTATAACTTTATCCATAAAGGCAGATTTCATGTACATAGATATTATAGTATATATTGCAATTTCTATACTACCTCCCACTACTGCTCCTAAAATTACAATACATATATTTATAATAAAACTAATAGTACCTATGGTAACCCCATATTTCTTTTTAACTATAACAGATATAATATCCGTTCCACCTTCTGATCCCCTACATCTAAATACTATTCCCATTCCCAATCCACCTATTACTCCTCCACAAATACTAGATAGAAGGATATCATTCATGTGATATGCTTTAGTAAAATCTTTTGTTATAACTAGAAATAAAGACATAGACATCATTCCAATAAAACTACATATTCCAAATTCCTTATCCAAAAATTTAATTCCCATTATAAACAAAGGAATATTTAATAAAAACACAAATATACCTGAGGGAATATAGGTTAAATATTGAATTATAATAGCTACTCCTGTTACCCCGCCGGCTATTAATTTATGTGGTGTAATAAATAAGTTAACCGAAAGTGAATAAATAAATGTTCCCAAGATAATCATAAATAATCTATAAGTTCTTTCCTTAGTAAAAAATTCTTTAAATTTAATTTCTTTCTTTAACCCTTTCATTATTATCCTCCTAAATTTTAAATAATAAAAATAAAAAGCCCAAGAGAAATACCTCCTGAGCTTTTTATTTTTACTAAGATTCTTTTATTGAATTTTTGTTAGTTCCTTGCATTTTTTCTTGTACCGGTGATTTTCTTTTACCTTTCATATATCCAAAATAATAAGCCACAACTGCTGTACCTATAGATGCTTGAACAGCAAATAACAAACTTTCGACTTCTCCACTTGGTGGTTCCCAAATATGTTCTGCCCATGGCTTATAGTTTTTATTTATCTTAGTTATAGCATCTTCTGCTTGATCATCTGCTCCAGCAAATTCAGCACCTGATTTTAAAATTAATGGTGCTACAATGATGACAATTGCAACTAAAAATAATATTATATTAGTCTTTTTAGATGATTTCATCAATTGATCCCTCTTTTCTATACTCTATTAATAGATTAAACACTATAGCTGATAAAATTCCCTCTGCAATTGCTAGTGGAATTTGTGTAACAGCAAATATACCTAAAAACTTAGTACAGGATGCCATAATTCCACCTACAGGATCTGGATGAGCTATTGCAAGTTGAATTGCAGTTACAACATAAGTTAATAAATCCCCTAAAGATGCGGCAAAAAATATTGCAACTGCTGGTTTAACATTTAATTTTTTAAGTATTTTAAATACAAAATATGCAACTAATGAACCTACTATAGCCATTGAAAAAGTATTGGCACCTAAAGTAGTAAGTCCTCCATGCGCTAATAAAATTGCTTGGAATAAAAGTACTATAACTCCTAATACAGTCATTACTGTTGGTCCAAATAAAGCTGCTCCTAATCCTATTCCTGTTGGATGTGAACAACTTCCTGTAACTGAAGGTATTTTAAGAGCTGAAAGTACAAATACAAATGCACCTACTAATGCTATAAGCATTTTTTGATTAGGATGCTCTTTAAAAATTTTCTTTAAATTTATAAGTCCTATGATAAAAAATGGTGCTGATGCTAAAAACCAAATTATTGCCCATTTGATTGGTAGCATTCCTTCTGCTATGTGCATAGCATAAACATATCCTGGTGCACATACCAAAGTAATTAAGAAAAACAAAAATACCCCTATTCTTTTACTTTGTTTCATAACTTTTCCTCCCTAAAGTTTGTCTCAATTTATTTTTAAAAATAAAAAAAGCCTTAACCTTTCCTTGGTTAAGACTTATAATAACACTTGCAAGAACTAAAATACATTCACAATCAATAACAAGTATCACACTTCCCTCCGAAGGTTACTTATTCGTGATTTAGGCAGGTCTCCTGACTTAAGATTCGCTTTACTCCTTATCCTTCCCATATATTTCTATACAGTGGCTATTATAAGTTTCATCCTCTTTTACAGTAGCGGGGGCTGCAGTGGAATTACACCACTTTCCCTATTAATCTACAAAGTAGAACCTAAATCCCTTTATTTATTTATCAATTTTCATTAAAAATTCTACAATCATGTTACCATATTTAAATAAATTATGCAAGTTTTTATAAAAATTTTAACAATTTTCTGTCACTAATTTATTAACTTTATATTTTAGCTTTTAAAACCTCTTCACCATTTAAAGTTTTTATAGTAAATATATCGTTTTCTAGTATTCCGTAAGAATTAGAGGAACCCCCCTTAGGAATAGAAATCGATCCTGGATTAATAAAAGTTATTCCTTTATCATTTTTCTCTATAACTGGTATATGTGTGTGTCCATAAATAAATACATCACCCTCACTTAGATAGGGCATATTATCTTTATTAAAAACATGTCCATGAGTTAGGAAAAGTCTTTTATTATTATAAAGTATAATATTATAATCGCTCATTATAGGATATTCTATAAGCATTTGATCCACTTCCCCATCACAATTTCCTCTTACAGCAACAACCTTATCTTTTAACTTATTTAAAGTTTTTGCTACTTCTTTAGGATTATACTCCTTGGGTAAATCATTTCTTGGACCATGATAAAGTTCGTCTCCTAATATAATTATATACTGTGGTTTCTCCTTTTCAACACATTTTAATGCCTCATCTAAATAAAATTTTGAACCATGGATATCTGACATAAAAAATAATTTCATAGCTAGATTAACACCTCTAATACATTATAATATTTTTAATTTATACTTTTTATTATATCATACTTATAAAATATCAAATTTATATTATTTAATCTAACAAAAAAGTGATAACTAAATTTAATTATCACTTTTTTATATTATTCTATTATAAATCTTTCCCTTAATTCTTCAGGTGATATATACATATCCTTAAGACGTTTTTCAATAGAAGGTTCTAACATACCTATGTCCCCTCCTAAATTTTCCATTATCGACTTAAATTCTGGTCTAGAATACGCATATATATTTTCATTCCTACTTCCCAGATAATTCAACTTTCTAAAGTCTTTATTTTTGATCCATGAATTTTTGTCTAGAACCCATAATTCCAGTAGTATTACATTTTGACCTTTATATCTACTTTCAAACACTATATGCTCATAGGAATCTTTTTCTTTTATATGTACCTTTTTATAGTTTTTATCCCATGTTTCAGGTACCTTAAATTGAATTCCTAATTTTTTATTTGTATACATATGTTTTGAACTACTTGTATTGCAACCACTAAAAACAATATTAATAAAAAGAATAAATAAGAAAAAATATATACTATTTTTTTTCAACTTTAAGCACCTCTTAAAATTATATAATCTAGTATATATTATTTCCTTTTATTTTTCATAAATTCATGATTTACAAATATATTTTATTTATTATAAAATTCTTCTAAAGTTAAGTGATTTTTCGTTAAATATTGTGCTAAATCCTTACCTACATATCTTATATGCCATGGTTCATATGCATAACCTGTGATAAGTTCCTTTCCTTCTGGATATCTAATTATAAATCCATACTTATAACAATTATCTTTTAGCCATTTACCTTCATTTGTATCAGCAAAGGTATCAAGTAACACATTTTTTATCTTATCACAACTTAAATCCATAGCAAGCCCTGTTTGATGTTCACTTTCTCCAGGTCTAGCAGAATATTTAAGCGCTGAATTTACCCCTTCACTTTGCACCTTTGATGAAAAAATCATATTTTGTGTTTCATAAGATCTAAACCCCGAAACACCTTTAAAATAAATTTTATCTTTTAGAGCATCTTTATATAACTTTTCTAAATTAATTGCCATTTCTTTTCTTGCTAATCTCTCATGAGAACTTTCTGGCTTAACAAAAGGTATATTTACCTTAACCAAATCTTTAGGTACATATTTTTTTGGTAAACTCACTATTTTATTAACTAAAAAAGTGTAATTACTATCTTTTAAAAGTTCCATAGAAATTTTATTTATATTATTAAAATCATTTTTATTTAAAGATAGATTCTTAAATTTTTCAAGTTTTAAAGGATTTACATTAGAATTTCCTTTATTATTTTCTAAAACAATTTTATTTATTCTATTTAATTCACTTACTTTAAACTGTATGCTATTTGTATTTGCAAAAACATTCATGTTCTTATTTTCTATTATTAAAGTACTAAAACATAACCCTATACTTACAAAACCCGTAATTATAAAAATTCTATAATTTTTTAGTTTTTTATTGATCTTATGTTTATTAATTCTTTTTATAAGCAATTAACTTTTCACCTCCATACTTAAGTTTAAGTGCCAATATTTTGAGATATATAACATTATATCACATTTAATATTATACTAAAAAGAATATTACTTTAACACTAGCTTTATTATGAATGTAAAGGTTTAAATTTTTTTAATCTTAAAGCATTTAACAAAACAGAAACCGAACTAAAACTCATTGCTGCAGCACCTATCATAGGATTTAAAAGAGGACCTCCAAAAATATATAAAATCCCCATAGCTACAGGTATTCCTAAACTATTATATCCAAAAGCCCAAAATAAATTTTGTTTTATATTTCTTATAGTTCTTTTACTTAAATATATAGAATTTGCTACATCCATTAAATCATTTTTAATCAACACTATGTCTGCTGATTCTATGGCTATATCAGTACCTGAACCAATAGCTATTCCTATATTAGCTCTGGCCAAGGCTGGTGCATCATTAATTCCATCTCCAACCATAGCAACATTTTTACCATTATATTGAAGTTTTTTTATTTCTTCGGCTTTATTTTCTGGTAATACTTCTGATAATACTTTACTTATTCCAACTTCTTTTCCAATTGCATCTGCAGTATTTTTATTATCACCTGTAATCATAATAATTTCTATTCCCATTTTTTCTAAAGTTTGTATAGCTTTCTTACTACTATTTTTTACTGGATCCTGTACTGCAATTATACCCAGAGCTTTATTACCTCTAGCAATATACATAGGTGTTTTTCCTTGTTGTGCTAGATCGCTACATTCTAGTTCTAAATTCTCAATATTGATATTTTCCTTATACATTAATTTTTTATTTCCTAGGAAAATATTGTCTCCTAAAATTTGTGCTTTTATTCCATGACCAGGTATTGCTTTAAAGTTTTCTATTTCTTTTAAAGTTAACTTGCACTCTTGAGATTTTTTTAAAATAGCCTCTCCCAATGGATGTTCCGAAGCTCTTTCACAACTTGCCGCTAAAATTAATAGTTCTTTTTCTGAAATTCCTTTTGTAATAATATCTGTTACTCTTGGCTTTCCTTCCGTTATAGTTCCTGTTTTATCAAAAACAACCGTTTGTATTTTATGTGCATTTTCTAATGCAACTCCACTTTTAATTAAAATTCCATTTTCCGCACCTTTACCTGTTCCAACCATTATTGCAGTTGGTGTTGCCAATCCTAAAGCACATGGACACGCAATTACTAATACAGAAATAAATATAGTCAAAATAAAAGTTAAATCCTTACCTGCTATATACCAGCCTATGGCACCTATAGATGCTAAAAAAATTACAGTAGGTACAAAATATCCTGAAATAATATCAGCTAACTTAGCAATGGGTGCTTTAGAACCTTGAGCCTCTTCTACTAAATGTATTATTTGTGCCAATACGGTATCTTTTCCAACCTTAGTTGCTTTATATTTTATTCTTCCATTTTTATTAATACTTCCACCTATAACTAAATCATTTTCAGATTTTTCCACTGGAATACTCTCCCCAGTTAGCATTGATTCATCAACAGATGTACTACCTGAAATAATCATTCCATCTACAGGAAGTTTTTCTCCTGGTTTCACTACTATAATATCAGATACTTTAACTTCATCAACTGAAACTTGAATTTCTTTTCCATCCTTCTCTATAATTGCTTTTTTAGGAGCAAGATTCATAAGTTTTTTTATAGCTTCTGAAGTTTTACCCTTTGTAATAGATTCTAAATATTTTCCTAATGTAATTAAAGTAAGTATTGTAGCTGATGATTCAAAATAAAGATTAAATGCATACTGACTTTGACCATTAAAAATTTTAAAAACAGAATACAAACTGTAAATAAAAGATGATAAAGTTCCAATAGATATTAAGGAATCCATATTAGGACTTCCTTTAAATAATAATCTAATTCCAACCTTAAAAAATTTTCTTCCTAAAATTAATACAGGTATGGTAAGCAATAATTGAACTATAGCAAAATTTTTAGGATTTATTATTGGATCTATAAACTGAGGTAAATGCATATTAAACATTTCTAAAACCATATGTCCCATAGAAATTAACAGTAATGGTACTGTAAACATTAAAGACATTATAAATCTTTTCTTTAAACTTTTACTTTCATTTCTTTTACTGGCTTTTTCTATATTATTATTAGAAAGTTCATCTCTTAATTGAAATCCACCCTTATTCACCTTTTCCTTTATATAGGAAAGTTCAACCTCATCTGTATCATAAACTAAATTTAACTTTTCCGTAGCAAGATTTACACTTGCATTTTTTACTCCATTTATTTTATAACAAATTTTTTCTATAGACTTAGCACAAGCCGCACAACTCATTCCTTGCACATTTAAAATTATATTTTTATAGTTATAAATTAATTTAAAACCACCTTTTTCTATGGCTTTTTCAAGTTTATTAAAATCTAATTCTTGTTCATTATACTCAATACTTAACTTTTCTGTAGCTAGGTTAACCCTTGCTTCCTTAATACCATCTTGTTTCTTACAGATTCGTTCTACTGCTTTAGCACAAGCTGCACAACTCATTCCCTCTATAGAGAAATTTTTTTCTTTCATTTTGACCTCCCCTTTATTTGTATAAATTATTTATCAATTAACTTATTCATAACAGAGATTATTTCATCTACTTTTTCTTCCCCATTGTCATGCATAAAAGCTTCCTTAACACAATGATTTAAATGCTGCTTTAAAATAAGTAAATTTGCTTTTTTTAATAAAGATTGAGCCGCTATTATTTGGTTACTAACATCTATACAATATCTACCTTCCTCAATCATCTTTATGATTCCTTCAATTTGTCCTTTTGAAGTTTTTAAACTTTGGATGGCTTTTTTCTTTTCCTCATTCATGTTACTCATAATTATACCTCCCCACCCCTAGGGGGTGTCTTTCATTATTATTATATATTTATATTGTTTAGTTTTCAATATATCTTTTATAGTATTTTGTGTTTTATATTTTAAATTACTTTTTATAAATAAAACAAAGATTAAAAGAGATTTTTAGCTCAATTAACCTTTGCTTATTAGTATACTTTTTTCATCTTTCTATTTTCTCTAAATAATGATATAGAATTATATATTGATGTATCCTTATACACTTTATTATTTTCATCTTTTAATATTTTCTCACTATTATGACAATCAATATATCTTGAAAAACTTAAACTTATAGAAGCTTTTCCAGAAGTCATAGATGCTAGTTCAATAGGATAATTCATAGCATTTTGAATAGGTACTTCTCCATAAATCTTCACCTTATCCTCAGTAATTTTAGGTTCTTTAAATTCTCCTTTCATTTTTAAAATATCAGACATTATTTTTCCCATATATTCTAGTGGTGCTACTATATCAAACTTATATAACGGTTCTAATAGTTTACAATTGTTTTCTTCTAAAGCTTTCTGCATAGCTCTTATAGTTGCTATTCTAAAGTCTCCTCCATGAGTATGTTCTAAATCATACTTTCCACCAATTAATTTAACCTCTATATCTGTAACTCTTTCTCCTAACACAATCCCGTGTTTTAAGGCTTCATTCATAGTTTTTTCTATAAGATTCTGAAATTGCAAAGGAAGTATATCTAAACTTACATTAGAAACATATGTGAATCCCTCTCCTAACTTTTTAGGAGAAATCTTTAATTCAACCTCAGCATAATGTTTTTTAGGTTCATAATGACAAAATCCTTTACTTGACTCTGTAATTGTTTCTAAAAAATTCACTCTTGGAGTTTCTAATTTAATATTTAAACCAAATCTATTTAGAAATACTTCTTTTATAATTTCCATATGAACAATACCCATTATATTAATAGTTGCCTCTTTGATTTCATTATTAATTTGTAAGTTTAAACTTGGATCTTCTTCATTTAATATCTTTAATGCTTTTAAAAGATCCATATATTTTTCATTATCTTCTAAAAATACTTTTGTTCTTAAACAACTTTCTATATTACTAAAATAATTTTTTTCTGTAGTTTTACCTATAATATCCCCCACCATAGATGTCTTAAGTCCACATATTGCTCCAATATCTCCACATTCTAATTTATCTGTAGTATAGCACTTTTCTCCTATATATTTTCTTATAGATGAGATTTTCTCTTCTTCCCCATTTATAAAAAATCCATCTCTTATTTTTACCTGTCCACTAAGAACCTTTACATATGTAAGTTTTCCAATTGAAGGATCATGCTTTACCTTATAAACTAACATTGTAGGTTTTTCTTCACTTTTACTTTCATAGAATGGAATATATTCTAAAATGGCATCTAATATATTTTTAATTCCTTTTCCTTCTATAGCACTCCCTATAATTAAAGGAAATAACTTTCCCTCATGTGAAAGTTCAGTAATTGCATTTTTTAAAACATCATTTTCTATATATTCATTATCTAGATACATTTCTAGTATTTTGTCATTTTTATCACTAAGTTTTTCTATAAGATCATTTCTTTCTTTATTATTAGAATTTAAATTTTCTAGAATAACAAAATCTGAAGTTAAAGAGCTTTCTATATTATTAAAAGTTTTATTTAAATCAACTCCAACTCTATCTATTTTATTTATAAAAATTAATGTAGGTATATTATAATTTCTAAGAACTCTCCATAATTTTTCCGTATATCCTTGCACTCCTTCTAGAGCAGAAATTATTAAAATTGCACCATCTATAGGCAAAATACTTCTTTGTGTTTCAGAAGAAAAATCCAGATGTCCGGGAGTGTCAATTATATTAATAGTTGTATCTTTCCATTTTAAAGATACTTCTTGTGAAAATACAGTAATGCCTCTTCTCTTTTCTATTTCATTATAATCTGTAACTGTTTCCCCTTTATCTACACTGCCTAAATTTTTAATTTTACCAGATAAAAATAACATTTGTTCTGTTGTTGTTGTTTTACCTGCATCTACATGTGCAAAAATCCCTATATTCTTTATGTTTCCCATACCCCACGTTCTCCTTATAATTATTTAAATAAACTTTCATATTCATATAATACCATATTTACCTATAAAAAATTAAAACTCCCTTAAACTTTAAAAGAGAGTTTTAATAAATTAATATTTAATTATATATACTAAAGATTACTTAATTTTCTTCATAAATTTTTACTCCACTTTTGTTAATAACAGGTTTTAATATTAAAGAGACTGGAATTGTAACCGCAACCCCTATACCTGTAGTTACACTGGAAGCTATCATCTTTAATAAAGCTGGATGGAAACCATAAAAAACTAGCCAGTTAAATATAAAATAACCAAATAAGGATATTAATCCTCCCACTACAAAAGCAACTATGTTCTGAACTTTTGAATTTCCTTTTGCTCCATTAAGAAAACAAATTTTCCCTACTATATATCCTGTTAATCCTTTTATTATAAGTGTTGGTATTGTCCATGCAACATGCTTAGGACTCATTAAATCAAATAAAGCACATCCTATTCCTGCAGAAATTCCAGCATCTGGACCTATAAAAATAGCTGCTAAAAAAATAGCCGTAGTCCCTAGATGAATCATTGTATCATTTCCTCCACCTAGTGGTAATTCTATTTTTAATTGAGTTCCCACAAAACATATAGCAGTAAAGAGTGCTGTAACTACAATTCTTCTAGTTGATATTTTTCTTTTCAAGATAAAAACCCCCTATAAATATTTCTTAGATAATTTTATTCCCAAGAAACATTATAGAGGGTTATTTGTTTAGGTCAAATGTATGGATACACTATCATATACAATTAATACTATTCATCATCATATAATAAATTATACTGTTCATCTTTTATTTCATATATTTTTTCAATATCAGAGGTTATATACTTTTCATAGTTATCCACCGAGAATCTTGCCCCTATACCACAATTAGAACTTAATTTTCTAGGAACAGGCATAAGTTCACATTGAATATCGTGACTACTTAAAACCCTTTTATACTTCATAGCCCCTGAGTGTGTAAAAAATAAAGCTATATATTCCATAACTTCTCCTTATTTTCTCCCTTGAAGAATAAATCCTTCTTCATCTTCTTTTATAATAACTTTATATCCTGAATTAGTTAAAAATCTGCTTACATTTTCTTTTGGAGCACCTTCATCAACTAAAACAGTTATATCTTTAGGATTTTGTTCTATAGCTTTTTTTGTTAAAATAACTGGTTGAGGACAAGATAATCCTCTTGCATTAATTTCCATTTACTTTCACCTCATCCTTACTTTTAATTTGTGTTGTAATTTTTTCAAAATTAAAGTATGAAATTAGTCCTAAAACTATAATACAAATTATAACTGCTACTTTTCCATTAGGTGTTGGTCCTTTTGGACTTGAAGCTAAAGCAAAGTTATGGCAGAATGCTGCACCAATAAGCATTCCTAATACAGTTATAACTGAATCTATATTTCCTTCACCACCTAAAATTAATTGTCTAAATGGACAGCCACCAAGTAATACGCTTCCCCATCCTACAACAACCATTCCTAAAAAGTTCCATAGAAAATCATTGTGAGCTATAGGTTGTCCTGTAAAACCTACATGTACATTTTTAAATATTAAATTACCTATAAATGAAAATACTAAAATTCCTATAAATCCACTAATTAAGTAACTATCTTTAAATAAGATTAAATCTCTAATACCACCAACCATACAAAGTCTTGTTTTTTGAGCTAATATACCTGAAATAAGTCCAACTGACAATGCAATCCAAATTGAAGCATGAGCAGCTCCTGGGCCTTTCTTACTAAAGAATATAATAGCCGGTGCTGAAATAAGTAATACTAAAAGTGCTACATTAATTATTGGAAATATAAGTCCTTCTGACTTATTTAATTTATAGCTTCTTTTTAATGAGAAACCTTTATTTAAGCAAACTATACCTATACCTATACCTACAATAAATCCAACTAATCCTGTAATCGCATTTAAATCTCCACCTGCAAGTCTTAAAACCATTCTCATAGGACATCCTAAAAACATTAATGCACCAATCATAACCATAAATCCTAAAACAAATCTAGTAAATGGAGAAGATCCTCCCTTTGTTTTGAATTCTTTGTTAGCAATGGCCATAATAAATGCTCCTAAAACTAGTCCAATAACTTCTGGTCTTATGTATTGAACAACTGGTGCTCTATGAAGTCCAACTGCTCCTGCTATATCTCTAATGAAACAAGCTATACAAAGTCCCATATTACCTGGATTACCCATTTTAACAAGTACAGCAGATAAAATACCAATAATTGCGCCTGCTATTAAAATCCCTTTTTTATTTTTCATAATATTCCTCCTAATGCCATTTTTCACACATAATTATATCAATATGTTACAATTATGTTAAATTGTTATTTTCAATAGATATTTTTTTTCTATAGTTATTGTAAATACAACAACTTAAAACACTTATAGTGTTTTAATATGTAATAAGAAAGTGAATTTTGTCATTATGGAGGATATATATATGCAAAAAATTTATTTAGATAATGGTGCAACCTCTTTTCCTAAAGCACCTACTGTTGGAAAATCTATTTATGATTATATAGAAAATTGCGGATGTTCTGTTAATAGAAGCACTTATAATGAAGCTTTTCATGTAGAAGATACGGTATTTGAAACTAGGGAATTACTTTGTGATCTTTTTAATTTTTCTAATCCTGAAAATGTAGTTTTTACAAAAAATATTACAGAAAGTTTAAATACTATTCTAAAGGGTTTTCTAACCTCTGGTGATCATGTAATAGTCTCTTCTATGGAACATAATGCTATTATGAGACCTTTAACAAATTTACAGGGTTCTGGTATAGAATTTTCTAAAGTATTATGTTCAAATAAGGGTGATTTAAATCCAATTAATATAGAACAACATATAAAATCTAATACTAAAGCTATTATTATGACACATTGCTCTAATGTGTGTGGAACCATTTTACCAATTAAAGAGGTAGGTGAAATATGCAAAAAACATAATCTATTTTTCATAGTAGATTCTGCTCAAAGTGCAGGAGTGTTAAATATAGATATGATAGATTACAATATAGACTGTCTCTGTTTTACAGGGCATAAATCTTTACTAGGTCCTCAAGGCATTGGTGGCTTTTTAATAAAAGATAAATTTAATGCTTTAGTATCCCCATTAATAGAAGGTGGAACTGGAAGTTTATCTGAAAAAGAAAATCAGCCAAATTATATGCCTGATAAATTTGAAGGTGGAACTCCTAATACATTAGGCATAATTGGATTAAATTCTGCACTTAAATATATAAAAAATATAGGTATAGAAAACATTCACAAAAAAGAAATGCAACTTACAAATATATTCTTAAAAGAATTAAAACAATTTAAAAACCTTAGAATTATAGGTCATGATGATTGCACTAGCAGAAGTTCTACTATATCTATTGAACTTCCTAATATGGATATGGGGGAATTTTCTTATAAACTTAGTAAAGAATTTAATATCAGCACTAGATGTGGATTACATTGTGCTCCTTCTGCACATAAAACCTTAGGAACATTGCCAAATGGTACTATAAGGTTTAGCATAGGATATTTCAATACTGAAGATCATATAAACTATACTTTAGATGCATTAAGAAAACTATTAACCTAATAGACTATAATTCTAATAGTTTAATTACAAAAGCACTATAAAAATTTTCATACTAGAAACTTTTTATAGTGCTTTAACTTTATTATTCTTCTCCTGCTAGACCAGTTTCCTTAAATTTTTCCACAAAATTTTTATTTATTTTTCCTAATTTACTCTTTAGTAAAAGTGCTATTAATATAGCTATAACAAAGTAACTAATTAGAATAAATGTATTATACCAAACTGTATCCCACATTACTCCTGCTACTGCCTCTCTCATACTAGAAATAGCATAAGTAAATGGTAGCAATGGATTTAACTTTTGAAAAAATGGTGGAGTCACTTCTATAGGAAAAGTTCCTCCAGATGCAGATATTTGCAACACTAATAATATCACTCCTAAAGCCTTTCCTACATTTCCAAATACAGAAACCAATGTATATATGATAACTGTAAAAATTACACTTATAAACATACCATATAATACAAACATACATGAGTTAGCTGGCTTAACCCTTAATATTAAAATATCACCTATGGTAACTACTAAAGCCTGTAAAATTCCTAATGTCATAAAAATTAAATATCTTCCAAAATATTCTTCATACGATTTAAGCTTTCTTTGAAAATTCTTAACTTCAGTACTTAATATTGAAACTAATATCAATGCTCCTACCCATAATGATAATGTTGTAAAAAACGGTGTCATAGCTGAGCCATAATTTTCAATTGGGAAAATTCTATTTTGTTTTATGTTAACAGGACTAGCTATAAACTCACTTTCTACCCCAGCATCTTTTTTCAAAAGAGTTATAATATCATTTAACTTAATATCATTATTTAGTGTTTTTAATTTTTCATTTAATTCTTCAATTATCTTTTCAGCCTTTGGCAGTTTTTCCTTTAAAATTTTAATTTCACTTTGTCCTTTAATACTGATATCTTCAGCTTTACCTAATAATTCATTTACTGTTGGTAAGCTTTTTTTAGCATCATTAAGTAATTTTAAACTATTATCCATAACAACAAAAATATCATCTACTAGGTTTTTAAGTTTTGGTGATACTTTTGAATTAAAATAAGTTAAAACTTTATTAGTTCTATTATTAAATTCTAATTTTTTATTCTTTATTTGATTCAACAAATCTTCAGTTGCATTACCATTATCTATACCTTCTATAACCTTATCTGTAAGATTAATTTGGATTTCGATGCTATTATGCAATTCTTCAAGTTTACTTATTAATAAAGTTATTTCATCTTTAGGCTTAAATTCATTTAATTTTTTTAATGAATTATTTATGTTATTTATAATTTTACTTAAATTATTTAATCTATCTTTTACTGAAATAATCATTTCTCTTTCTTTTGTTTTATCTCTTCCGACAAACTTTATTGCCTCATCTAAAAATCCATCTATTGAATCCGAAATTTGTTTTACAAGTTCTAAATCTTTTACAATGTACTCATTAATATTAGAAAATGCAGATTTAGATTTATTTATAAACTCCTCACCTGTATTTACAATATTAATAGATTTATTAATAGTTTCATTAATTAGTGGAATTTCTCCTTTAACCTTTTTACTGAATTCTTCCAAAGTTATAGTTCCACTTTCAACTTCATCAATAGCCTGATTTATTTCTGGAATTTTACTATTAAGTTTAAACACGGTCTCTGTAAATTCATTTAACAAAGGTTTTTTATTTTGAAGTTCAATACCTATTGAATTAAAAACTTGAAAGATTGATTTATTTACAACCTGAACAAAAGATTTAGTAACTTCTTGTTGAAGTGAAGTTACACCTTTCTCTGTAATTTTAGGTGCTACAGCATTTCTTTTTTCATTTACTGTATAAATAAGTTCTGGTTTTTGTATATGATCACTTAAAAGAGATGAAATTTTTTTAGAAAAATCTACTGGAACTTCTATAGTAGCATAGTATTTTCCATGTTTAATTCCATACTTTGCCTCTTCTTCTTTTACAAAAATCCATCCTATTTTATTATTTTTTTTTAACTGTTTTACTATATCATTTCCTATATTTACATTTTTACCATTAAAATTAGTACCTTTATCATTATTAACTATAGCAACGGAAATTCCTTTTGTATTACTATATGGATCCCAGGAAGATTTAATATTAAACCAAGCATATAATGATGGTAAAATTATAAGTCCCAACATTACTACAATAGCAATAGGATTTTTTATTACATTTTTTATATCCTTCTTATATATTTTAAATATATTTTTCATAAGTTCTGCAACCTTTCTTCTTATTTTTAATCTTATCTTTTGTTATTTTTCAAATGTATATTTTTATATGTATTTTCTGTAATAAAACGTTTTTTTATTTTAACTTGTTGATATGATTTAAATTTTTTACACTATAATTAGTAAATGACAAATAAATTTTAAATTAAATTATATATGTTTAATATATACTGTTATATGTCTTTTTATAATTTTAATAAAAAAATTTTATATTTTTACTTTAAAAGACTTTTTAAAATCTTTTATAATAATAAAGGTTAATATATATTTGTAGAGAAATAGATATATATTACATTAAAAAATATTTTATATAGGAAAGGAAATGATTTGATATGGATAAAGTATTTTTAAAACGATATGCCGAATTGGCTGTAAAAACAGGTGTAAATATTCAAAAAGGACAAAAATTATTTATAAACTCTCCTATTGAATGTGCTGACTTTACAAGATTAGTAGCAGATATGGCTTATGATAATGGAGCAAAAGATGTAATCATAAACTGGATAGATGAAAAATTTTCAAAAATAAGATTTATGAAAGCTCCTAAGGAAGTATTTGAAGAAATGCCTGATTGGCAAAAAGAATTTTATTTATCTAATGTAAAAGATGGGGCAGCTTTTTTATCTATTCATGCATCTGATCCAGAACTTTTAAAAGATGTTGACCCTAATATAATTTCCATAGCTCAAAAAACTAGAAGTATTGCATTAAAAGAATATAGTGAACGTTTAATGAGTAACAAAAATGCATGGTCAGTTATATCTATTCCAACGGAAGGCTGGGCTACAAAGGTATTTCCTGAATTATCTCCTAAAGATGCCATGAAAAAACTTTGGGATTATATATTTAATATAGTTAGAGTGGATAAAGAAAATCCTGTAGAAGCTTGGAAAGAACATACTAATAATCTTAAAAACAAAATGAATGCTTTAAATTCATATCATTTTAAATCAATGCATTATAAAAATTCATTAGGAACTGATTTAACTGTAGAACTTCCTAAAAAACATTTATGGCTTGGAGGTTCAGAACACACCGAAAATGGAATAGAATTTTTAGCTAACATGCCTACCGAAGAAATTTTTTCTCTTCCTCTTAAAACTGGTGTAAATGGAACCTTAGTTAGCTCAAAACCTCTTAACTATGGTGGAAACTTAATAAATAATTTTTCTTTTACTTTTAAAGATGGTAAAATAGTTGATTTTAAAGCTGAGCAAGGCTATGAAAGTTTAAAACATTTAATAGAAACAGATGAAGGATCTCATTATCTAGGTGAAATTGCCTTAGTTCCTTTCCATTCACCTATTTCTAATTCTAATATTATATTCTTTAATACTTTGTATGATGAAAATGCTTCTTGTCATTTTGCCATTGGTAAAGCTTATTCTGTTTGTATAGAAAATGGTGCAAACATGGATGAAGACCAACTTAAAGAAAACGGAGTTAATGATTCATTAACTCATGTAGATTTTATGGTAGGTACGAATGACTTAAGTATTATTGGTACAACATATGATGGCAAAGAAATTGAAGTTTTCAAAAATGGTGATTGGGCTATTTAGATTTCAATAATTAATCTTCTAAAAGTTGTTACTAAGGTTTATTAATAAATTTATAGATTTTATAAATACTATTAGTAATAAGCTTTTAGGAGGTGATATATATGTATAATGAAAATACCATTAATAAAAATTTAGATACAAATTTAGTAAATGAAAAATCTAATAGTAAAGAAATTACAGAAGAGATTAAAGAAGAAATGGAAAATCGATTAGATAACATAGCTGAGGATATAGAAAAAGGTGCGGAACAAGCTAAAGAATATGTAGTGGATCAAGTTTCTACTGGTGCAGATTTATATAATAAGACTTTAAATCAAGCTAAAGCAAAATACTATACTGCCAAAGCCGAGTATTACGATAAAAAAAGAAAATAATACAGAAAAAATCACTTCATAATTTTGTGAAGTGATTTTTTATTAAAGTCAATTTTATTTATCCATTTATAAGTATAAGTTTTTCTTTTCTACTTAATTTTTTTATAGCACATTCTCTTTTCATCGCTTCTTCTTTTTCTATAAATTCTTCAAAATATCTTAATTTTACAGGAGTTCTTGCCTTAGTATATTTAGCACCTTTACCTGTATTATGTTGATTTACTCTTCTCTCTAAATCTGTTGTCCATCCAGTATATAAAGTTCCATCACTACATTCTACTATATAAGTATATGGCATAAAAATCCCCCTAAACTCTATAGTTTTTAATTTCCTATATAATTATTCTCTTGCCTTACTTATAGACATTGGTTTACCCTTTATAGGTAATTCCTTATTTTTAATTACATCTTTTCCATATCCATTAAGTATATCCACATAACTATAATTGTCAAAGATATCAATAATTCCAATAGAATCTGCTGGCACATTACAACTATTAATTATGGTACCTACTATATCTCCTCTACGGATTTTTTTCCTTTTTCCACCTGCAATATAAACTTTTATTACATCGGAACCTACAGTTGTTTTCTTTACTACTGTTTTTATTTGTTTTTCAGGTATTTTTTCTATTTCTTCTTTTGTAGGACGAATTGCCTTAGTAATGTTCATATTTATAAATTCTTCTATAGCTTCCAAAAACTTTTCTTCATATGGAGTAACAAAAGTTATAGCCTCTCCTTTTCTTCCTGCTCTTCCTGTTCTACCTATTCTATGAACATATGCTTCCAATTCTAATGGAATATCATAATTTATAACATGAGTAACTCCACTCATATCAATTCCTCTTGCGGCAACATCTGTAGCTACTATAAAGGTAAATTCGCCATTTTTAAATTGTTTTAATGTATCTAACCTATCACTTTGTTGCATATCCCCATGAAGTTCACAAACTGAATATCCTCTACCTTTCATCTTAGTATAAACTTCTGCTACATTTTTTTTCGTTCTACAAAAAACTATACATTGATTTATATCATTTATTTTTACTAAATCTCTTAATAATCCAAACTTCCTATCTTCTGCTATTTCATAATATACTTGATTTATTTTATCTACTGTTAAAGTTTTAGCTTCTATTTCTACAATTTTAGGATTTTTCATATGTTTTTTTATAAGAACTTTAATTTCTTCTGCTAATGTTGCTGAAAACATTAATGTTTGTCGTTCAGTATGTATCTTACATATAATACTTTCTACCTGTTCTATAAATCCCATGTTAAGCATTTCATCAGCTTCATCTATTACTAAATACTTTACTTCACTTAAATCTAAATTCCCACTTTCAATATGATCTAAAGTTCTTCCAGGTGTTCCTACAACCACATGTACCCTTTGCTTTAACTGTGTTTTTTGTAGTGATACAGGTTGTTTTCCAAATACAGGCACTGATTTGATTTTCTTGTATAATCCTAAACTTCCAAAATCCTCATTAATTTGAACCGCTAATTCTCTTGTTGGAGTTAGAATTAATGCTTGAACTGCATTTTTTTCTATATCTATATTCTCAATAATAGGTATAGCAAATGCTGCCGTTTTACCACTTCCTGTCTGTGATTTAACTATAACATCTTCATCTTTTAAAACTAATGGTATTACATTTTCTTGAACTTCTGATGGTTTTTCATATCCCATATTCTTTATTGCTTTAAGTAAATTTTTATCTAAATTAAAATCTTCAAATTTATGCATTCTAAATTCCCTTACTTTCCTTATTTTATTTAAACATAACTTTTTAATTATAACATATTTTTTAATCTATAATTTACTATTTGCTTTTTATAAAACTTTTATGATGTTATAATATTTTTATACCTAATAAAAAGGGAGGAATTTAATGAGTACTACTAAATACATAAAAAAAATAATAAGAAAAGAGCCAAAAGATAAATCACAAAAAAACAAAAAAAATAATGATAAAAATTTTATAGATTTCGATTATCCATCAGCAAGAATATTTTTCGATAATTATAAAGAACAATATACTTTAATTTTTAAAAATAACAGAAATATAAATCTACGTTCTATGATATTACTAATAATTAATACACTGACTATTTTATTTACTTTAGTTTTCGTTTCTAACTCAAAGTTTATTATATTAAAAAATCATAACATTACTAATATAACATTATTTATTTTGGAACTTATGGCTTTAATATTAACATTTAGCTGCATTATAAGAAGTTTATTTCTCACTTTAAAATTATTTAATTTTAAATCCTTGAAATATTTTATACCAAACGAATTAACTGAAAATATGTATATGAATGAAACAGATACTACTTTTTTTTCTTTATCCTCAAAATATAAGGAAATAATTAATTACAATCTAAGTATTCTTAATGAAAAAAACAATTTTTTTACCAATACATTAAAATTAACTTCTTACTCATTTTTATTTGTAACTTTATTTATACTTTTATACTTTGTTTCATTAAATTTATTATAATAAAAACACCTGGTATATATAATATTGAAAGTTATTTCATAATTTTATCCATTATATATACCAGTTATTTATATTTTTCATAAAACACTGCTCCATTTCTATAATTTAAGAAACCTGTAGTACTTTAACGACCTTCTTTAAAGTATTTTTAAACTCTTCCGTTTTTATATCTTTATTTTTTATCGTACAAAGTTTAGTTATTGATCCACTAAAGATTTCTTCCATTTTTTTGTCATATTTTTCTTCGCCACTTCCACCATATACACTTATATAAAAAATTTCTTTAGGAAATTTTTTTCTATTAGTTAATATGTAAGTTCTTAATGCTGGGCTTATATTTGCCGCCCATATAGGTCCACATAAGATTAGTTTACTATATTTATGAGATAAATTATTTTCATAGTTTATACTTGTTATATTTCCATTTAATGCATCCCTTCCCCCTTTTATGAACCCACCTATCCCTTTTCTATTTTTTAGATCTTTAATTTCATCTATATGACAATTTAATAGATCTTTTAATTCATATGCAATCTTCTTTGAATTTCCACTTCTTGAATAGTACACAATTAAAATGTTTTCATTTTCTACACTCATATTACTTCTCCCCAAATATATTTTATATTTATCTTACATAATCAATTTAATTATCAAAATAAATTTGATCAATAACTATTACTAACGCTAACAATAATAGATACGAAACTTCATTATCATCTATCCATATTTCATATCTATCTCCAAAGGAAAAATATTTTTTATCAATGCTAGCCACCTTCTTACTTCTATTATATATAGAAAAATCATGTGCCAAAAAATCACCTTGTACCTTATAGTGACCTGTATTACTACGGATTTTAAACTTTTTCTCAAAGAAACTCAGTTCTTTTTCTATGGTTGCTAATAATTTCTTTCCTATATATAACTCATATACAGGCAAGAAAACCAGCGAAACTTGTTTAATAAAAACTAACTCCTTTCCTCCTTTATCATATATATGTAGCTTATTGCCTATTGTAAATATTTCTCCTTCAACCCTAAAACATTTACAGCCTTGTTCGTCTAAAATATCAAAATTATCACCTATTGAAAAACATTTCTCTTTAATATAATATTTCATATCCCCTATTTCTCTCCTTATATAGCAAAAAGAATTTATTTACTACATAATAATTCTACTACAATAATTACTATCTTGAAATAATAGTGTAATTTATTCAAAATTAAACCATTTTATTTTATTATAGTTCTTATAAATTAATATTTCAACGTCTAATAAATTTAGTTTAATATTATAATAAATACTAAAGTATAATTTTTGTAATTGTTTGTAAAATCAAATTTAATTTATTTAAATTTAATTTATTTTTTATTTTAAGTATTAATTTTTTTATCTATCCCTTTAGAACTTTTTCTTTCCATATACCTTTTTTATAAATACAAAATCCATATATACATATTATTAAGTTACTAAAACTCATTGAAAACCATATAGCTGTTGATCCTATATTAGTAAAGTACTTAAATAATAATATCATAGGAATTCTTATAAACCATAGTCTTCCAATCTCCATAACCATAGAATATTTAGTGTGTCCTGAACCTTGAAATATTCCTTGAAAAACGCCAAATATCCCCATTAAAGGCATAGATGCAGATATATATCTAAGATAAATTATTCCTTCATTTATTACTTTCATATCATCCTTAGATTGCATAAAAAAGTTTATAACAGTTCTATCATTGAGAATTAAAAGCATACATCCTACAATTGCAATAATAACTGTAATTATTACTGATTTTTTAAAAGCTTCCTTAACTCTTTCTATTTTTCTACATCCTAAATTTTGTCCTACAATAGCAGTTAGAGCGGCTCCTATTCCCATTGCTGGTTGCATTATAAGAGATGTTATTCTATTTACCATTCCAAAAGCAGCCATAGTGGCCGTACCATAAGATGCTATAAAACTATTTAAAACTATAAATCCTAGCGCTGATCCTGATTGACCTAATGACGAAGGCAAAGCTACCTCCACTATTTTTTTTACTAATTCCTTTTTAAATTTAAAATTTTTGAATTTAGGACATAATATATTAGATGGTCTCATTATTATGTACAACCCTAAAAAGGCTAAAATTGCCTTAGAAATTAACGTAGCTATGGCTGCTCCACCTATTCCTAATTTAAATACAAAAATAAAAATAGGATCTAATATAACATTTAATATGGCACTAATAGCACTAAGTACTGTTGGTGTTAATGTATTACCTTGTGCATTAAGTATAGAATTAAAATTAAATATAAAAAATGTAAATGGAATATCTAAAAAAGTTATTTTTAAATAGATATTACTATACTTGGCTAACTCTTCTGTAGCACCCATTAAATTTACTATTAATGGAGTTGTAACATATCCTATAATAGCAAAAATAATAGAACAAATTAAAGATAACATTATAATTTGATTAGTATATTCTATTCCCTCTTTATCTTTATTGGAGCCTAATAACTGTGATAATATAGCTGTACCAGCTATTGAAATTCCCATTCCTATGGAGATAAACAAATAAATAACTGGCCATACAAATGCTGTAGCAGCAAACTGAATGGATCCTAATTTACTTACCCAAATTCCATCTGCTAAATTATACAAAGTTTGAATTAAATTATTAAACATAATAGGTATAGATAATGTAAGTATTACTTTATACATATCTCCTGTAACTATTAATTCTCTTCTGTTCTTTATATCCATTAGATTTCCCCCTAAATTGCTTTTTGAAAATTTAAACTATTTATATTATATCATTATTTTTAATCCATAATAAAAAGCCCTACAAAACTTTTAAAAAGTTTAAATAGAGCTTTTATATTGTAAAATGAAGTTTAAAACATATTCTATATGAAAAATTTAAGTACAAATACTATTCCTATAAATACTGTAGTCCAACTTATTTCTTTATATCTTCCTGAAAAGACCTTTAAAATAATATATGAAATTACACCAAATACTATTCCCTCTGAAATACTATATGCAAGTGGCATCATTATTATTGTTAAAAATGCTGGAAGTGCTTCTGTATAATCTGTAAGATCTATTTCCTTAATAGGTTCAATCATGAATAATCCTACTAATACTAAAGCTGATGAAGTAACTGCTGGTGTTATAACACCAAATAATGGTGCAAGAAATAATGCTAAGAAAAACATAACTGCTGTAGATACCGCTGTTAATCCTGTTCTTCCGCCTTCTGCAACTCCTGATGCACTTTCTACAAATGTACTTACTGTGCTAGTACCTAAACAAGCACCTAAAGTAGTTCCTACTGCATCTGCAAATAAAGCTTTTTTAATATTAGGTACTTTTCCATTCTCATCTAACATTTTCGCTTTTGTAGCTACTCCTACTAATGTTCCTATAGTATCAAACATATCCATAAATAGAAGTGTGAATAATACAATAGCCATGTCTATTGAAAAAATATTATTCCATTGGAACTTTAGAGCTATAGAACCGATTGATGGTGGCATACTAATAATTCCTTTTGGCATTGGAGTTATTCCCATAGGTATACCGATAATAGCCGTAACTACCATTCCAATAAATAAAGCACCCTTAATATTTCTTGAAATTAATATTCCCGTAATTAATATTCCTATTATTGCAAGTAATGCTGGACCTTGTGTTATGTTTCCTAACCCAATTAATAAATCTCCACCTTTTGGATGAACAATAACACCTGCACCCTCTAATCCAATAAGTGCTATAAATAATCCTATACCAACAGAAATACCTCTTTTAATATTTACCGGAATTGAATCCACAATAGCTTCACGTATATTAAAAACTGTTAAAAGTATAAAAATTATTCCTTCTAAAAAAACGGCTGTTAATGCAAACTCATAAGAATATCCCATAGCTTTTACTACTGTAAAAGCAAAAAAGGCATTAAGACCCATTCCTGGTGCTAATGCAAAAGGTAATTTTGCATATAATCCCATTATTAAAGTTGCTATTACTGCAGATAATGCTGTTGCAGTAAACACTGCACCTGTATCCATACCTGCTGCCGCTAATATGGCTGGATTAACCACTAGTATATATGCCATAGTCATAAAAGTAGTTATTCCTGCTACAATTTCCGTTTTAATGTTCGTATTATTTTCTTTCAATTTAAAAAATTTCTCCATTTTACCCCTCTTTCGTTTACTTTCGACATTTACACTATATATAATAATACATTTTTAAAATTTTTTAAACCCTTTTACGAATATTTTTTTATTATTTTGTTTGATTTTATGTATTATTTTTTATATCTTAATTTAGTATATTTCTATTTTAATAATTTAAACCTATTTTCCCTAATTAATGCTATAAATAAAGCTATACTTATAACCTATTCATATTTAACTAATATGACAGTTATAAATATAGCTTTTATTCATTGTATAGGAATATTTTCTATCCTACTTATTTCGCAAAATATTGATAAAAATAACATTTTAATTTTCCATTATAAAGTTTTCTGTTCTTATCTGATTTTTTTCCAAAACATTTTTCAAAATTAGGATGAGAAGTTACTACAAAATAAGACCAATCAGGTAAATTTCCAAATACTTTTCCCATAGTACTATAAAGACCTTCAACCTCTTTCATGTCACTAAGTCTTTCTCCATAAGGAGGATTAGTAATTATTAATCCATTTTTCTTTTTAGAAGAAATATCTTTCATATCCATTGTTTGATATGTTATTACATCATCTACCCCTGCTTTTTTAGCATTATCCATAGCTGTTCTCAAAACTCTTCCATCTATATCTGATGCAAAAATTCTAAATTCATCTTTCTTGATAACATTTTTAGCATATCTTCTAGCATCTGTCCATAATTTTTGTGGAATTATATCCCACTTTTCACTAATAAAATCTCTATTTAAACCAGGTGCCATATTTTTTCCTATCATAGCCGCTTCTATAGCAATAGTACCAGATCCACAAAATGGATCCATTAAAATTTTAGATATATCCCATTTACTTAAAAGTACCAAAGCAGCTGCTAGTGTTTCCTTCATTGGGGCAGCTCCAGCATGTTCTCTATACCCTCTTTTATGTAATCCAACTCCACTAGTATCTAAATTTAAACTCACTATATCTTTAAGAATAGATACTTCAATTTTATATTCTACACCAGTTTCTGAAAATACTTCCCTATTATATTTTCTTTTCATACTTTCTACTATAGCTTTTTTAACAATAGATTGACAATCTGGTACACTAAACAGTTTTGATTTAACCGATTTACCGCTTACATGCATAAATCCGTCTATAGGAATTATATTTCCCCATTCTACATTTACAGTTCCATTAAATAATTCTTCAAAGGATTCAGCTTTAAATTCTGCCATTTGAATTAACACTCTATCTGCTGTCCTAATCCACATATTACAGGTAACTATATCCATCTCGTCACCTTCAAAAGTTACTTTTCCATTTTCTATCTTTAGATCTTCATATCCTAACTCTCTTAATTCATTTGCTACTACTTTTTCTAATCCAAAAGTTGACGTTGCTATTAATGTATACATTCTTTCTCTCCTATTCACTTTCAAAATACATATTTATATTCTACCATTAAAATATAAAATATAAACTAAAATAATAAAATTTAAGTAACTTTTTCTAGTTATTATTAAAAAATTAAAAAGGAATATGTTTTCATATTCCTTTCTAATTACTACATATTACTATCATCTACTGAATCTAACCATTGTTTAGCTGGTTTCATAACACTTTCTATACATCCATTTTCAAAAGGATTTTTTAGATTTGCTATATCTATAAGCTCTAAGAAAGATTTACTTCCACCAACCTTACATAATCTTAAATAATCTTCCCATGCTTTTTCTCTGTTTTCATTACATTTAACCCAAAATTGTAATGCACAAACCTGAGCTAGTGTATAATCTATATAATAAAACGGTGTTTGGAAGATATGACTTTGTTTAAACCAAAATCCTCCTCTATTCAAGAAATCGTTATTCTCATAATCTTTACCTTTTAAATATTTCTTTTCAATTTCTCTCCAAGCATGTTTTCTTTCTTCTGGAGTTGCCTCTGGATTTTCATACACAAAATGTTGAAACTCATCTACTGTAACTCCATAAGGAATAAAGGTTATTGCACTACTTAAATGTGCAAATTTATATTTCAGTTCATTTTCTTCAAAAAATAATTTCATCCATGGCCATGTTATAAATTCCATACTCATAGAATGAATTTCTGCTGATTCACTAGTAGGGAAAGCATATTCTATTACACCTGAATTTCTACTACAGTATGTTTGGAATGCATGCCCTGCTTCATGTGTTAATACATCTATATCTCCTGATGTTCCGTTGAAATTAGCAAAAATAAATGGTGCCTTATACTTTTCTATAAACGTACAATATCCTCCACCAGCTTTGCCTTTTTTACTTAAAAGATCCATAAGTTCATGTTCAATCATAAAACTAAAATATTCATCAGTTTCTTTTGATAATTCCTTATACATTTTCTTTCCATTTTCTATAATCCAATCTGGATCACCCTTAGGAGTTGCATTTCCTGTTAAAAATTCTAATGGCTCATCATAATATTTAAGACTTTCTAGGCCTAATCTTTTAGCCTGTCTTTTTCTTAACTCTTCTGCTAAAGGCACTACAAATTCTAAGACTTGCTTTCTATAATTTGATACCATTTCAGAATTATAGTCAAGTCTCATCATTCTTAAATAACCAAGATCTACATAGTTTTTGAAACCTAGCTTCTTAGCCATTTTATCTCTTACTTTAACTAATTTATCATATATTTCGTCAAACTTTGCTTCATTTTCTTCGTAAAATCCAGACCATGCTTCATATGCTCTTTTTCTCATAGCTCTATCTTTAGATTGCATAAATGGTTCTAACTCTGATAAATTTCTTTCCTCACCTTCAAACATAATTTTAGCTGAGGCTCTAAGCTTATCATATTCCGTAACCAATTTATTTTCTTCTTTTAAATCTTCTATAATTTCAGGACTAAATGATTTTATTTGAAATTCTGCTAACTTAAAAAGTTGTTTTCCATAAACTTTTTCTAATTCAGTTCTAAATTGAGATTTTATTAAAACCTTATAATATTCTGAAATTACACCTTCATATACAGGCATATTTTCATTCATAAATTCTTGTTCTTTTTCATAAAACTCATCAACAGTATTTATAGAATTCCTTATTTCAACCAAAGTTGCCATAGTTTCTACTTCACTTCTTAAATCATATATATCTTTCATAATAGAAAGTTGTTCATCTAAAGTCTTAGATTCACTAAAATCTTTGATTAATGTCCTAAATTCCTCATTAACCTTTTCCATATTTGGTCTGCAATATTTATAATCCTTAAACTTCATTATACTTCCCCCTTTCACAATATACTTACTATATTATCATACTTCTTTACTATAAAATATAACTATGAATAAGTTTTTACACAAAATACCCTTTTTAGCCAATTTTTCTTTAGACTTTGCAATTCTTGTTTAATTAAGTATAATCAATATATGCATAATTTTTTAATACACCTTTAGAAATCCTTTTCAAATAGGTTTAACTAATTTTTTAAGATATTTAAAAAATTAGTAATTTTAGTACATGCTATTATACTTATAAAAATTACTTTAATTTTCATAAGTATTTACTAAAAAGAAAGGAGTAAAAAACTAAAATGAAATTATTATCTATAGTTGTACCCTGTTATAATGAAGAAAAAGTTTTAAATCTATTTTATAAAGAAATTACTAATGTATTATCACAAATAGATATAGATAAAGAAATTATTTTAATAGATGATGGTTCTAGAGATAGCACTTTAAATCTTATGAAGGAACTTTCAAATCAGGATAATCATATACGATACATAAGTTTTTCTAGAAACTTTGGTAAAGAAGCTGCTATTTTGGCTGGACTTACTGAATCTAGAGGAGATTACATAGTTTTAATTGATGCAGATCTACAACATCCTCCTACAAAAATATTAGAAATGTATAATAGAATAACTACTGAAAATGTAGATATGGTTGCTACAAGGAGAATAACTCGAAAAGGTGAACCTCCTATTCGTTCTTTCTTTGCTAAATTATTTTATAAAATAATAAATAAAATTAGCCAAGTAAAAATAGTTCCAGGTTGTCAAGATTTTAGAATAATGTCTCGTGAAGTAGTAAATTCAATCTTAAAACTTACGGAATATAATAGATTTTCAAAAGGAATTTTTAATTGGATAGGATATAACACTGTCTATATAGAATTGGAAAATATAGAACGTGCCGCCGGTGAAACCTCTTGGAGTTTTTGGGGACTTTTAAAATATGCCCTAGAAGGCATAGTAGCATATACTACAGCTCCTTTGCAAGTAGCTACTATATTAGGTTTTTTAACCTCTTCTATAGCCTTTATTTATTTATTATATATTATTTTTAAAACTATATTATTTGGCAGTGATATTTCTGGATTTCCAACGATAGTTTGTTTAATATTGATTTTAGGAGGATTTCAACTTATTTCTTTAGGAATTATAGGTGAATATCTATCCAAAACATATTTAGAAACTAAGAAACGACCTAAATACTTCATAAAGGAGAAAAATTAATGAGATTATTAAATAAATTTTTCTCCTTAGAATTTTTACGTTTCGTATTTATAGGAATCATAAACACTTTAACTCACAATGGAGTATATATAGTTTTATTAAACTTTATTCCCTATTTAGGTGCTAACACCATTGCTTTTATACTAAGCACTATTATTTCTTTTTTCTTAAATTGTTATTTTACCTTTAAGGTAAAACCTACTTTAAAAAAATTTATAATTTTTCCGATTTCTTGTTTACCTAATTTTGTAATTCAAAGTACGGGAATAACTATTTTAATAGAATATATTAAAATTTCTAAAACATATGCAGCTTTTTGTGCATCTATAATAGCAATACCAATTACTTTTATCTTAATGAGATTTTTAATTAAGTTAGATCCTAGCAAAAATTAAACTAATAAATTAAATTTTAAAAAGGTTGCCTTAAAATATTTTTAGGACAACCTTTTTTTAATAAAATATAATTAAAAAACTTTTATAAATTTTATTCTATGTCTAATTATTATTTAAAATCCTCTAGGAGAAAATACTACATAGCCATCTATTTCTTTAATTAAAGCTTTATATTTTGATCTTAATACTTGATCTATAAACTCTTTATTATATGCTACTATATATAAACTATCTGTCTTGAAAGTACCATTTAATATTGCTTCTTTATTTTCTTTTAACTTATTCTCTAAAGTCTTAGGATTTCTAGCAAAATAACCATAATCCATATCAAAATTATTCATAGATGCAAAATATGCTATAGGACCATAATCACCTAATTTTTCGGTTACACAGATATGTTTATATTCTTTTTTTACTTTATTCCAAAATTCATCCTTTAATGGATTTTTCCATTTTTTTTGATATATAAATTCATTTCTAGTCTTTATATACATTCCACTTAAATCCCAAATTTGTAATCCTAAAATTATAAGAACTATTATAGTAACATTTTTTTTACTAGATTTTATTATTTTAAAGAAAGAATAAATAGTCATAATATACCATACAGGCCATATCATTCTTCCTGTAGCTCTTACCATGGTCCAAATTTTAGTTAAAGTTTTGCCTATGGGAATTGAAATTAAATGTCCTGCCCAAGTTATATTATTAGAAAGAGAAATCATAGTAAATATTATACAAGTAACTATAAGGGTTATATAAAGCTTTGCATTAGCTTTATCAAAACCATTTCTTAATAAATCAATTACTGCAAGAAATACTAATAATATTCCTCCAAAACCTAAGTATGCAAATCCTTCATATTGTCCTGAAAAAGCCAAAAATGAATTCATAAACTGTGATGTTCCTATAGGATTAAAAAAACCATTTAAATTAAAACTAAACCATCCAAAGCCCACATCTAAAACTTGAGCATTAACTTTAAAATATCCATTAACATACATAAGAAAAAAAACCAGTGCCACTGTAATACCTATAAAACTTATAGATTTTTTTATATTTAGTTTCTTATCAATCAAAATACCTTTAAATATATAAATTATGAATATAATATATACCATAAATAAGAAATATGGATGTATAATAACTGTTAATCCAACTAATATAGTCCAACTAATTAAATGCTTTATTTCATACTTTTCATTTATTAGTAAATAAATTGCCCATAACACAAGCCAATGACTAGTTAAAGATGTATGCCCTCCTATTCTTAAAAACATCATAGGAGTAGGTATAAAAAACAAAGTTGCCAGTACTTTTATAGTTAATTTATCTGTTATTTTATTAAAAATAATTCCAATAAAAGCTCCCATTAATATAAAAGATAGGTATAACCACATACCTAAATATTGAAAGATAGGAGGCAATATTAATTTAAACATTTTAAAAAATACTGCTGCTATGGGAATAGAGTCTGTGAATATAACACTCATTCCATTTGGACATCCCCAATTTTTATAAAACCCTAAAGGAAAGTTCCAGCTATCTTTCACAAAAAAATTCCAACTTAAAAAATGTTGCCTTCTATCCGTTTCATTCATAATCCACCCAATATTAGTTGGTTTTAAAGTTTTCACGCCTATTAAAATCATAGCTAAAGATAGTCCTATTAGAGCACCTATAATTATAGCCTCATACCTGCTTTTATTTTTTTCAAAGGTATCTTTATACATAGCGTATATCCATATACTCATCTGAATAAGCATAGCTGTAATATCTGCTATAGTTTGAAAACGTGAATGTCTAGGTGCTGAATATTTCCATAGACAACTATATACTAAATAAATAATTACAATGCTTATTATAGATTTTATTAAAAATTTAATTTTACCTTCCTTCATACATTACCCCTCGTTTATTTATACAATTAATTTAAATACTTAATTTACATTTAACCCTCTATTCATTTAACATTTTCATGGTATTTTTACCAAATATCTATATTATATCATATTTTGAGTAAATATCTTATATTGTGCGCCCTATTCTTAACTTTTATTTGATGTACATAATATATTATAAAAACATATAAATTAAGTTTTTTACCTAAATAAAAATAAAAACCGTACAAAAATAATGTACAGTTTTTATTTTTATTTAACTAACTTATGTTAAAAACATTTTAAATAATTTTTTCTATAAAAATCAATTTTTAATACTATAAGTACTAAATTATCCTAATGCATGTAATATAAAATTTACTAAAAACATACAAGCTATTACATACATAGCAATTGATACATCCTTTGATTTTTTATTAGCTATTTTTACTATTGGATATGCTATAAATCCAAAAGCCATACCATCAACAATACTATAAGTTAATGGTATCATAGCAATAATTAAAAAGGCTGGAAAACCTTCTGAAAAATCATTAAAATTAATGTTTAGAGCATTCTTTATCATTAATGCACCTATAATTATAAGTATAGGTGATATGGCACTATTTGGTATAATTTTTATAAATGGTAGTAAAAATAAAGATGCTAAAAATAATATCCCTGTAACTACAGAAGTTAATCCTGTTTTTCCACCTGCAGCTATACCAGCAGCTGTTTCCACTGTGGCTACCGTTGGACTTGTTCCAAAAATTCCACAAGTTATTGCAGAAATAGAACAACATCTAAAACAGCTTTTAAATTTCTTAGGTTCGTCTAACATAACATTAACATGCCCATGTAATAATCCTAGATTTTCAAATACCAATACTAGCGCTAGTGAAAATACTGCTACCCAAAATGTAACAGACCCTATAGCACTAAAATCCATACTCATAAATACATTTTTATAGGCACCTAATGAAAAATTGGCAAAATTTAATTTAGATATATCGACTAAACCAAAGAAATAGGATATAATTGTTCCACCTATCATACCAATCAAAAAATTTCCTGGTATATTACATATAAATAAAATCAATGTAAGTATTAAATTTATAAATGTTACATACACCATTGGATCGTTGAAATGTCCTAAAGCTACTAATGTTGACTCACTATGTATTACTATACCACTTTTTTGTAACCCTATAAATGTTATAAACAGACCTATACCTACTGTAATAGCCTCTTTAAGTGAATTTGGAATTGATTCCGTAAGTATCTTAGATAATTTAGTAAAAGCTATAATAGCAAATACAATTCCTGATACAAATACTGCTGCAAAACCTTGCTGCCACGTTAATCCCATATTTGTAGCAATAGTATACGAAAATAGTGCATTTACTCCCATACCTGGAACTAAAATCATTGGCGCATCACTTATAAATCCAACTAATAAACATCCTACAAAAGAAGTTAATATAGTAGCTACTATACCGCCTTCTATAGGTACTCCAGCATCTCCTAGAATAGATGAATTAACTGCGATTATATAAACAATGGCAAAAAATGATGTGAGACCTGCGATGATCTCTTTTTTTAGAGTTGTATTATTACCCTTAAGATCAAATACTTTCTTATTTTTTTTCAATTTTTTCACCTTTTATATTTTATCCCTCGCCCTCCCGTGTTCAAAAAACATCACTTTTTATTATATTTAAAACTTTATATAAAATCAACTTTTATTTAATATCTATCCTTAAAGAGTTTCTACATTAACAGAACTAACCTTTTCAAGTTTCTGAATTTTTTCTATTAACTCCAAGGAATTTATATTATTTTTAATTCGAATTCTACATTCAATAATATAAAACTCCTTATTATTTTCTACATATTTACTCATTTTATAAAAAGAAATAGTACACTTTTCCTGGCTCAATACTTCACATAAATCATATATGGGTGCTTCTAATAATGTTATAGAAACATCTAATGTTTTACTTGTTGTCAATCTAAACAACTTTTGTAATCCCTCTAATCCTACAAACACAACTAGTGTACAAAATATGCCAATCCAGTACAGCCCCGAACCTATAGCCAACCCAATTCCTGCTGTTACCCATATTCCTGCCGCCGTAGTCAAGCCTTTTACTACTTTTCTTTCTATTATTATAGTACCTGCTCCTAAAAAACCTATTCCACTAACAACTTGTGAAGCCATTCTGCTAGGATCTAAACCTATCGAAGTATGTCCTAAAATATCTAGAAATCCATACTTTGATATTATCATAATTAATGCACTACCTACTCCTACTAAAAAATGAGTTCTAAATCCAGCTTCTTTTGAATGTAATTCTCTTTCCAATCCTATAATTCCAGCTAAAACTCCTGCCAATATAATTTTAAAAATCATTGTAAAAGTATTCATCATTATAACCACTTCCATATTAAGATAAATTATCTATTATTAATATTATTTATAACTCCTAAATAAAATAGGCTTATATTTATATATAGTATATATTATATATAAATATAAGCCTTGTATCTCATCTATAAAAAAATTTATTTAAACTTTTTATTAAAGTCTTAACTACATAAGTATTCATTAAACAAATGTATAAAAAATATCTTTATAATTCCACTTACTTAAATTACGCTTTTATATCATCTTTAACTGATACTTTACCATTAGTTTTTCTGGCTATAATCGGTAAAATTAGTCCTAATCCAAGTAATACAAACGGTGTCCCTATATTAAGTGCTAATTTAAAATACCATTCTCCTGAAAAAAGTTCAGCACCTTTAGGAATCATTCCCATTATACATGCGAATGCAGTAAAGAAGAAACACCATCCCCCTAAAATTAAAGCGAATTTTCTATTTTTAAATGCTTTATATTGTAAATCAAATCTCTCTTCATTTTTTCTTAAACAAATATATGCAAAGAATACCCAAAGATATCTCATCGGCATAACTATTGAATTTAGGTCTAACAACCAAGTAAATAAATTATTAAAATCTCCTATACCTAAAGCTGGAATTAACATTAAGATTCCAACTAAAACAGCTGTTAATTTGTAACCATTTATAAGTACTCCATTTTTATTTTTCTTTGCTAATGCTTTAGGAATATAACGTTCATCTGCTTCACTAAGTAAAACTTTTAATGGAGCATCTATTGCAATTATAAAACCTGAAATTTGTACTGTAAAAACAGCAGCTGCATATAAGATTAAGAAGAAGTTTCCTAATCCATAATATTGACCTAATAATTTAAAAGAATAATAAGACCCATTCATTTTTAAATCTTTTGGAATTGCATTACTATTAAACATCATTCCCATAGCTACAGAACCTAAAACAGCACTAATAATAACCATTATAGCTAAAAGTATCATAGCTCTTGGAAATTCCTTTGTTGGATTTTCACAGTTGCTAACATAAGGTGATAATTTTTCACATCCTCCAACTGCAAATACAAGCATAGATAAAGTTGCAAAATATGTTAAATCAAATTTGGGTATAAAATTTTTCATAGCCAATAGATTTGGTGTAGCTGATTTTAAATCTACCATAAATGGTGCGGCTATCATTAGAATTATATATAATATAGACATGATAAACATTGAAGAACCAGCTATAGTAGCTAATTTTTTTAGAGAATTTACTCCTCTAGATGAAAAGTACATAAATATTAAAAATATAATTAAACATAAAATTTGTATTTTACTACTTGAAAATTTTTTAATTAATTCTCCACTTCCAGTTAAAACCCATGATAATGATATTAAAACCCCATGAGGTTTTCTTGCTATATATGGAATATGAACAACCCAATAAGTCCATCCAGCTAAATAAGCTAAAAAACTTGCATTCTTTGAAAAAGAAGTTTCTTTAATCCATTCACCTAATCCTGATTGAGTTTTGTTAAATACTGAACCTAATTCCCCTACCATTAATACATATGGTATAAAATATAAACTCATAATTAATATCCATGACACAACTATTCTTAATCCTTGATTGGCATAGTTATTAACTATATTTCCAAAACCCCATACCGACATAAATCCCATCATGGCTAAATTATACCATCTCATCTTACTTTTACTTGCATTTCCCATAAAAGCCCCTCTTTTCTTGTTAATTTTTTATTATTCCCACAGTTACATTTTAATCTTTTATAATAGATTTTAAATATTGAAATTCTATATTTTTATTTTTAATAATATTTATTTTCTGAATATTCTATTTGCTTTAATATTATTAATAATAAGTAACAACTTTAGATCATTATTTACATTTATATTTATTATTTTCTTATTTTATGACATTTTAATTTTTATAATTTAATTTTAAGCTATTTTTTTAACTTTTAACCAATTTTGTACTGGTTAAAATATGCATATAAAAAAGCAATAGGTTTTAAGTAAAATTTAATGTTTTCTTAAAACCTATTGCTTTTTGGGTTAACTATTTAACTAGATGTTTCATTCTATCGTTAATTTGTTAACTAAATTTCTTTATTTAACATAGCCATAATTTCTTTACTTACCTTGTCCACATCTATCTTATCATCGATTTCCATAGTAATTATCTGGCTCTTCCCCTTTGCTTCTCCTGTAAGATATAGGATTTCTCCTGACTTATTATCTACTTTACGTAACACTTGAGCCATATCACCTTTTTTTATTGTAACTGTTCCACCATTCTCAATACTTATCTTTCTATTTTGTGTAAATCTTATTGTTTGTCCTAATTTTACTTTCATACTTAGTCTTACACTCCTTAAAATTATATTAAACTTACTAATTAAATAATCTTTTATATATAATAAAACTTAATAGTTTAATATAAATTTTATGCATCTAGCACTTCTTGCTCATCATCATCTTCTTCTTTTATTTTACTTTTATTTTCTTCTATTTTTTTGTTATCCGCTTTATATCTTTTTAAATTAGATTTTTTTAATATAAAACTTGATAAAATCAAGCAAATTCCTTCCGATACTGATGTTGCCATCCATATTCCATTTCCTCCAAATAAGGCTACCATGACAAATAAGGACGCTATAATTATAATAAGTCCTCTTCCTAAGGAAATAATTGTTGCATGAATTGGTTTAGCTACAGAAGCAAAAAAACCTGATATAAGAATATTATATCCTAAAATAAGAAATGAAATTGAAAAAATCCTAAACGCCTTTACAGAATAATTAAAAATATCACCTTGCACATTTCCATCTATAAAAACCCTTACAATAGGTCTTGTAAAAAACATTGAAATTACAAAAACTATTATAGAACAATAACCTATCACTCTAAAACTCATTTTTAAAAGTTTTTTTACTGTACTATTTTCACCTTTGCCATAATAAAAACTAGTTAACGGTTGCATTCCTTGCGTAATACCTATCATAGTCATAATAATTAAAGTATTTACATAAGAAATTATACTATAAGTTACAACTCCATTTTCTCCTATATATCTTAAAATACTTTGATTAAATAGAAAGATAACTACACCAGATGATAATTCTGTTATCCCGTCTGGAACTCCTATAAATAAAATTTTTCTAATAATAGAAAAATCAAATTTGAACTTTACAAAATTTAATCTTGATCCCTTTCTTTTCAAAAAATGGACTAAGAAAAATATACAAGAAAACAATTGTGAAATACCCGTAGCCACAGCTGCGCCTTCTATTCCCCATTTAAATTCTATAACAAATAACCAATCTAATACTATATTCGTTAAAGCAGATATAACAACGCCTACTATAGCATATTGTGGAAATCCATCTGTTTTTATTATTACTTCCAAAGAATAAGAAACAATAAAAAACATATTAAATATAATTATTATTTTAAGATAAGTTTTAACAAATTCAATAGTCGTTTTTGACGCTCCTAAGAAAAGTGCTAATTTATCCAAGTTTAGAAGGCTAGTTATTAAAATAGCCATAGAAACTATAACTAATAATGTTACGTTCATAGAAAAGATTTCGTTAGCTTTTTTTGAATCATTTCTTCCCAAATGAATGGCTATCATGGTAGATGCCCCTGTAGTAAATAACATAGAAACTGAAAAAATAAAATTTACAAAAGGCATAGCTATATTAACAGAAGCTAATGCTGTTGGTCCCACACCTCTACTTACAAATATACCATCTACTATAGTATATAAAGAATATACCCACATAGATGCTACCGAGGGAAGTAAATACTTTAAAAATTTTTTTCTTAATCCTTTAGTCTCAGTATTTTTATCTACTGACGTACTCATATTATCACTCCTTTAATAATAGTATAAACTATGGTATAATACCAAGGTCAAACTTTTTGAAAATTTTAAGGAGTGTTTTTTATGAAAAACTACTATAAGATAGGCGAAATATCTAAAATATATGATATAGGTAGAGATTCATTAATGTACTATGAAAAAATAGGAATATTAAATCCATTTAGAGATAATAATGGTTATAGAATGTATAGCATAAGAGATATTTGGAAACTTAATGTAATAAAAGAACTCAGAAATTTAAACTTTCCTATGAAAAAAATAAAAGAATACTTGGATAACCGAAGCATAGATTTCACTAAAAATATATTAATTGAAGAAATTTCTTTATTAGAAAAAAAAATTTTAGAACTTAAAACTCTAGAAAAAAACATTAAAAAGAGATTAGAAGCTATAAATTCCGTTGTATCGAATAGTAATTTATATAAAATTCAACTTCAATTCATGAATGAACGAAAAGCATTAAAATTAAATGGAGATATTCATCGAGATGAAGAGATCGATTTTCTTCTAAAAAAACTTCAAAGAAAATATGAACATAAATTTTATGTTCTAGGAAATAACAATTTAGGTGCAATATATTCTATGGATAAAATCAACCAAAATATATTTAATCATTTTAAAGCAGTATTTTGTCTTCTAGAAGATGAAGATCCTGATTATAATTTGACTTTAAAAGAAGGCTATTATGTAACTTTTTCATACGGTGGCCCCTATAAAAAAAATCATGTTTATATTACTAAACTTTTAGAATTCATAGAAAATAATAATTATAAAATTCTAGATAATCCTATTGAAATTTATAAAATAGATGTTCATGAAACTAGTTTAGAGGAAGAATTTATAACCGAGATACAAATTCCTATAGAGATAAATAATTAAAGTTTTATCCATATATAATAAAAAAATTATAGCACTTGATACTAAATTATTTAGACATCAAATGCTATTTTAAATTTATTTTATAATCAATTCAACTGGACAATGATCTGATCCTAAAACATCTGTATGTATATCGGCACTAATTAACCTATCTTTAAATTTTTCAGATACACAAAAATAATCTATTCTCCATCCCGCATTATTTTGTCTTGCATTAAACCTATAGGACCACCAAGAATATACTCCCTCTTTTTCAGGATTAAAATATCGATATGTATCAATAAATCCTGATTTTAGTAGCATAGAAAATTTATTTCTTTCTTCATCTGTAAAACCTGCATTTTTTCTATTACTTTTAGGATTTTTAAGATCAATTTCCTTATGAGCAACATTTAAATCTCCACATATAACTACAGGCTTTTTTTCATCTAATTCTTTCAAATATGCTTTAAAATCATCTTCCCATTTCATCCTATAATCCAATCTTTCAAGTTTTTGTTTAGAATTTGGAGTATATACTGTTACAAAATAATATTCATTAAATTCTAAAGTTATTACTCTACCTTCTTTGTCATGCTCATCAATACCTATACCATAAAACTCATTAATTGGCTTCTTTTTAGTAAAAATAGCTGTACCTGAATACCCTTTTTTCTCTGCATAATTCCAGTACATATTATATCCCTCTAAATTTAAATCAATTTGTCCTTCTTGTAATTTAGTTTCCTGAATACAGAATATATCCGCATTCATCTCCTTAAAATATTCCAAAAAACCCTTTTTTACACATGCCCTAATCCCATTTACATTCCAAGATATGAATTTTTCCATATTAACTTCCCTCTCTTTTATTTTCTTAATAGTTTCTCTCTTAATTTTAACATAAAAATTAAAAGAGGATGTTCTTTACAGAACACCCTCTTTTAAAAGATTATTTTTCTAATTGCTTGTCTACCGCTTCAGCTGCTTTTAAAATAAAGTTTATTATATCTTCTCTAAGTTCCTTTTCATCACATCCCATATATGGAGACATTGGATATGCCTTTATAGCTGCTATAGGCTCCCCATAAGGTGTTAATCTAAATTTACTTGTAAAGCTTAATGCAGGCCCATTTTCTTCAAACAACATTCTTTGTATTTCTTGTGAAATCTTAAATTGATAATCATTATGTTTCTTTAATTCTTCTCTATAGTTTTCATCTTCAAATTCTTTTTTATATTGATGCTTTGCAAAATTTTCTACATTTAATTTTTCACCTAAAGTTTTTGGATACACTCTAAATAATGTAACTGAACCATGGTCATCTTCATTTACACAAACCATGGAGTCTTCTTTTCCTATAACTTTTCTTAAGGATTTTTCTGATTCTATTAAATTTCCTAATATAGCTCTATATCCTTCTAAACCAAAGTATTTTAAATTACACCATGCTGAAAGAGCATATCCTCCTCCTCTAGAACATTCTAATGTATATTCCCCTGGTGTATATGCACTAAATTGATATAAGTATGCCATTTGTTCTCTTCCTCTAGCCAAGATTTCTACATCTTCACTATCCTTCATACAAATCATACTACAATTATAGCAAGTAAATCCTGTTTTATGGAAATCGATTCCTATAGCATCGGCAAGATTTATATCTTTAATTTTTTCTCTACATTCATCTATAGCTTTTAAAGTATCCTCTGAGAATTCCATAGGATTATTTTTAAAATCATAGGTATTAAATACACTCCATGCCCATCCTATAACTGCATCTGCATATATAAATGGTTTTTGTTTAACATTATACTTCTCTGCAAGTCTATCACAAATTTCTCTAATACCTCTTATATCATCAATAGCAAAAGCATCTGTAGTTCCCATTGTCGCTACAATCATAGCTACTGGTTTTCCTTCTTTATAACATTGTTCCATTGTTTCTTCTAAATGTTTTAAATTCATTGAACTATCTTCATTAAGATCTATAGATCTTACATTGTCCATTCCTACGCCTGTCCAATCACTACAATTTTTAACTGCATAGTGTCCAACTTTAGATGCTAATATTTGAGCCTCTGTTCTTATTCCAGTATTTCTACTTTCCTTACCAAGACATTTAGTTAAGGCCAACTTAGTAGCAAATAAATATGCTCCTGTACCTCCAAAAGTAAAATGTCCTGTTGATTTTACCGGATCATATCCAACTAATTTTGAAATTATAGATGCTACCTCTATTTCTAAAGCTGCTATATTTCCAGAATATTCTTGTTCTACTAAATTAGGATTAAACATAGCTCCCATTAAACTTCCCATTACTGAAGGAATAGCAGCTGGTGGAGCTACATTAAACATAGCTTTTGGATGTACCCAATTGAACATTCCGTTAAAATAACCAGCTACGTCTTTCATAACATCTTTGATATCAGTAGATTTTTCTGGAATATTAGCTTTCTTTTTAACTTCTACAATGTCATCAGCATTAGCTATACAACATTTAGATTCCCCTAAAAAACATTTTTTATCTTCTCTATCACCCTTTAGAGAATTTACACTGCGCAAAGTTTCTCTAACAATATCTTTAAATTCCTCTTCCTTGGCTTCTTCTTGCCATGGTGCTAAAAAAGCTGGTTGAACTTTGTTTTTTAGAATTTCTTGCCACTTTTGTTTTTCATTTTTGTTAATCATTTTATCCCCACTCTCTTGTTATTTTTTATACAACCTTACTTTTTCATTATAATACTAATTTTATAAATTTTCTATGTACAAGTTAAATTTTTTTCATAATGTAATTTATTGCATATTTTTGTTTAATTTTATTTAATTTTAAAACTTATTAGTGTTACTTTATGACTGTTTTTGTATAAATTGGTTTTATTATTTTTTTAAGCTTTTTTTATATCATTATTAAAAATACTTAAAATTTTTACACTTATATTATTATAATCAAGAAATTTACACTAAAAAATCATTGTTTTTTTATAACTTAGACTTTTATTACAATTTGTTGTATTATTTTATATGTAACTTTTATATGACTATTTACGAAAGGAGACATAAAAATGGATAAAAAAAATCATAAGGTAGTAATAGCTATAATGCTTTCTATGTTCTTAGCAGCTTTTGAAGGAACTGTAGTTACCACTGCCATGCCAACCATAGCAAATTCACTTAATGGTTATGACTTAATAAGTTGGATATTCTCTGCTTATCTTTTAACTTCGGCGGTTTCTACCCCAATTTATGGTAAGCTTTCAGATCTATATGGTAGAAAAAAAATGTTATCTGTTGGTATTATAATTTTCTTAACGGGTAGTTCACTTTGTGGATTTTCTCAGACTATGTTACAATTAATTATTTTTCGTGCCCTTCAAGGACTAGGTGCAGGATCTATTTTGACTATTACTTATACAATTATTGGAGATTTATTTGATGTATCGGAAAGGGCTAAAATTCAAGGATGGCTTAGTACAGTTTGGGGGATAGCCAGTTTAGTAGGACCTTTTATAGGAGGATTTTTAATTAACTATTTATCTTGGCATTGGATATTTTTCATAAATGTTCCTTTTGGTATAATCGCTATAATTATACTAAATAAAAACTTACAGGAAAATATTGAGAAAACTTCTCCTAAAATTGATTATTTAGGTGCTTTTTTATTGACTATTTCTATAGTATTTTTACTTTTAGGGGTTCTTTCAACTTCTTTAAAAGTTGCAGGAATATTTGTTATAATTTCTATAATTTCCCTTGTAATTTTTTATTTTACTGAAAAACACTTTGAAGAACCTATAGTTCCTTTTGATATATTTAATAAGACAACAACATTAGCTAATTTAATATGTTTTATAACCGCAGGTGTACTTGCAGCTATAGAAACTTACAGTCCTTTATATATTCAAAATGTATTAGGATTTAATGCTATTATATCAGGATTATCTATGGCTCCTATGTCAATAACATGGCTTTCCAGTTCATTTATTTTAGCTAAGGCATTGCCAAAATACGGTCATAAAAAAATACTTAAATTGGCTACATTATTACTTGTAGTAAGTACACTATGTCTTAAATTTTTAGGAACTTCTAGTCCTATTATTTTCTTAATGATATGCACAACTATCATGGGTTTTGGTTTTGGTTCTATCTTTACTACAACTACTATAGTAGTACAAACTCATGTTTTAGAACAAAAAAGAGGTGTATCTACATCAACTAATGCTTTAATTCGTACTTTAGGACAAACTATTTTTGTTAGTATATTTGGTGGTATTTTAAACTCAGGTATAAGTTCATACTTTAATAAACTAGGAATATCAGGAATTACTCCAGATAACATAGTTTCACAAACATCTAAAAATATATCTATATTACAAATAAAAGAATCCTTCTTTACAGGTGTACATTCAATATTTGTAACATTGACATTTTTTATGATAGTATGTTTAATATGTGCTTTAATTCTTCCTAAGAAAAATAAATATCAATAGCAAATAATTAATAAAACGGTAATGTATAAGTACTTTAATCTTATACATTACCGTTTGTTTTATAAAAAACCTAAATAAATTTATATTCTATATTTGAAATTTGTTATTTATGCAATTTAAAAATATTTCTTATAATATACTCATATAATTGTGGAACTTCTTTAATTGAATAAGAAAGATTTAATCTTTCAGTATATTTATGAAAATCCTTTCCAAACCCTCCAAAAATAATACTTGGGATATTTAGTTTTTCAAGACTTTCTATTGGAAGATTATAATTATATCCTAATCCTAAAATATTACTACATATACTTCTTATATCTTCTCCTTCATTTAATCCTGTATAGCTTAAATCAGAAATACCCATAAAATAACTTTCCTTGAAAATATCCCTATTAAACTTTTCCTTAGCATATTCTATAGTATTTTCTACTGCTTTTAAAAGAATCTTTGAATTTTTATCTTTAGAATCAAGAGTTCTAACTGGATAATATGAAGGTGAAAAACCAATTATTATTACAGGTGTTTTATCTGGATATTTTTCAAAGGTTTCTCTTATTATATTTATTGCTATATTTTGATGTCCTAACTTTTGATTTTTCCATAATAAGATCTTTTCTTCTAATTCTTTGTTAAATTTATCACCATAAGTTTTTAAAACCTTTTCATAAAGTTCATTATATGTCATTACCTTAGGCTCAATATGATTTTCAACTTTATGTTCTCCTAAATGCTCATTATATAATTTCATATTAGAATTAACTATATTTATGGCATTTTGAAAAGCTCTCAAAGAAAGTCTTTTTAGTTTATCTACAATTTCTTCTGGTGAACTTGTAAGATAAATCATATTGTAATATGCGGCAGCTGCACAAGGTAATTGAACTGAATAAAGTTCTTTTAAATCCTTTTGTTTTAAACATACTGGTGGAGGAGTTATATTATCCTCTACTACATCACAAAGTTCCACATTAACTTCCATAAGTTTATTTAGTTCAGATGCCAAAATATTGGGGTTAAGCCCACTAAAAGGTTCACACACATGGGATTCTTTGCCTACAAAATAGAAAAGAGGCATAATTTTTCCACAAGAACCTAAATAAATCTTTTTAGTAGTATCTCCATCATATTTAGGAAGTGTGCATTCTGAATTTAGTAAAGCTATAAATTCATATCCTTCTTCCTTACTTAATTTTTCAAGATATTCAGCAGCTGCTACCATTCCTTCTGAGTTACTTTCTTCTCCTGGTACTGCTACCATCATTAAGTTTCCATCAATAGTATTGTTGGTTGATATTTCTCTTAAAACTTCCATATGGAGTGCTATTCCATACTTCATATCTGCAGAACCTCTTCCAAATAACCAATCTTCACTTTCTAAATCTTCTTTAACTTCTCTAGTTAATGGAAACTCCGAAACTCTTTTAGTAAATTCTTCTGCATCAAATGCTATATTTTTTAAATGTCCAAATTCATCTATCCCTACTACATCTGTATGTCCAGTAATAATTATTGTTTTATTCGTCTTTTTAGGATTTTCATATAATGCGGTTACAAAAAATCTATTATAGCAATCATCTTTTACTGGAATTTTTTTAACTTTATTTGGATTCTTTTTAAAATAAGGCATTTGTAATATCATATTATATATTTCTTCACCTGAAAGATTCTCACTTTCAGTACCAGATATTCCTGGAACCTTTATTAGATGAAGAAGTGTATTCATCATTGACTCTTCTTTAATCATGTTTACTACACCCTCTTGTATTAATATATTTTCAAATACGATAATACTCTTGTGCAAAACTTTTTTCAATAAAAACTATATTAATGAACACATGAATTATCTTTAACTTTATTATGATTTTTATATTTAAGCATTATAAAAGAACCAAATAATATAAACATTATTCCTAGAATTGTATTCATTGGTATTCCTTCTTTTAATATAAAAAATGCTAAAATAGGTGCCAATGCAGGTTTTACAAAAAACACCAATGATGACATAACCACAGATGTTTTATCCATAGCTAAAAAATAAAATACATATCCAAGTCCTGTTACTATTACCCCTAAGTAAAGTAATATAAGCAAATTATCCATACTTATGCCTTTAAAAATAGGTATATTGTACAACATAGCCCCTGTTTCAGTTTTAGATATACCTTTAAATATAGGTAATTTAGATAATAAAATTAAAATCAACATTAAAAAATCTCCTACTAAAAAGGACACACCATTAATAACTATACTTCCAAACTTATGTGATTTAGTTTTTACAAGTACACTATATAATGAAAAAGTTACTGCGGATAAAACTGCTAGTCCAATACCTTGCAAATCAGAAATACTCAATTTTAAATTTAATGGATTCAAAATACAAGCAATACCTACTAAACTTATACTAATTGAAATAATATTGCTTTTATTTAATTTTTCTTTTAAGATCAAACAAGCAAATGGTATTGTAAAGACTGGATTTGTACTAAATAAAATAGCTACTATAGATGCCTTGGTATAACCAATGGCAACTTGCAAAACTGACATACTTATCACAACACATAACAAACCTGTTAAAAGAAAATATTTTATATCACTTTTAGTTAACTTTATCTTTTTGTTTTTTAAAATTCTTATACTAGGTATTAATAATATTAATCCTCCTATTAAAAATCTTAAAAAATTAAGTTGAAATGGATTAAAATCACTATTAGCTATTTTTCCTGCTATCTCCATAGTACTAAAAATAAATGCACCTAAAGCTATATATAAATATCCTTTTTTCACTGTTCAACATCTGCCTTATTAAATATTTTTATACCCCAAAATTAGACTATACAATTTAACCTATATATCTAATTTATATATAATGTTTCCATCTACAATTGTATAAAGTACTTTACTTTGTATTTCTAATGGGTCTCCATCAAATATAACGATATCTGCATCCTTTCCTTTTTTAATGCTACCAACTCTATGATCTATACCTAAAATTTGTGCTGGATTTATTGTTATAGCCTTTAAGGCTTCTTCTCTATCCATACCTGATTTAACAGCTAAAGATGCGCATATTGGAAGATATTCTAATGGTATAACTGGACAATCTGTTGTTATGGCAACCTTTAATCCCGCTTTACTTAAAACTCCTGGAGTTTTAAAAGATTTTTCTCTTAATTCATACTTTGATTTACTGGTTAAACTTGGTCCTACAATTGTGTCATATCCTTCTTTTGCTAGTTCATCTGCTATCAAATGTCCTTCTGTACAGTGATCTAATGTAAGCTTAAGCCCAAACTCTTTAGCTATTCTTATTGCAGTAAATATATCATCTGCTCTATGTGCATGAGCCTTTAATGGAATTTCTCCATGAATTACAGGAAGCATAGATTCTAATTTTATATCAAACTTAGGCCTCTTACTCTCATCCTCTCCTGCACTTTTAATTTTTCTATCATACTCTTTAGTTTTCATTAATATTTCTCTAAACAAAGCTGCCGTAGCCATTCTTGTCATAGGTGATTTTCCTTTACTGTTGTAAACTCTCTTAGGATTTTCTCCGAAAGCACATTTCATAGCGGTAGGTGCCTTAATTATCATATTATCTATTCTTTTTCCATAGGTCTTAATAGTTGCAAATTGTCCTCCGATAATGTTAGCACTACCAGGACCAACAGCAGCACAGGTAACACCTGATTTATAGGCATCTTTTAAAGCAGTATCCATTGGGTTAATAGCATCTATTGCTCTTAGCTCAGGTGTAATTGGATCGGTCATCTCATTTATATCACTACCTTCAAATCCTATTCCATCTTCTAAAATAGCAATATGAGTATGTGCATCTATAAAACCTGGCATAACAATTTTGCCTTTTGCATCTATTACTTCTACATCTTTAGTAATTTTAATTTCTTTGCCTATCTCTTCTATTTTTCCATTTTTAATTAAAATAGAACTTTCTTCTAATACAATTCCTTCCATAGTAAAAATTTTACCATTTTTAATAAGTAACATATGATTTTCCCCCAAATACATAATTTTAATTTATAACTTTTATTTTACTTCTTATAACAATTATATTCAATTGTTCCATATAATATAAAAATAAGGAATAAGTTTTAAAATTAAACCTATTCCTCACCTTTATAAACTATTTATTATTTATATTATTTTTTAATTCGTCAATATATGATACTGCATTTAAAACGGCTACTTGACCTTCTCCTGCTGCCTTCATGTATTGATAAGGTTTTCCTATGCAATCTCCTGCCGCATAAAGACCTTGAAGATTAGTTTCCATTTTTCTATTTACCTTTATATGTGCACCATCAACCTCAATTCCTGGTACCAGCTGATTAGGTGATACACTATCCCTTAGAAAAAATACTCCATCTGTTTCTATTTCTCTACTTTTTGTAATAATTTTTTCTACCTTACTCTCTCCTACAACCTCATAAGGTCTATCCTTTACTACTTCAATTTCACTATTTAAATTGTACTCTCCACTATACATAGGAATATAATAAAGCTTTTTTGTAAGTTCACTAACATAATTAGCTTCTTCCTCTGCTTCTTTATTATAGCCAACCACAGTAACTATCTTTCCCTTATACAAGGGTGCATCACAAGTAGCGCAGTATCCCACACCTTTTCCTAGTAATTCTTCCTCTCCTTTTATAGGTTTTGAAAATTCCACTCCTGTAGCCAATATTACGGTTGTAGCTTCGTAGATTTTTTCGTTAACCATAAGAGCAAAATAATTACCCATTGCATATATGTTATTTATTCTTTCATAAGTTACATTTACATCCATTTTATCCATGTGAGTCTGAATTTTTTCTTTTAATTCTAATCCCGTAACATCATAAAAACCTAAGTAATTATTAACTTTAGGGGCTTTTATCAATTTATTACTCAAATTTTTTTGTCCAAATATAATAACATTTTTATTCCTAATCTTAGCATTTATAGCAGCAGAAATTCCTGCTGGTCCACTACCTACTATAGCAATATCATATCTATTTTCCATATTTAATCCCCTTTCATTATATTGCTTTAATCATATTACTATAAATATTTTTCTATCATTTGTTCAATAGCTGCTTGTGGCTTAAAACCTACACTAGTTTCTATACTGTTCCCTTCTTTAAAAACAATTAGAGTTGGTATACTTGCAACTCCATATTCCCTAGCAAGACCTTGATTTTCATCTACATTAACTTTAACAACTTTTATTTTTCCATCATATTTTTTTCCTAGTTCCTCCATAACTGGAGTAAGCATTTTACATGGTCCACACCAAGGTGCCCAAAAATCAACTACAACTGGTATACTACTTTTCTTTACCTCTTCTTCAAATATGTTTTCATTTAGTTCTTTCATTTAAAATTCCTCCATTTATAATATATACATTTAGTATCTTTTATGAACTTCTTTTTTATTCTAATTCTTTATGGCTTTATTTTTTAAACATATAACACTATTTACTATTAAGATCTTCAACTAATTTTACGATTTCTAAAATCTTGGAATCTTTAATACTATAACAAGTTTTCATACCATCTTTTCTAGCTATTAAAATTTTAGCATCTTTTAAAACTCTAAGATGTTGAGATACATTTGACTGACTAAACTCTACATCTTCATTTAACTTACAAACACAACATTCTCCTGTCATTAGTTTTTTAATAATTTTTAATCTTACAGGATGAGCCAATGCCTTAAATATCTTTACAGTATCCTCCATAAATATTCTCCTTTACTTAATAAGAATATAAGAAAATTCTAATATTCTTATTATATTTTGTCAATATATAATTTTTAACCTCTTTATGATAAATTTAACCACTCTGTAATAAATTTAGGTTATTAAATAGTTTAAAATTATATTATAATATTTGTGTTAAATTTTTATAAATAACTAGAGGTGAATTATTTGAGTAAAATACTTATTATTGAAGATGAATTACCTATTTTAGATTTAATAAAAATGAATCTATCTTTAATAGGACATGAAATACACACTGCTAGTGATGGATTAGAAGGTTTTAATATGTTACAATCCAGTACCTATGATCTATTATTAATAGATATTATGTTACCTAAAATGGATGGTTTTGAAATATTGGACAAAATAAATAAAAAATCCATGGGCATAATCATACTATCAGCTAAGTTTGAGACAATAGATAAGGTTCGTGGTTTAAAGTTAGGTGCAGATGATTACATAACAAAACCTTTTGAAAGTATGGAACTTTTAGCAAGAGTAGAGGCTCTTCTAAGAAGATGTCAAAAAGAAGATCCTATAAATAACAACATTATTTACAAAAACCTTGAACTAAATGAAAATGAACGAACTGTTAAATTAAATGATATGTCTGTAGAATTAACTATTAAAGAATTTGAACTTTTATTGTTGTTACTTAAAAACCAAGATATAGCTTTTAAACGTGAAACTCTTTTAGATCATATTTGGGGATATTCATTTAGTGGTGGAACCCGTACAATCGATATGCATATTTCCAAATTACGCCAAAAACTTAATTTAGAAGATGAAATTATAACTGTATATAAACTTGGTTATAAACTTAAAAAAATAACTTAACTTTAAGGAATATATAAATATGAAAATTTGGAAAAGTTTCTTTTTATGGTCAACACTAGTTTGTGGAACATTATTTATACTATCTCAATTTATATTAATACAAAATAGTTATAATATCACTTTAAATAATAATATAAAAAAAGATATCTCAAACACAAAACATCTACAATTATTTTTAGAAAGTACTATATTAGACTTTTTGAATACACCTGATCCGGAAGAACCTACATCTGAAAAGGATATACTTTTTACTAAAAAAGCTAAAACTTTTATTTCTATAAAATTAAATGAATACTTAAAATACTCTAAGGATACTTATGTAGAATTTACGGATGATCACAACAAAAAAATCTATTCTAATTTTCCATTTGATATAGCAAAACGTGAAGAATTAGAAAATAAGTCCAAACATATGAAATATATAATTAGAGACATACAGAATAAAGAATTTATATTTATTGTTACTCCTATTAAAGTAAATTCTAATCAAAATTATATCTTAACATATATATCAGATATCTCTGATACATTCCTTAGACGGACAGAAGATTATAAATTCTCATTAAATCTTTTAATAATCTTTATAATTTTAATGGGAACTTCTATGTTAATAATAAGTAAAAAACTTAGTAAATCTATTACAGAATTAATAAATAAAATTAACATTTTTAAAGATGAAAATAAAATTTGTCCCAAATTCAATAAAAAGACTTTTTATGAAATAAAAATTTTAGAAAATGAAATTAACACTATGCAAGAGAGCTTAAAAGAAAATTTAAAAATATTAAGAGAAGAAAGTGAAAATAAACAAAACTTCATTCAAAGTTTCACCCATGAACTAAAAACTCCTTTAACCTCAATTATTGGATATTCAGACTTCCTGTTAAATGTAAAAAATATAGATAGTGAAACTAACTTAAAATGTCTTAACTATATAAAATCTGAAGGTAAACGTTTAGAAAATTTATCCTTTGTTCTTATGGACTTATTTTTAATTACTGGTACCTCTATTAATAAAAAAACTTATTCTACAAATTCTTTGATAATTGATTGTATAAACTCAATAACACCTAAAGCAAATATGCGAAAAATTTCCTTATTGAGTAATATAAATGATTTTAAGCTATTTGTAGATGAAGAGCTTTTTAAAGTATTATTACTAAACTTAATTGATAATGCAATTAAAGCATCCTCTGAAAATAGTAATATTATTATAAATTCTTATTTAAAAGATTCTAAAAAATATATAGAAATAATAGATTTTGGAATAGGTATACCCAAAAAGGATTTAGATAAAATTAAAGAACCTTTTTACGTTGTGGATAAATCAAGAGCAAAAAAAAATCAAGGAGTTGGATTAGGAATGTCTATAGTTTATAAAATATGTGATTTACTTAAAATAACTATTACTATTGAAAGTGAATTAAATAAAGGTACAAAGGTAACCTTATGTATATAAAAAGATTTTTTATATTTATTGGATTAATCATGATCTTCTTGACTTTAATTGCCTGTACTCAACGACATGTTGTTAAAGATAAATTATATATTATAGCAGAAGAACATGCTAATATTAATATCAAGGATGTAAATATTTTAAAAAGTTTAGGTAAAAATTTAAGTAAATCTGAGGCTACATCTTTAGCATATTCTATACTAAATAAATATTTTGAAATATCCCCAAAGAGTATAATTTCATACGATACTTATGTAGTATATAACAACGAAAAGAGAACTTATACTTGGAATGTCTATCTTAGAAATAATGATAATAATATATACTTAGTTTCCATAGATACAATTTCCGGATTGGTTCTTCATATAGATACAACTGGCATCACTACTTTTACCGAATCCCAAGAACTACTATCACGCGATGATGTTCTTATCATTTTAAAAAATTTTTTTAGAGAAGATATTAAAAATATTAAATTAATAGATTATACCTTTCAAAATTACATGGGAAAAGCTAATGTATCTATTAATAATGTTTCCTACTTTGTTTTAATAGATACTCATTCTAAAAAAGTAGATCTTATATATAAGAATTAAAATACGAATTTACAACTTCATTACATTTTTATTATATTTCTAATATACCCTTAGTATATTCTTATTTACATAAATAAGAATTACTAAGGAGGTTTTTTTATTTTGTGTGGTTTTATATGTTTTTTTTCAAATAAAAATTTACAAACAGATACTATAAATAGCCTAGAAGATTGTTCTAAAACAATTATTCATAGAGGACCTGATAAACATAATTCTTTTGTAGATAAAAATTTTTTTATGTCCTTTAATAGATTAAGTATATTAGATTTAAATACAGGAAATCAGCCATTTCATTATAAAAATAGGTACGTTACAGTCTTTAACGGTGAAATTTATAATTACAAAGACATAATAGACGAACTAAAAGAAGACTATTCTTTTGTTGATAATACAGAGGTAGAAACTATAACCTTTGCCTATGATAAATGGGGAGAGTCTTTTATAAATAAACTTCGTGGTATGTTCGCTATAATAATTTTTGATAGGCAAAAAAATAAATTTGTTGCCTATAGAGATTACTTTGGAATTAAACCAATTTATTATATGCAACTTAAGGATGGAGTAGTATTTAGTTCAGAGGCAAAAGCAATTTATAAATTTTCAGATAAACAATTAAATATTCTGGGTTTAAATAATTATCTTTCTTTTCAATATATCCCTGAACCTAGTACACCTGTTGAGGACATACATTGTGTACCTGCTGGTTGCTATATAACAAACAAAAAAGAAATTTTAAATTCTTTATCAAATAATAAAAATAATGAATTAGAAATTGTTAGATTTTTCAATCCCGCTTTAACTCCTTGTAAAAAAACTAATAAGGAAGATCTAAAAAAAGAAATCGTGGATACGCTTAGAAATTCTGTAGAAAAACATCTTCAAAGTGATGTTCCAGTGGCAACTTTTTTATCTGGAGGAATTGATTCTTCTATAATTACAAAACTCGCTAGTGAATTTAATAGTAACCTTACCACATTTTCTATTGGATTCCAAATGGATAATTATAATGAAGTACCTTTAGCAAAACAATTTGCCCAAGATATAGGTGTTAAAAATATCAATTTAACAATAAACCATGAAGATTTATTAGAAGAAATATATAATATAGTTTATCATATGGATATTCCAGTTGCAGATCCTTCAATAATACCTTTATATTTTGTAACTAAAGAGGCTAGCAAATATTTTAAGGTTGTTCTTTCTGGAGAAGGTTCTGATGAACTTTTTGGAGGCTATAACATATATACTGAAGAAAATTCTTTAAAGGTCTTTAAATACATACCTAAGAAATTAAAGCAAATAATAGCTAAAATAGCCTACAATAACCTTCCTATTAATATGAAAGGTAGGAGTTTTTTAATAAGAGGATGTACAGAATTAAAAGATAGATATATAGGAAATGCAAATATTTTCGAGGATAGAGAAAAATTTAAACTTATAGAAAAAAACTATATAAAAAAGTCTCATTTAAAGGTAACGGATTCTCTTTTTAACTCTGTAAAAAATCTAGATCCGGTTTCTCAAAGACAATATATAGATTTAAACACTTGGCTTATTGGAGATATTTTATCTAAAACTGATAGAATGTCTATGGCACATTCATTAGAAGTAAGAGTACCTTTTTTAGATAAAGAAGTTTTTGACCTTTGCTCAAAATTACATAAAGAAGATAAAATAAATAACTTTACAACTAAACATTTACTAAGAGAGGCTTTTAAAGATATATTACCATCTTATTTATACGATAGAAAAAAATTAGGATATCCTGTTCCTATTAGAGTATGGTTTAAAAATGAACTATATTCTTGGGCAAAAAATACAATTCAAAACACACCATTGGATATTTTTGATAAATCTTTTGCTCTAAATCTCTTAGAACTTCATAAAGAAGGACATGGAGATTATAGCCGTAAACTTTGGACTATTATAATTTACATACTTTGGTATGAAATTCATATATTAAACATAAGAAAATTATAATTTCTTTATATTTTTAATTAGAGTTGCTGATAATTTTATTTAATATTATAAATTTATCAACAACTCTATTTTTTATATTTTAATATGATAAAGTATACTTTTAAACTATTTATCAATTAAACTTTTAAAGGAGTCATAAAAGAATATGCACAAAAGATTAGATTGGATTGATTCACTAAGAGGAATAGCCATTTTATTGGTCATTTTAGGACATTGTACCCCATACATAGGACATAAAGCCCATATATGGCACATTATTTACTCATTCCATATACCTTTATTTTTTATTATTTCAGGATATCTTTTTAAAGAAAAAAACTTTTTGGATCTTATTTTAAAAGATCTTAAACGATTACTTCTACCATATATAATCACTTTACTGATTCTTCTAATATATAATCTTTTAAAATTTCCTTTTAATTCATACTATATATTTAAAGTATCATTATTAACCATTTTATATGGTTCAGGTCCTGTACCTGTATTTATTCCCTACTTAGGTTCAGTAGGTTGTCTTTGGTTTTTACCAACTTTATTTCTTACACGTTTAATATTTAATTTATTTCTAAAAGTTGTAAAAAATAAAAATATCTTTAAACAAATTTTAGTTTTAATGTTTTTAGTTATAATGGGATATATTTTAAAGAATATATCTTTTCTTCCCTGGGGATTGGATTTAGCCCTAGTATGTCAGTTATTCTTTTTTATAGGTTATACTCTAAATAATCAAAAAGTTACCTTAAACAAACTCTCTATCTCATCCATATTAATTATGATATTTTTATGGTATATATGCATTATTAATTGTGCCTTTGACATTAATCTACGTATATATAGAGATTTCATTATTTTTTGTACTGGTTCCATTAGCGGTAGTATATTAGTTATATATTTATGGAATTTTCTGAGCAATATAAAGTTATTAAGTACTTTTTTTATATATGTTGGTAAAAATTCTTTGATTATTTTATGCGTTCATTTTTTAGAAACTAATATAATTCCTTGGAATATACTTTTTAAGTATAATTCTTTCATAGAACTCAGTAATTCAAATTTATTAAAATTAATATTATTAAAATTCTTTATAATTATTACTACTTGCATATTAATAAAATACATAACAAATTTTATTAAAAGATTTACTTACATAAAAATTTAACCAAAAACAACTTTAAAGATTAAAAACTTTACTAGAATCTAGTATAATAGTTTATATATTCTTATAGAAAAGAGGTACTCAATTGGACAATATAAATACATCCTATAAAACCATAAAAATACCTAACTGTTTATGTAATATTTTTAAAAATATAAAATTTATTTTTAAAGATAAAGCATTTATATATTCTATTTTAGCTATTTTAGTTAAAATATTTTTATTTTTTGCTGTTATGGGTGATCATAATGTATCAAAATTTAATTTCAAAACCATGTTTTTCAATGTCCCCCCTATCATGGTATATCTAAGTTTTATATGCATGTTTTTATCTTTTACATATCTTTTTAAAGGTAAAAAACACTTATTTAGTATTATAATATTAGATATCTTATTAACCATACTAATGATTGGTGATCTGTGGTATTTTAGAAGTAATCGTTCTTTTTTAACTTTTCATATGTTAAGTTATACAGCTAATTTACACAACCTTTCAGATAGTATTTTTGCTATGTTTAGACCAATAGATCTTATATTTTTATTGGACATATTAATTTTATTATTGTACTTTTTTAAGATAAAAAATAACTATTTAACTTTTAAAAGAAATTTCTCTTCTTTTTTAATTTTATTTATTATACCTTTGTTTTATTTACCTTATGCCCATTATAAAATAGATATATCTAAAAATTGTTTTTCAGATCAACATTTGTTTTTTACTACTTGGACTCAAGATCAAAACATGTTTAACTTAACCCCTATAGGATTTCATATATATGATGGATATAGTTTTTACAAAGATAGTAGAAAGCATACGCTTACAAACTCTGAAAAGAAAGAAATTGAAACTTGGTTTAAAGCTAAAGCCGAAAAATTACCTGACAATAAATATAAAGGAATATTCAAAGGTAAAAACCTTATTACAATACAAATAGAGTCATTAGAAAATTTCGTAATAGGTAAATCTATAGATGGTGAAGAAATTACACCAAATCTAAATAAACTTTTAAAGAATAGTTTATATTTTAATAATATAAAAGAGCAAACCTTTGCAGGAACTACCTCCGATGCAGAACTTCTTGCAAATACCTCTATTTTTCCTGTAAGACGTGGAAGCACATTTTTTAGGTATCCTAATAATACATATCCTTCTTCTCTTCCTAAACTTTTAGAGGACATAGGATATAACACTATAGCAATTCATCCTGATAAAGGCTCTTACTGGAATTGGTTGCCTTCCCTTAGTTCTATAGGTTTTAAAAAATGTATAGATTCTAGTCATTTTAATATGGATGAAACTATTGGATTAGGACTTAGTGATGGAAGTTTTTTCAAACAATTAGTTCCTATATTGAAGCAACAAAAAAATCCTTTTTATAGTTTTTCAATAACTTTAAGTAATCATGCACCTTTTTCCATGCCTGAAAAATTTAAAGATATAAAAATTCCTGATAAGCTAAAAGGAACTGTTATTGGAAAATATTTCGAATCTGTTCATTATACAGATAAAGTTATTGGTCAATTTATAAATTCCCTTGAAAATAACAATCTTTTAGAAAACTCAATTATTGTTTTCTATGGAGATCATGAAGGTCCGCATAAATTTTTTCAAGATCAAGTACAATCTATAAAAGGACTTCCTAAATGGAGTAAAAAAAATGATCTTAATACTCCTTTAATAATCTATTCAAAAGATTATACTGGAGAAACCATAAATACCTATGGTGGTGAAGTAGATATAACCCCTACCCTTGCATATTTACTAGGAGTTGAGAAGGATAAGTACATTTATTCAACTATGGGAAGGAATATTTTAAATACAAAAAGGAATTTTGCCATTCTTCCTAATGGTACTATTAAATCAAAAAATCTAACAAAAAAAGAAATAGACATGTTCTCTAAGGCAACCTACTATAGCAACAAAATTATTGAATCAAATTATTTTAAAAAGGAGCATTAAGTATGAAATTACCTGTTATAACAATTCCGTTTATCTTAATACTTATCTTAATACCTATACTTTCCATTGAAGGTATTACTCCTTGGTTAATTTCTATATTCTTTATATATAGAATTATAAAAAACTCTAAAAAATTAGATATACCTACAAAACAATCCATACTTAAAATATCAATAATAAATACAATACTTGGTGTGTCTATGGGATTAATTTTTAACTTAACTTGTATCTATGGAACTAAATTATTTTATATGTTTCAATAATAAAATACTATTACACAAAAATAAGCTTATCTGTTAAGACAAGCTTATTTTTATATTAAAATTTTTTAATACATTTTATTTATTAAGTACGCTACATTTTCAGAGAATCTTTTAACCGTTTTTAGTCCCTCGTCATCTTTTAATGCATCTCCTGGATCTTTTCCAAAAACTATATTCCAGTATGTTGAACCTGGTACTATCATATCATTTATCATGTAAAACATCATCATTTCTTCAATAGTAGATGTAAGCCCCCCTCTTCTAGCAATTGCTATAGGGCCGCCTACCATACGTGATAAAAAGTTTCCTTCATGAATTGATGCCATTGCAATTCTTTGTAATGCTGTCATTGTTTCCGCCCTTGCTGTTCCCCAATAAACAGGACTTGCTACAATAAGACCTTGTGCATTTTTTACTTTTTCTATTATTTCATCAAAATCATCATTATATCCACCTTGATAATTCATAGAATCTTTTAAATTCATTCCCGCTATAGAAACAACCTCTGCTTCAACTCCATTTTCTTCAATAACCTTTGCACATTCTTTAAGTACAAACATACTATTTCCATAAACATTAGGACTTCCGCTTAAAAGAATAACTTTACTCATAATATCCCTCCATAATAATCCTTTATATTTTAATATTACCACTTTTATTAGTATATTAACATACTAAAATATTAGTATAAATCTACATATTATATTTTAAATTAAAAAAATTACCATATTTTTATATGGTAATTTTTTTAATAATTATTCTAATTACAATCTATTTTATATCCTATATGATATCCATCTTTAATATAATCTACATATATGTTTTTTATCTGATTTTCTAAACTTGAGTTAATTATAATTCTATTTCCTTCAACTTCATATACCTTATCATTTTCTCCTGGTTCATCCAGAACCACGCCTATAATAGGACCATATCATCTGCTTACTCTTTTTATATAAAATCTTATTAACTTATGTTCATTTCCTTCTTGTGCTAATATAGCATCAAATTCTCTTTTAGCTGAGTCTGTTATATAAAGATTCATTTACTTTTCTCCTTTCTTACTTTTTTTACTTTAGTATCTTCTTATATACCAGACCTTATACCTTTTAATTATCTAAAACATTTCTGTATCAATTCTATATCCTGTATAATATTCATTATCTATATAATTTACATAAAGAACACTAAATTCTAACTCCAATTGTTTTTTTATTATAAACTTATAATTATCAACTTCATATACGCTATCATCATTATTTCGCTTATCCAAAGCTAAATCCATAATAGGACCTTGTCATACATTTCCTGTTTTTTTACTTATTCTTATATATTCCTTATTATTTTTATCGCTTAAAAGTTTACTTAAATCACTTTTAGCTGAATTAGTCAAATATATCTTCATATTTTAAATTAACTCCCTTATCCTTTTAAATTTATTATTTTTATATACTGTTTGTTCTTTCCTTTACATCTGTTCTAAATTTGTCAATTCCTATTCTATCAATAAAAAAGCCTAGTTTTTCTCCTAATTCTGCATTCTCTTTATAATAATTAATTATAGATTCTATTAACTTCATAGCTTCACTTTCACTTAAATCTATATCTATAATATTAGCTGACCTAGGATTATATCCACATGATCCTCCTGCAGTTATAATAAGACCTGTTTTATCAGCTATAACACCTATATCTTTACTATAAACACTTCCACATGCATTTCTACATCCTGATACTCCTATTTTAGTTCTGCAAGGCATCTCCATCCATTGATACTTTTTAGATAATTTCATTCCCATTCCTATAGTATTATATTTTGATCTTTTACAAAATCCCGCCGGACACATCTCTACATTTTTAACTGAATTTTGAGTTTTAACTCCTGGCTCCATACCTAACTTTCCCCAAATTTCTGGTAGATCTTCTTCCTTTAAATTAGTAATCATTATTCTTTGACCAGAAGTTATTTTTAAAACACCATTATATTCTTCTGTAACTTCAGCTATTTTTTGCAAATTTTTAGGTGTTATAAAACCCCCTGGAATATGTGGAGTTATACTAAATCTTCTTTCTCCATTTCTAACCTTTTGTAAGTTCCCAAAATTTTTTCCCATATAATTATATCTGTTTAAAACAGTCCTCCTTTCCCTTTATTATTAATTAGTATATATCAACATAAAAAATTTAGTAATATTTTAAATTGGTTTTTATATTATATCATAGATTATTTAATTTCTTCTATTGAAATCATATATGTATACTGTTAATAAAAAAACCTTAAAGTAGTTTAAATTTTTTATTACTTTATAACTACTTTAAGGTATATTTTAAATTTTTTATATTTCTTATAAGATAAAAAATCTTATATCATAAGACTTACCATTGATAATGATTAACTCCTCCATCTTTACCATTTGATTTATCGAACCAAGAATCTAAAAGTTCAAACCAATTTCCAACTTTATTTATTCTAGGATCTTGTCCATCTTTGCACCAACTTAATTTACCATAAGGAGTTTTTAACCCCGCTTTTATTGTATCTATTGAATTGTACCAAGTTTGAGTACTCCAATGGGTTAACTCATTGGGTGAATAATATGAATAGAATGTTTTATCTCCATCAGGTAAAAATATACTTAATCCATTTTTGCTATCTTTAAACGAAGTTTTACCTTTAAATTTAGGACCACCAAAGGAATAAACTATCATTTCATCAACAGTATTCATAACATCTGTAGCTAGATTTTTTATATTATTACTAAAATCTTTACTATCTTTTATTTGTTCACATAAATCGTATAAATCAAAATATGGGCATGCTCTCCAATAAATTGGCTGATTTTCCTCAAAATAATGCATTACTGGAGCTTTTCTTCCTGTTCCCCTTAGTTTTTCTATTGCCTGCTTTTTATTTTCTTTACTTAAGCTAATAGATAATTTATCTACTGATTTTTTAACTTTTTCAACTTTAGACAAATCATAAAAACTTAATGATTGGTCAGTTTCCCAATTTTGATTTACAGAATCTCTTTGTTCTTCTATAAATAAAGCTCCTAGTTGCTCATTTGTAACCGTAGCTGGATCAAAACAATGTTCCTTACCACCTAAAGTTGAATCATCTTCATTACTTACTTCTCCTCCAGCCTTCAACCTTGAAAATATAGTATCATATTGTAAACCTGAACCTCTAACTGATGGACTTGATGCTACCATTGTATCAGCTGAAAATCCTCCATTACCTGGTCTATATTGATAAGCAACTTCTGCTGTTCCCATTAAACATGCATCAAAGACCAACAAATCAACAGATTGTTTTTCTGTCAAACAATCTGAAATCTCTGCATTATAAAGTATATCTGGTTGATTTCCATCATAATTAGTAATATCTTGGCAAATATCTCTACTTATCTTTTTATTATTTTTTGCTCCACCACCATGATTAGCCATTATAAGAACATACTTATCTGCTTTGTAATTAGCCTTTCCATAATCAATAAATTTTTTAAGTGTTTGAGGATCTCCCATATTAGCTTCATAATTCGAGTTTAATGTTATCTCTGGAAATTCTTTTCCTCCATCTAATCTTTTTACACTATTATGCTCAATTTTATAAAGTCTAGTATCTTCGAAATTTTCTCCTAAAACATGAGAATCATTACTAAATCCTTCAGTTCTATCAACTAAAGCAATTAAGTTTAAATTAGGATTATTATTATATCCTCTTTTCATCTCTTCTATATCATCTAATAAATCTGGTTCTAAGTTATTATCTGCATCACAATAATATAAAATAGTTACTTTTTGATCTTTATTCTCTTTAAGTATTTTTTGATTTATTTCTTTAGTATTTTTAGTTATTGGAGCTGCATTTACAGTCTTCCCCCCCATAAATGTAATTGTTGCCAAAGCTGTGGCTAAAATTATAGCTATTTTCTTTTTTAACATAAAACCCCTCCAAAATTATATTTTATAAATACCTTGTTAAAAACTTTATTATTGTTTTTATATAAAATAAAGCACCGTAAAAAATTTCTTACAGTGCTTTATATATTATGTCTTTATTCAGTTATAAACAAATTTTACTCTATATTACCATTGATAGCCGTTTAATCCACCTCTACTATCATTATTTATATCAAACCAAGAATCTAAAAGCTCAAACCAATTTCCAACCTTGTTTATCTCAGGGTCTATTCCATCTCTACACCAACTTAACTTTCCATAGTCACCATTTTGTACTAAAGCTTGAGTATCTATTGCATTATATCCATATTGAAATGCCCAATGTGGTATATACCCTTTTCTTGTTCTAAGTCTTCTGCTACCATCTGGTAAAAATATACTTAATCCATTTTTTCCTTCTTTAAAACCGGTTTTACCATCGTATGCCCTTTGACCAAATGAGTAAACAACCATGTCATCTACATTTTTCATAACATTGCTTGCTAATTCTTTAGTATGTCTACTAAAATCATTACTCTTTGTTATTTGTTCACATAAATCATATATGTCAAAATACGGATATTGTATCCATAAATTTTCTTCTAATGATGTACCATCATTATCTCTTTCATATTCATTAAAATAATGTATTAAAGATATATTCTTTTTACTACCTCTTAGTTTTTCAAGAGCATCCTTTTCATTTTCCTTACTTAAATTAACGGATAATTTATCTATTGAATTTTTAACTCCTTGAACTTTACTTAAATCATAAAAACTTAACTGTTGATCATTTCTATATTTTGTAGAATCCCTTTGCTCTTCTACAAAGATAGCTCCTATTTGTTCATTTGTAATTGTTGCTGGATCAAAACAACGTTCTCTTCCTCCTAATGTCTTATCGCTTTCATAACTTGTCTCTCCACCAGCTTTTATTCTTGAAAAAATATTATCATATTTAAATCCATATCCCCAAACTGATGGACTTGCTGCTACCATGGTATCAGCGGAAAATCCACCATTACCTGGTCTATATTGATAAGCAACTTCTGCTGTTCCCATTAAACATGCATCAAAAGTTAAAACATCAACAGATTGTTTTTCTGTTAAATTATCTGATATCTCAGCCATATAAAGACAATCATCTTTGCCTTCTGCTGAATTTGGAGCATCATCATCCCAGCAAATTGCTTTACTCAATTCCTTTTTCATATTAGGTTTATTTTTTGCTCCACCACCATGATTAGACATTATAAGAACATATTTATCTGCCTTATAATTAGCTTTTCCATAATCAATAAATTTCTTAAGTGTTTCTGGATTTCCCATATTAGCTTCATAATTTGAGTCTACTGTTATTTCAGGAAATTCTTTTCCACCATCTAATCTTTTCGTACTATTATGTTCTATTTTATAAAGACGTGTATCAGTAAAATCTTCTCCCAATGTTTTGCTGTCATTACTATATCCCTTTGCTCTATCCACTAATGCTATTAAATTTAAATTAGGATCATTATTATATCCTCTTTTCATCTCTTCTATATCATTTAATAAATATGGTTCTAAATTATTATCTGCATCACAATAATATAGGATAGTTACTTTTTGTCCTTTACTTTTGTTAATAGCTTCTTTAGCTTGTTTCTCATTGTTAACCACTTGTACTTGTTGTTTAGGGTTAACATTTTCATTTTTAACAATTGGACTTGCACTTACAGGTTTACTACTTACAAATGTGACTGTTACCAAGGTTGCCGCTAAAAGCATTGATATTTTCTTTTTTAACATAATATACCCCTCCAAAATTTATATATTTAATTTTAATTTGGTAACAACTTAATTTTATAATATTAAAGCACTATCCTTAGTTTTTTATTTAATTTCATACATTTTTTAGTATTTATGTTATATATTTTAATGCAGTGTTAACTTTTTGTAAAGTACTTTTGTTAAAATTAATACAACTTATTTTCATACAAATTTATACTTAAATTTACAAATTTATACTCTATATTACCATTGATAATGATTTACCCCTCCGTTTTTATTATTTGTCTTATCGAACCATGAATCTAAAAGTTCAAACCAATTTCCAACCTTATTTATTTCAGAATTTCGTCCATCTTGACACCACTTTAACTTTCCATAAGAATTTTCTATTCCAACTTTTCTAGTATCTATAGAATTATACCAACCTTGTGTTTCCCAATGAGTAAATTTATATCCTGTATATTCTTCTATTATTTCTCCATCTCCATCAGGGAAAAATATACTTATTCCATTCTTACCTTCCATAAATTTATGAGTTCCTTTAAATAAGTCTCCACTAAAAGAGTATACTATCATATTATCTATGTTGTTCATAACTTTTAACGCTAATTTTTGAGTTATTTCATTAAAGTTTTTATTAATTGACACTTGTTCACATAAATCATATAAATCGAAATATGGATACTTACACCAATCATCTTCATCACTTTTATCAAAATAATGAATCAAAGTTGTTTTTCTTTTTCTACCTCTTAAATTACAAATCTGTTCTTTTTTATTTTCACTACTAAGATTTACAGCCAGTTCATCTACTGATCTTTTAACCTCTTCCATTTTATTCAAGTCATAGTAACTTAATTGTTGATCATTTCTCCATTTTTCTTTTAATGCATCTCTTTGTTCTTCTATAAATAAAGCTCCTAATTGCTCGTTTGTAATTGTGGATGGATCAAATGTTTGCTCCTTTCCTCCCAAAGTTAAATCTTCCTCCTCACTACACCCTTTTCCACCTTTTATTCTTGAAAAAATCTTGTCATATTTAAAGCCTTCAGCCCAAACTCTAGGACTAGATGCTATCATGGCATCAGCTGAAAAGTTTCCATTTCCAGGTCTATATTGATATGCAACTTCTGCTGTTCCCATTAAACATGCATCAAAAACTAAAACATCAACAGATTGTTCTTCTGTCAAATAATCTGAGATTTCCCCGATATAAAGACAATCTGAACCATTTCCATCATCATGACTATCATCCCAACAAACTGCCTTACTTAATTTTTTCTTCTTTTTATCCTTAGCACCATTGCCATGATTAGAAATAATAAGAACATATTTATCTGCTTTATAATTAGCTTTTCCATAATTAATAAATTTTTTTAATGTTTCTGGATCTCCCATATTAGCTTCATAATTTGAATTTAATGTTATTTCGGGAAATTCATTTCCTCCATCCAATCTTTCTACACTATTATGTTCTATTTTATACAGCCTTGTATCATCAAAATCTTCACCTAAAACAACTGGATTGCAACTATATCTTGGACTTCTATCAACTAAAGCTATTAAATTTAAATTAGTATTATTATTATATCCTTTCTTCATTTCTTCAATATCATTTAATAAATCTTCTTCTAAGTCATTATCTGCATCACAATAATATAAAATAGTTAATTTTTTATCTTTATTCATTTCATCTCCCATTACTATAATACTTTGCATAAATGTCATAACTATAAATAGTACAAATAATATACATACCTTTTTCTTTTTCACCATATTCCTTCCCCCTAAAATTTTAAATTTTATATATTAATTATACAAATTTTCTTAATTTCCTTTATTTTTTTAATGATTTTATAAATATTTCATACACATAAAAAATCCCATGAAATAGACTTTTTTTAAATTGTCTACTTCATAGGATACATTTTATAGAAAAATAGATCTTTTTATAACTCACTATAATTATATCTTTTTTAGTTTCTTCATTTATACCGAAAAGTTAGAAATTAACTCTGATAATTTATAAGCCGATTCTTTTAACTCCTGTGCTTTCTCTACTACATAATTTGATTTTTCCATAACTTTGGAAGTTTTTTGAGCTATATTAGTAGTTCCTTCTGCACCTTCATTTGAAGCAATGGCTACACTATTGATAGCATCCATAACATTTTTAATAGAACAATTCAACCCTGATGATATATCTTCAAGTTGATTGGAAACCTCATTAAAATATTCGGCATCTTCACTATACTTATCGCCTGTATTAATAAGCATATCATAATCCTTTAAAATGTAATCATCAATAAATTTTAAGATATTATTTGAGTTGTCAGAAAGATTTTTTACAGATTCAACTACATCTTTTACTATTTTTTGAATTTCATTAGCTGTTTCATTAGATTGTTGAGCAAGTTTTCTAACTTGTTCTGCCACAACAGCAAATCCTTTACCAGCCTCTCCGGCTCTTGCTGCTTCAATAGCTGCATTTAAAGATAATAAATTTGTCTGCTTTGTTATAGATAAAATAGCCTCTAACAATATGTTAATTTTCTCAACATCTTTTGATTTTTCAATAGCTTTTGCTAATTTTTTTTCATTATCTTTATAAACATTAAATGTATTGTTCTTAGATGTTTCTCCATTAATCTTTAACATTTCTGCTCTTTCTTTAATTTCTTCTGTTCTTCCGTTAACTTCTTGCATTTTATCTACAATACTTTGTATACTATCTTGTATTTCTACAGATGTGGCACTCATCTCTTGAGCAGATGCTGCTGTTTCCTCCATTTCTGCTGACAACTCTTCAGTAGTAGATGATGTATCTTCTATGTTTTTATTTAATTCATCTATATTTTCCTCTACTTCTTTACTTACTCTAGTACTTATATTTGTTTCTTGTACTACACTTTTTATTATATCTCTTACAGATTGCTGAGTTTTATTTATAGATTTAGTTAAATCGCCTATTTCATCTTTTCTATTACTATCTAAATTTAAAATTTTAGAAAAATTACCTTCAGCTAATAATTTTAGATGCTCCACAACCTTTTTTATAGGCATTCCTATATTCATGGAAATTATGAAAGTAATAATTATTCCTATAATAACCGAAATTAATACAATAATTAAAAAATTTAAAATAGCTTTGTTACTTTCAATATCATTTATTTTATTTATATTTTTAGCATCTTCCATATTATATTCTGCAAGCTTTCTTAAATTTCCTTGAAAGTCTTCAAAAATATCATTTATTTTTTGTCCCTCTTTAAATCCATCTTTTACTTTATTACTTAATGCTAAATTGATTATTTTTTTACTTTCTTCCTCATACTTATTCCATTTACTCTTTATTTGTGTTAACAGAACTTTTTCTTCTGAATCTATTCCTGTATTTTCATAAATCTTTAAATTTTTTTCAAACTTAGCCTCTGTTTTTTTAGTATCCTCAATTAATTTATTTTGAATATCTTTTTTATCATTATATAACAAAATATTTACTGTATCCATTCCTATCCTTCTAGCAAAAGTTCTATTTTCATTTAACACCTGTACAGATATTAAATTCTCATTATACAAATCCTTCATCTGCCCTCTCATATGTCTAATATCTAAATATCCACTAAATCCAATTAAAATAATAAAAAACGTCATGATTGCCCAAAGTATTAAAATCTTTGTTTTAATTTTTAAATTACTAATAACATTTAAATTCATGCTGTCATCCCCTTTGTATATTTAAACTATATTATTTATTCGTCCATTAATAAAAATATATAATACTTTTGCAAATTTTATGTTTTTATTGAAAGTTTATGTATATATAAGAATATTTTATTAACTAAACTAAAAAAATATACTTTATTAAACAACTTATGAAAATAAAAAAATAGAGTATTCTCTTTAATTGAATACCCTAAAATGTTTATCACTTATAAATATTATACTGAAAAACTGGACACTAACTTAGATAATTTCTCCAATGAGCCTTTTAGTTCTTCAGTTTTATCTAATACATAATTAGATTTTTCCATAACTTCTGATGATTTTTGAGCTATATTGGTAGCACCTTCTGCTCCTTCATTAGATGCTACAGCTACACTATTTATAGCCTCCATAACATTCTTAACTGAAGAATTCAATTCATCGGTTACTTCATTTAAATTTTCTGCCATATTATAAAATTCACTTGTATCATTACTATACATTTCCCCTGTATTTATAAAACTATCATAATCCTCAAAAACATTTTCATCAATAAACTGTAGAATATTTTTCGAATTATTTGAAAGGTTATCCACTGATTCTATTACATCTTTTACAATTACTTTAATTTCATTAGCTGTATTATTAGATTCTTCCGCAAGTTTTCTTACTTCATCTGCAACTACTGCAAATCCCTTTCCTGCTTCTCCTGCCCTCGCTGCTTCAATAGCTGCATTTAAAGATAATAAATTAGTTTGTTTTGTTATAGCAAGTATAGCCTCTAATAAGACATTTATTTTTTCAACATTTTTAGATTTCTCTATTGCCTTTTCAAGTTTTTCTTGGTTTTCTTTATAGATCTTAAGTGCATGACCCTTAGATTCTTCTCCACTTAATTTTACTTTATCCGCTTTTTCTTTAATTTTAATTGCCTTTTCTTTAACATCTTGCATTGTTTTTGCAATACCTTGTATATTTTGTTGAATTTCTACAGAACTTGCACTCATTTCCTCAGATGCAGCCGCTGTTTCTTCCATACCTGCTGATAGTTCTTGAGTAGTAGATGACGTGTCTTCTATATTTTTATTTAATTCATCTATATTTCTTTCAACATCTTTACTTATTTTTTCTCCAAGCTCAGTTTCATTTAATACATTACTTATAATTTCACTTACTGATTTTTGCATTATACCTATAGAATTAACTAATACTCCAACCTCATCTTTTCTATTAATTAAATTAGAATCCAGTTTTTTAGAAAAATCTCCTTTTGCTAAAATATCTAGATATTTTACTAATTTACTTATTGGCTTGCTTATACTATTAGAAATAATCTTCATAATTAATATTCCCATAACAATAGAGATTAAAATTGAGATTAAAAAAAATCTAACTGCATCTTTACACTCTTTTTTGTTATTCTCATCAATTCTTTTAGCCTCATTTACATTATACTCTGATAGTTCATTTAGCTTTTCTTGAAAACCTTCAAACAGAAGATTAGTTTCTTGAATTTCACCTTCTTTATTCTTAAGGTTATTTTTACTTTCTAAATCTATTATTTGCTGATTTTTCAATTGAAAATCGTTCCATTTATCTTTAATTTCACCTAATAATTCTTTTTCTTTTTTATCTAACTTAGTTGCCTCATATTCTTTTAAGTTATTATTAAAGATTTTATTAGATTCATCAATATCATTTATTAATTTCTCTTGTATATCTTTTTTACCATTAGACATCATTATATTAAAAGTATCCATTCCGATTCTTCTAGCACGTGTTCTATTCTCATTTAAAAGTTGTATGGACACCAAATTTTTTGCATATAATTCATCCATTTTAGCTCCCATTTTCTTTATATTAGAATATCCCACTATTCCTATTAAGAAAATGAAAATAGCCATACAGACCCACAGTATAAAGATCTTTGTCTTTACCTTATAATCATTAATACTTACTTTCATTCACCCATCTCCCTTTAATTACTCTTTATAATCTTGGTCAAAACTTAATATATTCTGTACTTATCCTTTTAAGACCAAATTTCATAAATATAATTATATCAAAATTTTATTATTTTTTTAAATTTTTAAATTTTTATCACAAATTTTATTTACTTTTTTTTATCTTAAATCTTTTCTTTAATATAAATTAACTTCTCAAGATAGAGAACTATTTTTTCACAATAAAATACTGATTTATTTTACATAAATCAGCTTTTATTTTACTTTAAAGTTTTTTTAAAAACTTTTTAGATGTTATTCTTATTCCTATGGACCCAATAGGTGCAGTTATTAATACACTTAGAATTGCTATAGCCTGCATTATTTCTCCACCTAAAACCCCCATTTGAAGTGGTATACCTGCCTTGGCTGATTGAACTGTAGCTTTAGGTAAATATGCTATAACACAAAATATCCTTTCTTTTACATTTAGCTCTGTACCTATTAAAGAGATTAATACGCCTATTGATCTTATACTTAATGATATTAAAAGTAACTTAAGACCAATTCCAAGATATTCTCCTACTAACATAGGATTTATAGCCATACCTACAAAAGCAAATAAATATATTTTACCTACTTTCCAAATTTTATTCATATAATTCAATATAATTTTAGCAGTATCTTTAAAATAACTTCTTAAAAAGAACCCATATATCATTATAGTAAGTAATGAATTAAAAAGTGATATATGTAATAAATTTTCTATCTCTCTCATTGATAAACATACTAAAAAGGTTATAATAACTTTTAACATATCCATTTTTATGTACATAAAAATTATTCTTGTTAATTTAGCAATTATGTAACCTATTGCTACACTTAAAATTAAAGTTATAGGTATTAAAATTACCTGATTCAATATTGAAATACTCTGCCCCTTGCTACTTTCAATATAAATTCCTAAAAAAGTAGTAAATAACGTTATAGCTATAGTATCATCTGCTGAGGCACCAACCAATAACATCTGAGGGATTGCTTTATCTTCTCCTATCTTTTTTTCTATTAATGAAACCATTGATGGTACTAATACAGCTGGACTAACTGCAGCTATAATAAATCCTAATATGGCACCTTGCACAAAAGAGAATTTTAAAAAAATAGTTGAAAAATAAGCTATAGTAAGTCCTTCTAAAGTAGCTGGAACTATACTTAACAAAATAGCTGGCCTTCCTATTTTTTTCATTTGTTCCATACTGATACCTAATCCCCCTATAAAAAGAACCGTAACTAATGCTAAGTCCTTTATATACGGAGATATTTTAATTGTTACCTTAGGAACTATATCTATAAAAGATGGACCAATCACCATTCCTACAATAATCATTCCTATAAGCGATGGTAACTTTAGACGCTCTACTAATTCCCCCCCATAAAAAGCTAATATTCCTATAAACAATAAACCTATTATTATAAGAAATAAATTCATAAATAAATTCATACAATTCCTTCCTTTCAAAAAAAATAAACCCCTACCCTAAAATTTGGGTAGGAGTCATTAGCTAAAAGCACTTTAAGGCGAACTCCATCGCCTATTATACAATTTTTTATTATTTTATAATATTTCATAGAAATAATCAATCTTTTATTTAGATTTTAATCCCTTAAAAATCATATAATCTACTATTTTATCTAATTCAATCTTTTTATTTTTTAAATACAATTCTCCTAAAATAGCTTCTACAGAATCTGCTAACATATTATCTGTTAATGTTCCATTAAACTTTAAAACTCTATCTATCTTTAATTGTTTAGCTATAGAAGATGCATTATTTATAACATTTCTATACTCTTCATTTAAAATTTTATTATCAGCAAAAGAGAACATATCATACAACTTAGTAGATACTTCACATCCTAAAATCTTGTCTCCAATAAATTGTAATTTTTCAAATTCTCGTTCTTTTTCTCTTTCTCTTATACTATATACTAATGAATTTACCAATATATTTTTTTCTTTTAATTCTTCAATGATTCTATACATACTTCTTGACTCCTACTTCGATTATTTATATATTTTTAGCTACATACTTAATATTTTATCATAAAATGAATAGTCATTGGTAAATTTTCTTATTAATCTAACTATATAACATATGTAATTTCTAAATTTCTTTTCTTGAAATATCAAATCCAATTTCTTTTTCTATTAAATCTAAAACATATTTATCTTTTGGATCTATAAATAAACAAGTTCTTCCCATCTCACCAGCTCTTCCTGTTCTTCCTATACGATGTATATATGTCTCTGTATTTTCTGGAATATCATAGTTATATATATGGGTAACACCATTTACATCTAATCCTCTTGCAGCTACATCTGTTGCTATTAAATATTGTATTTTTAAGTTTCTAAAATCTTTCATAACTCTTTCTCGTTTAGCTTGTGTTAAATCCCCATGTAATTTTGTACAGTTATATCCTTTTTGATGAAGAAACTCCTCAAGTTCGTCAACTCTTCTTTTAGTTCTACAGAAAATAATAGCCATAAATGCATTATCTTTATCTAAAATTTTACACAATGCGTCTCTTTTATTTCTATCTGTTGTCTCAACTACATACTGTTCTATATTTTTAAGCGTAACCTGATCTTCATCTATTGTTATAACCTTAGGATTATTCATATATCTATATGCTAATTTTTTTACCTTTGAATCCATGGTAGCAGAAAAACAAAGAGTCTGACGATTTTTAGAAGGTGTATATTTTATAATTTCTTCAATTTCATTTTTGAATCCCATGTAGAGCATTTGATCTGCCTCATCTAAAACCAAAGTTTTTAAATTACATAAACTTATAGTTTTTCTTTTTAGGTGATCTAATAACCTTCCTGGAGTTGCTATTATTAAATGAATATCTCCTTTTAATTTATTTAGCTGTGAACCTATATCCTTTCCTCCATATGCGGCTAGGATATTTAAGTTTTTACTTTCAGTTAATTTTTTAGCCTCTTCAGTAATTTGTATTGCAAGTTCTCTAGTAGGTGTTATTATAAGTCCTTGAACAAAATTTATATCAGAAGACATATTTTCAAACATAGGTAATAAAAACGCTAAGGTTTTACCAGTACCAGTTTGTGCCTCTGCTATAACATCATTTCCCTCTTTTATACTTACAATACTTTTTTCTTGAATTTTGGTTGGTTCATTAATTCCCTCTTTTTTTAATATATTTATTATATCTTCACTAATTCCCATTTCATTAAATTTCATATTTTATTATTTACCTTTCGACTTGTATATTTTTTAAGTAACTATATCTTATTATAAGTATTATCTCAATAACTATCAATGTTTCCCTTATAAAGATTATATAAAAATTTTAATGTTAAATCCCTTAATAATACCCCAAAATAATTTTTATTTTTAATATTTTTATAAAAATATTAAAAAAACACTTGCACTATTTTTTATATAGTATATAATAGGTTAAGTAAACAACTTTGATTCAAAAATAAATTATTTATGAATAACATTTTTAGGATTATATAGAGCTAAGAAATTAACTTATTTATATACATTCTGAAATTTTTATTAAGTATTTATTTTCCACGAATTAAAGTAATAAAAATTTCGGAGGTACGAAACATGCAAGGTACAGTTAAATGGTTTAACGCAGAAAAAGGATTTGGATTTATCACTACTGAGGAAGGAAAAGACGTTTTCGCTCATTTCTCTCAAATCCAAAAAGAAGGATTCAAAACTTTAGAAGAAGGTCAAAACGTTACTTTTGAAGTAGTTGAAGGACCTAAAGGACCTCAAGCTGAAAACATCCAAACTATCTAATTAATTTAGAAAAGTTAAGACCTAAAGAGAATTCTTTAGGTCTTTTTAATTTATTATTAGTTTTTTTATTTTTATATACTGAACTTATATGTATATATTTTTATAATTAGTTTCATAATATTTTATAAAAAATATATAGTTCATTTTCTATATATATTTTTTTTCACATTTTTTCAACTCATCTATAAACTTTTCTTCTTGTAATATTATATCAGTTAAAACTTTATATTCTATTGTATTTATATCTTCATATTGCTGAATTAATCTTCCTCTAACATTTATAATTAAAGCTTTTTCTTCCTCATTTAAATTTATACATCTTTCTAAGAAATCTTTAACTTCTCCATTACATGAAAAACTTATCATGGTATTATGAAACTGAGATATTAAAGATGATATTTTATCATATATAAATATATCTATATCCTTTAAATCTTTATGTTTTAAATCCTCCTTTAATAATTTACAATGTTCTATTTTACTATTCCTATAATTAATAAATACATTGATAATTAAACATAATGGTTTATTTGATCTATATTCATTTTGGGTATCTTTATATAAATCTAAAATTTTGTTTGATATATCAATTTTTCTTTCTAATAAATCTATTACATTATATGCCATATAATACACCTCTTTTTTATACCTATATTCTATATTACTCTAATTCTTATAATAGATTTACTTTTTTTGAAAAATTTCTATATTCTTTTTTTTGTTAAATAAAAAAATCTTACTTAACCTATAAATTAAGTAAGATTAAATAATAAACTTTTTATTCTTTTATTAGAGTAAAAGCTACTGAAGAAATTTCTTCTTGTTTTGCAGTTATTTCTTGTATTGATGCAGATATATTATCTATAGCTGACTTAACATTTTCACTCTTATCATTTAAAAGTTCAGAGACATTTCTTATATTTTCTATGCTTTTATTCATTTCTTCTTGTTCTCTTATAGTTGATGTTGCCACTCTATTGCTCTCTGCTGCTAATTTTTTAACTTCTGAAGCTACAACTCCAAATCCCTTACCTGCATCCCCTGCACGAGCTGCTTCAATAGATGCATTTAATGAAAGTAAATTAGTTTGAGAAGATATTTGTACTATTTCATCTGACGAGTTATTAAATACTCTTATTTTTTCTTCCATAGTTTTTACACTATCCTCTAAAATTTTAGCTGTATTATTCATATCCTCCATCTCATTTATTATATTTTGCATCTGTACATTACTCTCTGAATTTCCTTCTGCTATTTCTTGTATAGAAGATATTATTTGTTCTACATTAGATTTAAGTTCTTTAGAACTTTTAAGTCTTTCTTCACTTAATAATTCTACTTTCTTTAGCGCAGCTTCTATTTCCATATTTTTATCATCTAAAATACTTTTTTCTTGTTCTATAATAGTTTTATTATAACTCATACAGTTTTCTTTTAAATTTAATTCATTATATATAGCTTTAACCATTTGCCTACAATTTTTATATCCACATGCGGAACAATCTATATTCCTATCTCTTTCATTAAATTTTAGTAATTCCTTATATATCTCTTCTTCTTCTTTTTCACTAGGACTCCTTAATTCTTTAGTATTTAACTTACTATATTCTCTATAGAAATCTTCTATATTCAATTCTTTATCGAATTTCTTATGTAACCTTTTTATTTCCTTTTTATTCTTTTCCTTCTTAATATTATTGAATTTAAAATCTATATTATCCAATTCATTCTTATCACATACACTAGCTGTTCCTATATTACATCCAAATTCGCAATTTAAAATATCTAATATACCTGGTAATATCTTATTCGAAACTTTTCTCTCTTCATAACTATTTAAATACCTATATGCTATTTCTTGCCCTTCTATTTGTCTAATCCATATGTCACTATTATAATTTTCTATATTTTCCTTTAATCCACCCGGTCTGCTAAATAAGAATCCTAGTCCACTTTCTTTATGAAAATCTACTTCCTCATAAGAATCTAAATTTATGTTATTTCTTTTTAAATACTCTTCAATTTTTTTAAATGTAACATTATATTTAACATATCCTTTAGTATTCTTATTCTGAATTTCATCTTTTTTAGCTATACATGGTGATAAAAATGCAAATTCTTCCTGCACCTTTAAATATTTTTTAAAATAAATTGCCGCACAAATTAAAGGACTTTGTATAGGCGCTAAACTCTCCAGTAACCCTGTTCTATTTTTTTCTATGTAATTAACTATTGATGGACACGGTTGAGCTATAATAGGCTTTTGTGGATTATTTTTTATATACTTTAAATATGCCCATATAGTTATATCTGCTCCAAAAGACACATCATAAAAACACTTTACTCCTTTAGACTTTAAATATCCAAATAATTTTTTATAATTAGGAAAATTAGCCCTAATAGCAGGTGCAGCTAATATAGATATATTTTTCCCTTTATCTAACCCTTCAAAAAAATACTCTATATCATCTCTATAGTTTCTTGCTTTATGTTCACAAACCTCTATACACTTACCACAATGAATACACTTATCAATATTTATTTTTACCTTGTTCATTCCGTCTTTTATATATGCCTTATTAGCATCTAATACTGGACAATATCTTATACATTGATTACACCCAACACAATTTTCCTCATTTGTAAATATTAATACATTATCCTCCATAAAAACACTCCTCTTTTAATAATAACCCTCCTTCTTATAATTCGAACATTTCCAACTTTTTTTAACTTAATTTATAATTTTTTTATTTTTTTATTTATGAATATTCGCATTCACAATAAAATTGTTAAGTATATCTATTATTCTTAAATAAATAAAAAAATTAATTTAAGAATTTTTTTCATAATTAAATTAATATTTATATATATTTTTTCATATTAAAATTTCTGACTTCAAGTATTAATAAAAAAGGAATTAGCCTAAATAAGTTTTATTTAGGCTAATTCCTTAAGTAATTTAAATCTTAAATTTTGAAACTATTTCATTAAGTTTTTGTGCAAGTTCAGCTTGATCCTGAGATGTACATGCAACTTGTTCCATTGCTTGAGTTGATTCATTTACACTATCTTGAATTTCATTTAAATTTTCTGATGAATTTTGAGCCATTTCAGCCATATTTTGAACTGCCTCATTTACCTGTTCTATGGTTCCTGTAATTTCCTGTGTCATAGAAGCTAATTCTTCTGACATATTGCTTACGAATATGCCATCATTTTCATATTCTTCTCCTACTTTTATAAAATTTTCAAACTGTTTAATAACATTATTGTTCATAAAATTTAATAACTCATTACTATTTCTAGATAAATTACCAAATGAAACTTGAACCTCTTCTATAGTAGATTCTACATTTTCTACTGCTTGAGCTGATTGTTCAGCAAGCTTTCTTACTTCATCCGCTACAACTGCAAATCCTTTTCCTTGCTCTCCTGCTCTTGCTGCCTCTATGGCCGCATTAAGGGATAATAGATTTATTTGTTTTGCTATACTTGATATTGTATCGGCCATGACTTTAATTTCACTAACAACTTTTCCTTTTTCAATATCCTTTAAAATTTCTTTTTCCATATCCATATAAATTTTATTAGTGTTTTCAACTGCCTCTTTACTATTTTGTTCTACTGTAACAGCCCTTTCCTTAATTTCAATAGCATTATTGCTTCCATATAGTGCCTTATCAGATAATATTGAAACACTTGAATCTACTTCTTCAACTGATGCTGATAACTCCTGAGCCGTTGCACTTGTTTCTTGAACACCAACATTTATCTTTTTAGTTGACTCATTAATATTTTCAAGTTTAGATGTCATCTCTTCCACAGTAGCAGATAATTCTTCACTGGATGCACTCATATCTTGTGTGCTATTTATAACACTTTTAATAAGAGTATTTACATTATCTTGAGCTTTATTTAAAGCTTCACTTGTCTGTCCAAACTCATTTTTCTCTGAAATATCTATTTTAGTGGAAAAATCATATTGAGATAATCGATAAGCAAACCTTTTTATTTTATTTAGCGGATTTATTATTGATTTTATAAGTAAAATTGCACATATTATAAGTAAAATCACTGAAATACTAAATATGATTATTATTGCAGTTATAGAATCATTAAAAATGGAGTTATTTACAGCTATAGCGTCTCCTGCCCATTTAGCATTTAATTCTACTAATTTGTCTAACTCTCTTAAAACTTCATCTTTAGTTTGTTTAACTTCAGTAAATTTTTTTAATGCTTCTTTTTTATCTTTAGTAAAACAGACTTCAGTATATTCTTTTCTAATACTTCTATATACACTTATTTTTTCTTCTAATTCATTCATTAATTTTTTATCTTCATCTTTAGTAATTCCTGTCTTGTATAATTTAATACATTCATCGCTTTGTCTTGTAATTTTTTCATTTTCTTCAATTAAATTTTTTACTTCTTCTTTTGTAGTAACATGAGGTAGTATTTGTAAATTAGAATATATTGTTAAAAAATTCTTATTTAAGTCATTAATTGAAATTATACCAATAATATTATCATAATATAATCCGTTAGCAGATTTATCTATTTTATTAATACCTAAAACCCCAAATCCCCCAATAAACATCATTAATAATGCGATTACTAAAAAGCTAGTTATAAGTTTACTAGATATCTTTAAATTTTTTAATAATTTCATCTATATTTCCTCCATTAGTATTTTATTTTATCGACATTTTCTTATATAGATTTTATTCAACTTAAACTCTCCTAAATTTAAACCACCTTTATATTCGTAATGTTTATGAATTTCTTTATGTATAAATACACTTTTATTCCTTTGTAATATTTACCAACATTTTGTAACATAAATATATCGTTCATCATATATTAAAAATATAGTAAGAGCTTAACTAAACAATCATAACTCAAAATAGCTCTGATTTATATTTTTACAAGTTAATTACTCCTTATATGTAATAAAAATCTCCTTCAAAAACAAACAGTTATTAATCTATGTTCAGGTTAATAACTGTTTTTCCTTTTAATATTAAATTAATTTTATATTTAAACATTATATTCCATAATATATCTATTTTATATTTAAATTTTTATTAATAAATTTCTTAACATCTTTTATGTTATTAGTTTTAACTTTCATAGTAAGCGAATTCCATATACTATCTGAATAACTTTTGTTATACGGTTTACCCACTCTTGGATCAAGTATAGTAATAATACTTTATCTTTATAATTACGAATTAATCTAACTGTGCCTTGTCTAAGCTTTATTAACATCTCAGGAACATCTACATCCATCAAAGGATTTTTGATAATACTTTTCTTTATATCATTATACTTATTCTTCCTATGATAAATATAAATTTTTTACATAAAAAAAATAATAAAGAAAAATTAAAATAACTTTTTCTTTACTATTTATTATTCTAAATTCATAAATAATCTTATCTATTATATTGCATCATATAGTTCATTAATGGACATGACATATTATTTCCATTATTATAGCCCATCATTTGAGAATACATTGCTTGCATAAAATTTTGCATTGGATATGCTGTTTGATACATAGAATTTGGTGATGAATTGCAAGGAAAAACATACCCTACAAAACAATATCCTTGTTGATTTGGTGGAATTGGTGTTGGTTGATCTGGTACTAAGTCACAATCAACTTCTTTACAAATCGGATTCTCTATAGTTCCTGTAATTACAAAGCATCTATCATCAGATTCTACATATTCCTTACTAAATATAGTAATAAGGTTTTTTTGTGATGCACTACCTTCTATATTTATAGAAACGGATGTTACTTCATCTGGATATTCCACTTTATTTATTGTACTCATCGGAAATACAGCACTTTCAGTTGTATAATTTTCTCCTAAAATTTTATAACTTATTAATACTTTAACAAAAAAATTACTATAGTTTGCTTTTTAACATATTCAATATTATTATCTCTAACCAACTTTTTATTAGTTTTATCCATAGTTTTTCACCTTTTAATCTCAGTCAAGATTTCTCTTGCTAATGTATTTTATGCTTTTTAAATCAATATTGTTACATAATGCTCTTAGATAAATCTACTATTAACTTTTATCTTTTTTAAGTTTATTTTTTATGAATGATATTATAAAAATTAAAATTGGAAAGATAATTTGTATCATTAATCCAATAATAGGCCAATAATGTTGATCAAAGTATTGGTAATCCATTATACTAATAGACAATATTGTAGACATAAGTATTACAATTATTATTATGGGAATAATAGCTTTTTTATAGTTTTTCAACTTAAATATATTTTTAGCGCCCTTACAAGCACCTAAAACACAAAAATTCATTTCCAAAAATTGAACTATAGTAAATGCTGTAGCTACTATTATCTCCATTCTTTGAAATTCACCTTGTATTCTTAATCTTTTCATACTTTCATAACCTGAAAAATATGTGTTTGAATAAGCCTCTCCACCTAATAATAATATATTAGATAAATTAAAACCTACTACTGCAAAAGAACTTACAATTAATCCTATCAAAAAAATATTTTTACTATTTTTATCTGGTACTAAACAATCAAAGAAGGTAGTAAATACAAATATCTCTGTAAATGGAAATGTCATAAGAATCAAACTTTCCTTTAATATTTGTACAAATCCATTTTCAAAAATAGGATATAAATTCTCTAACCTCATACTTGGAATTAAAAATGCTAAAGTTATTATAAAAAATATAACTATAATTCTTAAAAAAAATTTACTCCACCCAACCATACATTGCATTTCTTGTTTTAAAAAATATATACTTAAAATACCTATTAAAATCATAGTTACTACTGAAGGTGTATTTCTCATAGATGTTATTTTAACAAAATCAACAAAATCTCTTAGAATAAAAGATGATAACATACATAAGTATATAATAATTATACTACTAAAAAAAGTTCCTATTATTTTTCCAAATACAATTTCTAAAATTTCAAACAAGTTTTTTCTAGTATATAAGCTCATTAGTTTACCATATATAATCATAAAAGGTAAACTAAGCACTATTGCTATAATTGTGGCTATCCAGGCATCTTGTTTAACTATTCCACCCATATTAAATAAAAGATATGTACTTATATAGAAATTAAAAATTAAAATTTCCATTTCCTTATTACATATACTATCTCTATTCATAATCTCTACTCCTAAATAACTGTACTATATCATTTACAACTTAAACTTATCTTTAATTAACTTACGAATCGCTTTTATTTTTTAATAAAATTTTATTTTTTATAAAAATTATAATAAATATAAATATTGGAAATGCTATTTGAATAATCCCTCCATAAATTGGCCAGATGTTCATATTAAATTTAATTGACTCTATCATACTTTTTGATAATCTTCTTGATAATAAAATCATAGATATTGTTATAATACTTAATATATATCTTTTATTATTTGTTGAAAAAATATTTTCTACTCCTTTCCAAGCACCTAATACACAAAAAGTCATTTCTGAAAATTGTAATATAGTAAAGGCTATAGTAACAATTATTTCTAATCTTTGAAACTCACCTTGAATTTTTATTCTTTTTATAGCTTCATATCCTGCATAATAAAAACTGGAATATGCCTGTTTACCAATTAGCAGTATATTAATAACTACAGAGCTAACAGCAATAACGCCTCCAATAAGTAATGCTTTAATAAAAACATTTTTTGTGTTTTTATTAAATTTTACATAATCAAAAAATGTAAGAAATATAAATAACTCGGTAAAAGGAAATGTTAGCAATTTATAACTTTGTATTAAAATGTTCTTAATTTCAGTATTAAAAATAGGAAATAAATTTTGTACATGCATTTCTGGGATTAAAATTAATGAAATCATTATAAAAAAAAGTACTATAAATCTTATAGAAAATTTTATCCATGATACTATAACTTGCATATTAGTTGATAGTAAATATATATTTAACATTCCTATACAAAACATAATAACAATGGTAGGAGTATTAGGTAATGATGTTATTTTAATAAAATCAACAAAATCTCTTAAAATAAACGTTGCTAATAAAAATGAATACATAGTAACAGCTATATTTAATATCTTACCAAATATTTTTCCAAAAACACTTTCAATAATTTGAAAAATATTTTTTCCAGGATAAAAATTTATTATAGCACCATACATACTCATTATTGGGATAGCTACTATTAAAGCAATTAAAGTAGCTACCCATGCATCTTCTTTTAATTCTCCTCCCATACTAAATAACATATACGCACCTATACTAAAACTAAATATAATATACTGCATTTCTATATTACTTATTTTATCTTGTTTCATAAATATTCCTCCGACATATTGTTAATTACTAATTTTTAGGTGTTATATTTTTATTAGTTAATCCGCTATATCTTATATTTATACTTACATTTGTTTTCGTTGAAGTCTGAGAATAAATATTATCCCAATCATCACAAACTTTTTTCCATTGTTTAGGTCTTTGTTGTTCTACTATTTTTCCGATTCCTAATATATCAGTTTTATATTGATTTTTTGATTTTTCTATTATAGAATCTATACTACTTTCTATGTTCTTCTCTGCCTTTAATTTCAATTTTTGTTTTTCATCTTCTGAATCAAAATTAATCTGTTTTGTATCCATTTCTGATAAATCTACATCCATGTATAAATTAATATCAACGGCCATTTTTCCATTTTTATCTGTAACTTTTATTTTCTTTTTAACTTTACCTAATTCTAAACTTACATAATTATTATCATCTATTTTTATAGGAATAACATATTTAGGTCTTTTTTCTTTTAGAAGCTGTAAAAACATTGTTTCTTTTTCTTCTAACTTACCTACCATTTTATCGCTTTTAAAGATTGCAGTACCTCCCACTTCAAAATTTATACGTTTTTTACCTTTTACTATTTTAACCATGGGAACTATACCTGAAATTCCTTTAGAAGATATATTATCTATAAATTCTAAAACATCTACCTTACCATATTTTCCAATAAGTCTTGAATTTTTAATTGTATCTGATAAATCAAAAGAAACTATTTGATCCTCATCTTTTTTCTTATTAAGTATATCTGCAGCTCTATTACTATCAGCTATCATAATCCACATATCATTTCTAATTTCAGCATCTCTATTTACTAAATCCAAAACTGGTACTATCCCTTCTTTTGATATATTTTTACTTACTATAAACACTTTTGCATGAGATGCTTGAAGCATTTGTCCTACCTTTTTTATTACATCTCTTATAGCTTCATGAACTGTTTCTCCTTGTGATTCTATAATCTTAGATGTTATTATTTGAGAACTTACAGACGCTTCTAATATTTCTGTAGTTAATATGTATCTTCCTGTTTTACTATCTTTGTCTATGGCCATTCCTGCAATATACTTTACATCATTCATTTCTATGTAATCCCAACATCCACAAAAAGATACTGTAAATACTATAATCATACAAATTAAAATAAATAGCCTTTTAACCTTCATTACTTATTCCTTCTCTTTTTATAATTTTTAATTCTAATACGATCTTTACAAATAAATTTTGTTCTGTATTTTAAAATATTCCAAGGGGACCTTATAGCTGAATCTCTTATATTTTCGTTATTTAAATCTATAAATTTTAGCATGTATGGTATCCCAAAACTTTTAGTAGCCATTAAATGAATAAATAATCCCATAGTAGAAAAAATTACTCCATATATTCCAAAAAAAGAAGCAAAGATTAAAAATATAATTCTAATAATAATAACACATGCTCTCATTTCATATAATACAAGTTCACTTATACCTGTAATGGCTGTTACTATTACAACAGGTGAGCTAACAAATTTAGCATTAACTGCGGCATCTCCAAGTACTAATGCTCCAACAATACTCACTGCTGAACCTATATGTTTAGGTAATCTTATACCAGCCTCTCTTATTATTTCAAACATAATTAACATAACAAATGTTTCCAATGCTGCTGGTAATGGAACTCCTTGTCGTGATGCATATATGCTCATAGCAAGTTTGGTAGGAATAAGTTCTTTATGAAAAGTTGTAAATGCTATATAAATAGCCGATGCACTAATTGTTAATATAAATGCTATAATTCTGATAATTCTATTTACAGATGCATAAGTAAAATTCTCATAATAATCCTCATCTATCTGAAAATGTTCTACAAATAAATAAGGAACAGTTAGCACAACAGGAGATCCATCACCTAATATAGCAATTCTTCCTTGTAACATTTTAGAAGCGACTACATCAGGTCTTTCCGTAGTTCCTACAGTTTTAAACGGAGATAATACATCATCTTTTATGAATTCTTTCAACGAATTAGCTGAAAAAATGCCTTCTATATCTAACTGTGATAATCTATTACGTACTTCTTGTAATATTTTAGGTTGAACTATATCTTCCATATATGCTATACAAATTTTAGTCTTAGTTCTAACTCCAATTTCACTAAATTCAAATTTCAAACTTGGAGAATTTATTCTTCTTCTAATTAAAGAAATATTTATACTTATAGACTCGTTAAATCCTTCCCTAGGACCACTTAGAATTGTTTCTGATTGAGGTTCATCTATTGCTCTTGTTTTCCATCCTAATGTATTAAGTATTAATCCTTTATCAAGACCTTCTACAATTAATAATGTACTTCCATAAAGTATTGAACTAACTATTTGTTCCGTATCACAGCTTATCTTTGTCTCATCTACTATTACAACTTCTTCTTGTATATACTTTAATACATCTTCCTCACAAGCGGTAAACGTATTACTTATTAGTTCAAATATTATATTTTCATTTACAATTTTTTTATCAGTCATTCCCTCTACAAAAATCAAACAAAATTTTAATCCAGTAGTTCTATTTTTAAAAACTCTATAAACGATACTATCATCATTAAAAAATATAATATTTTTAAATAAATCTATATTTTGTTGAAGTGATTTTTTTAAAGTATAATATTTAAGATTTTCATTTGTTACAACATTTCTAAGACTTTTCTCTTCTTTTCCCATATAATCACTCCTCTGCTACCATATCTTTTCATATAATCTTATATTATTTCCATAAAATATCACAATATACACTATTTTATTTTTACTATAAATAAAAACTTTTAATATAAAATAGGGATAATTTTTAATTTATAATCAATACTAATTTTTAGGGTAAATATTTAAAAGGAGTGATTAATTAAATGTCTAGCTCATCAAAAAAAGTTATATCTTTACTACTTGCATGTAGCATTATATGTATTTCATTATTAGCATATAATTCTGATAAAAAAGCTATAAAAGCACTTGGTAAAAATAGTAATTTAAAGAAATCTGCTACTTGCATGAATAATTCAAATAATTTAAGTACAAAAGAATATAATTGGTATTTTAAGCATGTTGCAAACGGTAAGCCACCATTAGGGCAACCTGAAACTGCAGATTTTATTGGAAAATATGATACTCATTTTTTAGGAGATTCATCAAAAAAAGTTATTTATTTAACTTTTGATGAAGGATACGAAAATGGATACACTGCACCAATTTTAGATGTTCTAAAAAAACATAATGTAAAAGCTGCTTTTTTCGTAGTTCAACCATATATTAAATCAAATCCCGATTTAATAAAGAGAATGGTTAATGAAGGTCATTTAGTGTGTAATCATAGTCACCATCATCCTTCAATGGCTTCAATACATGATCAAAACAAATTTAACAAAGAATTATCTGATGTTGAAGAATCTTTTGAGAGTTTGACTGGTAAAAAGATGCCTAAATATTTTAGACCACCTATGGGAAAATATAGTGAACAATCTTTAAGTTACACTCAACAATATGGATACAAAACTATATTTTGGAGCTTTGCTTATGCAGATTGGGATCCTAAAAAACAACCTTCTCATGAATATGCCAAAAAGAAAATTTTAGATAAAACTCATAATGGTGCTATTATGCTTCTTCATGCAGTTTCTAAAACTAACTCAGAAATTCTAGATGATATATTAACTCAGTGGGAAAAACAAGGATATGAAATTAGACCTTTAAGTGATATCTAATTTGTAGAATAAAAAAGATGCCTAAAATTTTGGCATCTTTTTTATTCTACAAATTAGTCTATATAAATTAATATATAAGCATTAATGTTACATATTCAAATTATACTTAGTAAGCCTATTTTCTCCTCATAAAAATCTAAAGTGTTTTTACTTACATACAATACTTAATTAACATCTTAGTAGTGAAAAATTTGTTTACTAACACTAGAAACATATATGTCTATTCCTATATAAAAATCTTTTGAAAACTTTTAACTTTTTATTATAAGTCTTTAACATTTTTTTCTTGTAGTTTATTATTTTCTATATCCTAACTTTTTTCAAAAATGCACCTCATAAATTAATCTTATAAAATAGTTAATAATTTCTTATATTATGAATCCCAAAATAAAATCTTTTCTTTTTATTTTTATTCAACAAAAATCACTATAATATTATTTATTAATTCTTCATAAATAATATTATAGTGATTAAATCTTATATTAATATTAAGTTTTTAATAGTTTTCTAAAAATACTTCAAAATAACCTTGTGGATGAGCACAGGCTGGACATAATGCTGGTGCTTCTTTACCTTCATATATATATCCACAGTTATTACATTTCCATAAAACAACCTCTTCTTTTTTAAATACACTTCCATTTTCTATATTATTATATAATTTTCTATATCTTCTCTCATGTCTTTTCTCAACTTCTGCAACTTTTTCAAATATAATTGCTATTTCTTGAAATCCTTCTTCTCTAGCTATTTTAGCAAATTCCGGATATAATTCTGTCCATTCTTCATTTTCACCATCAGCTGCCGCTTTTAAATTTAATTTAGTTTCTTGATGAAATGATACGGGATAAGTTGCTGTAATTTCTATTCCTTCATCTTTAAAATCTTCTTTTAAAAATTTATAAAATCTTTTCGCATGTTCTTTTTCTTGTTCTGCAGTTTCCATAAAAATATTAGCTATTTGAACATATCCTTCTTTTTTAGCTATACTTGAATAATAAGTATATCTTGTTCTTGCTTGTGATTCTCCAGCAAATGATTTCAATAGATTTTCAGCTGTTTTAGTATTTTTTAGACTTTTCATTAATACTTCCCCCTTATTCATTTTTTATTTTTTATTAATTATTAAATAATAATTATTATTATATACGTTTTTATATGTATATTCAATAAAAATATTTATTGTTAACAACATTGTAACTAATTTTTTAACCTTTTCATTTTATAAATTTATATTATGAATTGTTTTATAGTAATAAGATACCTTAAATTATTATTCACTACTTATAGTATTTCTTTCAATTATCTATATAGTACTAACTTTATTAATTTTGTAATAAATTCTTCATTTTTAATCTAATCTTTTCTTCATTTATATTTTTTAAAATAATAATATAAATAAATTAAGGAGATAAAAATGATAAAAAAAGCACTTATAAAAAAAAATCCTATAAACTTATTAATAGCTATTATATTTTTAGCATTTATTTTTTCTAACAAAAATATTTTCATAAAAAAAATACGTTCAGATAATTCATTACCTGAAAAAATATATAATTTTATGAAGTACAAAGAAAACAGAATTAAAATTTTCAACAAAGCTATAGCTCTTAATAATGGAAGTTCGTGCAATACATGTGTATATTTCGTATCAGAAGTTTTAAGAAATAACAATATTGATATTGATACCTCTACATGTAACACACACCAATTAATAGATATTCTCGAAGAAAATAACTTTAAAAAAGAAAAAGATTATAAGAAGCTTAAACCTGGAGATATATGTTTTACCACAGATGAATATTTAAATACGGAGGGAATTCCTTCTCATACTTATATATTTATGGGATGGGAAAAAGAAAATAATTATAGTTATGCATATATTTGTGATAATCAAGCAAAAGATTATAAAAATAAAATATATCATTTAAGAAATATAAAAAACCATGAAATACTAAATAACAAATCCAAAGAGCCCTTTAGTTTTTTTATGTATAAATAATGTTATAATATATTTAAAATATTTATTATGGGGGATTATACATGGAAAAATATAAGGTTTTAGTAGTAGATGATGAAAAAGAAATAAGAGATGCGATAGAAATCTATCTTAGAAGTTTAGATAATATAGACATTGCCATGGCCAATGATGGAATAGAAGCATTAGAATACTTAAAAAACAATGATGTACATGTGATTATTCTAGATGTTATGATGCCTAATCTTGATGGTATTAGAACCTGTATGAAAATTAGAGAAACTAAAAACACTCCAATTATAATGTTATCTGCTAAAGGTGAGGATACCGATAAAATTTTAGGATTAAATATAGGTGCTGATGATTATGTAAGTAAACCTTTTAATCCATTAGAACTAATAGCAAGAGTAAAATCTCAACTTAGAAGATATTTAGATTTAGGAAATGTTACTATTAAATCTTCTGATAACTCTATAATAGTAGATGATTTAGTTATTGATAAAAAAAGTCATATTGTAACCCTAGATAATTGTGAAATTAAACTTACACCTATAGAATTTGACATTTTAGTTTTATTATCTGAAAATCGTGGTAGAGTATTTTCTTCAAAAGAAATTTATGAAAAGGTATGGAATGAACCTGCCTATAATGCAGAAAATGTTATTTCAGTACATATAAGAAGAATACGAAAAAAAATAGAAATTGACACGAAAAATCCAAGATATATCAAGGTGGTGTGGGGTGTTGGATATAAAATCGAAAAATAATAATATTATTTTGCGTAAGTTAGAAACATTTCCTATTACTTTAATAATATTAATATGTTTTTTATTAACTATAACTTATTTAGAAACTTCCACTATAATTAATACTTATCATATAATACAAAGAACTTCAAATGAATTATCAAATTTTAAAAACGAAATAAATAATTTAGATATTCTAGAAAACTCAGATAACCCTATATATATTAACTATGATTTTTGGTTGAAAGAATGCGCTAAAGTTGCTAATGTAAGTATTTATAATGAATTTAATAATTTAAAAATATTATCTTCAAAATCTCAAAAACAACTAAATGAATTAAGTAAAACCTTTAAATTAACTATAAAAGATATTCAATATGATGATTTAGTAAAATACATAATAATAGATAAATCAAAAAAAACTTTTATAACAAACGACATCCAAGATTTATCACTTATAGAAAAGAATATAGAAAGATATAAGGAACAAAATGGAGAATTATTTAAATATATAAGTTCCAAGGGTAAATGGTATCATATAACTTACGATTCTAACATTTCTCCTGCCTATAAGTATTTAAAAAATTATTCTTTTAACATTACAAATAGTAGTAGATATGTAGAAGCTTATTGGTTTCCTAAAGAATATAAGATTACAAAACAAAGTAAAAATGTATTATCTAATTTTATGCTTAATAAAAGAAATTCAATAAAAAACAATATAAATACAGCAGAAATGCACCTTTTAAATGATAAAAAATCTCTAAATCTTCATATTGCAAAATTAGGTGTAATTATTTTGCTGATACTTAGTATATTATATATTTTGTTTAAATTAGATCTTAAAAACATTATTGAAAATTTTAAAAATGGCTATCTTTATAGTTCCTTTACATATATAATCAATTGGTTTGAAAATAGAAATACTTTATTTAAAATAATCATATATGTATTTTTATTATCTTTAACTTTATTGATTATAGCTATTTTTTTATTTAGTAATTGTACTAGTAAATTTAAACTAATTCTTTTTATATGGATTCTCTTCAATATTTGCTATACATTACCTAAATTCATAAAGTTTTGTCTTTACATAGACAAGATCCATAGAGGAACCTTAGAAATAACTAATGGAAATTTAGAATACGTGATTCCTGAAATAGGTGATAAAAAGCTTAGTTCTTTAGCACAGAATATCAATAAGTTAAATAAAGGTTTTAAAGTCTCTATTGAGGATCAAATAAAAAATGAAAAATTAAAAAGTGAATTAGTAGCTAATGTTTCACATGACTTAAAAACACCTCTTACTTCTATAATAAATTATACTGATATACTTTTAAAAAAAGATATAGAAGAAGAAAAAAAAGAGGAGTATCTACAAATTTTAAACAGAAAAAGTTTAAAGCTTAAAACTCTTATTGAAGACCTTTTTGAAGTTTCAAAAATGAATAGTGGTAAGTTAAAACTTGAAAAAAATAAGGTTAATGTAGTAGAACTCTTAAATCAATCTATTGCCGAATATTCAGATACTGATGTCTATAGTAGTAAAAATTTAAACTTTATATTAAATACTTTTCAGCCTGTTATAGATATGAATTTAGATGGTCATAGAATGTCCCGTGTTTTTGAAAATTTAATAAATAATGCCTTAAAATATTCTTTAAAAAATTCTCGTGTTTTTGTAGACATAGACAATATAAAAAAAGGTATTAAAATTATATTTAAAAACACTTCATTTTATCCCCTTGATTTTGATAAAAAAGATATTTTAGAAAGATTTACTCGTGGTGATAAATCAAGAAATTCTAATATAGAAGGAAATGGTCTTGGACTTGCTATAGCTAAAAGTATAGTGGAATTACATGGTGGTATAATGTATATTGATTTCGATGGTGATTTATTTAAGGTTATAATTGAATTATACTATTGATAAATAAGGGGCTGTCGCACTAAAAAATAGTGCGACAGCTTTTTGCGTAAAAAATAAATCTCCCACTCGAAAGAGTGAAAGATTTATAGTAAAATTAATA
>NZ_JAUSWN010000010.1:0-109619 GCF_030815255.1 Hathewaya limosa
TAGTTTTACAATCAGAAAAGGTGAAACTTTAGGATTGGTTGGAGAATCTGGATGTGGTAAAACAACCTGTGGAAGAACAGTTATGGGATTGTATGGTGCAACAGATGGAGAAGTTTTATTTGATGGATTTAATGTTCATAGTTTAAATAAAAAAGAAAAAAAAGAGTTTACAAGAAAAGCTCAAATAATATTTCAAGATCCATATGCATCATTAAATCCTAGAATGACAGTAGGAGATATTATAGGTGAAGGAATAGATATTCATAATCTATATTCAGGACAAGAAAGAACAAATAAAATTTATGAACTTCTAAGTCTTGTAGGATTAAATAAGGAACATGCTTCAAGATTCCCACATGAATTCTCAGGTGGACAAAGACAAAGAATAGGAATAGCAAGGGCTTTAGCTATAGAGCCAGAATTTATAGTTTGTGATGAACCAATATCAGCATTAGATGTTTCTATTCAAGCTCAAGTAGTTAACTTACTAATTAAATTGCAACAGGATTTTGGACTAACATATTTATTTATAGCCCATGACTTATCAATGGTTAAACATATTTCAGACAGAGTAGGGGTTATGTATGTTGGAAAAATGGTAGAACTTGCAGCTAGCAGTACATTGTATGAAGACCCATTACATCCATATACAAAAGCATTGTTATCAGCAATACCAGTTCCAGACCCTGATACAGAAAAGAAAAAGAATAGAATCAAATTAGAAGGTGAAGTTCCAAGTCCAATAAATCCTAAACCGGGATGTAGATTTGCAGGAAGATGTAAGTATGCAATGAAAGAATGTTTCGAGGTAACTCCAGAATTTAAGGAAGTTAAAAAAGATCATTTTGTAGCTTGTCATTTATATTAATTATAAATTAAGCACATTTAATGAATTGTTAAGGAATTATTTATTTAATACTTAACAATTCATTATTTATTTATGGCGAATAAAAAGTTAGTTCACAAAAGGTTATTAAGTATAAAAAGCTCCTTTCTAGTTAAAAATATAAATAAACACGAAACTAGGAGGGAGCAAAATGGGAAAAACACCACTTAAAAAAGTAATTAAAGCAAAACTAAAAGCACAGAAAGAATTAAGTGGAATGGAATTACTAAGAGAAAAAATGAAGTATGAAATAGCAGAAGAATTAGGGTTGAAAGATAAAGTTGATAAAGAGGGTTGGGCATCATTAACAGCTGAAGAAACAGGACGTATAGGAGGAATAATGACGAAAAAGAAAAGGAAATTAAAGTTACCTAAAAATGAGGATATACTTTAGGCTATTTACTTATAGTAAATAGCCTTTTAAATTTATATTAAAGTTAGAGGATAAGTTAAATAAATTATTTTATAATTTTAAGACTTGATATTTATAGTATAATTTATATAGAATATATTTATATAAAAATTTAAGGGAGTAGTTTATAATGGATAGTTATAGAGATTTATCATCTGTTTATGATGAACTTATAAATGAAGATGTAAATTATGAAGAATGGGCTAAATTTATTTTAGATAAATGTGATAAATATGAAGTATATAAAGATACATATTTAGATTTAGCTTGTGGGACTGGTAATTTGACTCAATTTGTAAGTCAAGATTTTAAAAAAACTTGGGCTGTGGATCTTTCGCCATATATGTTAAGTAAAGCTGAAGAAAAGTTAAGAGGAAAAAGAATTAAGTTTATTTGTCAAGATATTACACAATTGAATTTAAAGGATAAGTTTAATTTAGTAACTTGCTGTCTTGATGGTACAAACTATATTTTAGATTCAAAAGATATTTTAAAATTCTTTAAAAATGTGTATAATCATTTAAATGAAGATGGAATTTTTATATTTGATATAAATTCATATTATAAGCTTAAAGAAATATTAGGAAATAATATATTTAACTATGATGATGGTGAAATTGTTTACATATGGGAAAATGTTTATGAAGATAATATTGTAAATATGTATTTAACCTTTTTTATTAAAGATGGTGAAATGTATAATAGATTTGATGAAAGTCATAGAGAAAAAGCTTATACAAATGAAGAAATAGAAGGATTACTTTTAGAAGCTGGTTTTAAATTAAAAGAAAAGCTAGATAGTTATTCAAACTTAAAGGCTAGTGAAACTAGTGAAAGAATTGTGTTTATTGCACAAAAATAATTTGAAATTTTATAGGAGGTAAATATAAATGAGTGATAAATTAGTTAGAGGTACTGCGCATAATGGGGATATTAGAGTAATAGGGGCTATAACTACAGAACTTGTTAATGAGGCAGTGAAAATACATGGTACAACACCTACAGCTTCTGCGGCTTTAGGAAGACTTCTTACTGCAGGGTCTTTAATGGGGGCTATGTTAAAATCTGATAAAGATAAGTTAACATTAAAAATTGATGGTGGCGGAGAAGCTATGGGAGTAGTAGTAAATTCTTATGCAGATGCATCAGTTAAAGGATACATAGGTAATCCATTAGTGGATTTATCACCAAATGCTAAGGGAAAATTAGATGTTGGTGGTGCAATAGGCAAAGAAGGTGAATTATTAGTTATAAGGGATATGGGATTAAAAGAACCTTATGTTGGAAGAGTGCCTATTTACACAGGAGAGATTGGTGATGATATTGCATATTACTATACGGTATCAGAACAAGTACCTTCAGCAGTAGCAGTAGGCGTATTGGTAGATAAGGATTTAACAATTAAGGCAGCTGGTGGATTTATTATTCAAATGATGCCAGGAGCTGATGATATGTTAGCAGATATATTAACATATAGATTAGAGGAAATAGCACCTATAACAACACTTATAGCATCAGGAAAAGGGATAGATGAAATTCTACAGTACATATTTGAAGATATGGATCTTAAATTACTTCAATCAACTACACCTAAATATAATTGCGATTGTTCAAGAGAGAGAGTAGAAAGAGCATTGATTAGCATTGGAAAAGATGAATTATCTAAAATAGCAGAAGATAATAAAACAGAAGAAATAAGATGTCAATTCTGTGGAAAGAAATATTCTTTTACTCCAGAAGATGTTAATAAAATCTTAAAAGAAATTTAAATTAAAAATATATAAAAAACATGAACAAATTTAAGGGGTTTTTAATATATTATTATTAAGATATTGAAAACCCCTTAGTAATACTTATTAAAGTTAACACATAAAAGAAAAGTTAAGATATTGACACTTAAAAATACATTATGTATTATGTAAATATAAAAAATGCATGGCGCTATAGCCAAGTGGTAAGGCAGAGGTCTGCAAAACCTTTATCCCCAGTTCAAATCTGGGTGGCGCCTCCAAAGAACTTGTGAAAAAATTACAAGTTCTTTTATTTATGTTGTGAGACTTAAAATATAAATTTTATATAAAATTACATAAAATACTTCCTCTGTCTATAAGTTTTCCATTTCTTAAATATAAAGGTTCAACTTTATTTTCTTTTAAAAAGTTTAAAACTTCTTTTCCATATTTATAATAAGATAAATCACCATAAAAGGCTAAAACATTCTTTTCAATAAGTCCTGAACATCCTCCTATAAATCCATAGTCTAATCCTTCTAAAATAATATCACCTGGTGGTAATAATAGTACATTAAAGTTATTTGCTGTTAGATGTTTTGCTATATTAGTATCACTTGTTATAATTGAATTTTCATTTACTATACAAGTAGAACATTTAGTATATCCCTGTTTTACATTAATTAGTTTTTTATAATTATTTAACTTTAAAAGTATAGGATCAGTATAGATTAGGTTATGAATGAAATAATTTTTAAATGAAACAGCATTTAGAAAAATGTCATTAGGATATTTAGAGTCTAGTGAATAAGAACTTAAAGTTACATTAAAACTATTATTTTTAAGCAAAGTTATAAAATCTTTAGGTATATCTTTATGGACAATTATAGAATTCTTATCTTGTATATGTAAGAGTATATCAGGATGACCTTTAATTGCATTGTACAATTTATTACAAGAAGGAACCTTTATAATTTTATAATTTAAATTTTTTAAAATATTAAATTCTTCAATAGCTATTCTATTGTCTACAAACAAAGTTTTCATTTTCTTTCTCCTATTGATATTACTTACTTTAGATTATATTACGGAGTATTTACAAGTACAAGTATATATAGAAGTTGTCGATATTTGATGAACAAAAATTGAATACTGTTTTTGTTAAAACACATACTATGATTAAAGGAGTGAGAGCTATGTTATTACTGACAATAATATATGATAATAGTATGGAAGATTTTATTGATGAAATAAACGAAATAAAAAACTTATTTAAAGTAAAAGATATTCAATTGGGAATAAGTGAAGATTTAGAAAATGATACCCATATAATTAAAGTTTATTCTGCAGAGGAAAAGTGTGATAGCTCATTACAAAACACCTTTAATCTTTATATGAGTATGAGTTTATATAATATTATGGTTAAGAAATTTTATAATGAAAAATTAAAAAATTTTATAATAGATAAATATTTTTTCTTTAAAGATTCCGAAGTGAATTATTTAGTAAAAAAAGTCTATGAAACTCTAAATTCAGATAAAATAATTATGGAAAAAAATGGACTATATTTTATAAATAAAAAAAATGATATATTACAAGAGATAATAAATTGTATTAAAGAAGTTAATGAATTTAATGTAAATGGATTTATTAGATTTAGAACTACAAATATGGAAAAAAGTTTTTTTGAAATAACTGAAGAAGTTGTACAAAATTATATTAGTGAAAAGGAATATAAGGAGTTTATAAAATTATTAAAATATTTTGTTCAACTACAAGAAAGTAAAATAGATGAAGTTAATATTATTATAGGGGATAAAGGAAAATATTATATAAAAAATAAACAAGGAAAAGATATATTTAATGAACTTGTCAATGATTTAGAGGAAACTTCTTTTAGCGGAACAGTAAGTATAGAGGATATAATTATAAGCGGTTTAATAACAAATGTTCCTAAAAGAATAGTTATTCATAATTATGATAAATGTTCATATAATGAATTTATAAACACAATTAAAGATGTTTTCCTAGAAAGAGTAGCTTTTTGTACAGGATGTCCTTTTTGTAAAAAAAATAAAGATAGCATAAAACTATAAAACACTCTTGATATAAAAATATTTTTATGATAAACTAATTTTTATAAAATAAATATGTTAAATACAATGAAAAGGAAGAGTAAATAAATTACTATTCTCAGAGAGGAAGAATCTTTGGCTGAAAATTCTTCTGGATAAGTTTTATTGAAAACCACCTTGGAGTATGATATTGAAATTAAAGTAGATATTTACGTTTTTCAGCGTTAATGATAAATGAGATAATAGAAAAGTATAATAAAAGTAATTTTATATACTTTTATTAAAGTGTTTTTCTATTAAATTGGGTGGAATCACGACAACTCGTCCCATGTGTTTGGGATGAGTTTTTTTATATTCAAAATTAAATAAGGAGGATAAAAAAATGATTAAAGTAACTTTAAAAGATGGAAAAATAATTGAGGTTGAAAAAGGAACAAAAATTAGTGATGTAGCAATGAAAATAAGTCCAGCTTTGTATAAAAAAGCATTAGGTGCTTATTTAAATGGAGAAAAAGCAGATTTAATGCATGAAATAAATGAAGATAGTCAGTTAGAAATTTTAACTTTTGCTGATGAGGATGGACAAAAGACATTAAGACACACAGCTTCTCATATTTTAGCTCAAGCTGTAAAGAGATTATACCCAGAAGTTAAGCTTGCAATAGGACCAGCAATTGATAATGGATTCTATTATGATTTTGATGCTGATTTTTCATTTACTCCAGAAATATTAGAAAAAATAGAAAAAGAAATGGAGAAAATAGTTAAGGAAGATATAAAAATTGAAAGATTTGAACTTCCAAGAGAAGAAGCTATTGCATTAATGAAAGAAAAGAATGAAGATTATAAAGTTGAATTAATAGAAGACTTACCAGAAGATGAAGTTATTTCTTTTTATAAACAAGATGAATTTACTGATTTATGTGCAGGTCCTCATGTACCAAGTACAAAAATCGTTAAAGCTGTTAAACTTCTTTCAATAGCTGGTGCTTATTGGAGAGGCGATGAGAAGAATAAGATGCTTCAAAGAATATATGGTACAGCTTTTACTAAAAAAAGTGAGTTAGAAGCATACCTAAACTTATTAGAAGAAGCTAAAAAAAGAGATCATAGAAAATTAGGTAAAGAATTAGAGTTATTTGGAATGCTTGAAGAAGGTCCAGGATTCCCATTTTTCTATCCAAAGGGAATGGTTGTTAGAAATACTTTAGAAGAATTTTGGAGAGAAATGCATACTAAAGCTGGATATCAAGAAATAAAAACTCCAATAATATTAAATGAAGCTTTATGGCATAGATCAGGTCACTGGGATCACTATCAAGATAATATGTATTTTACAAAAATAGATAATGAAGATTATGCTATAAAACCGATGAATTGTCCAGGTGGAATTTTAGTTTATAAGAGTGGACTACACTCATATAAAGAGTTCCCATTAAGACTTGCAGAACTTGGTTTAGTTCATAGACATGAATTATCTGGTGCATTACATGGATTAATGAGAGTTAGATGTTTTACACAAGATGACGCACATATATTTATGACAAGAGATCAAATAAGAGAAGAAATTATAGGAGTTATGCAACTTGTAGATAAGTTCTATAATGTATTTGGATTTGAATATTTTGTTGAAGTATCAACAAGACCAGAAGATTCTATGGGAAGCGATGAAGATTGGGAAATAGCTACTCAAAGTTTAAGAGATGCTTTAGAAAGTATAGGAAAAGAATATAAGATCAATGAAGGTGATGGAGCATTCTATGGTCCTAAGATCGATATTCATCTTAAAGATTGCTTAGGAAGAACATGGCAATGTGCTACAATTCAGCTTGATTTCCAAATGCCAGAAAGATTTGATTTAACTTATATCGGAGCTGATGGTGAAAAACATAGACCAGTTATGGTTCATAGAGTTATATTTGGAAGTATTGAAAGATTTATAGGAATTTTAATAGAACACTATGCAGGAGCATTCCCAACATGGCTTGCACCAGTACAAGTTAAGATAATGAATATAACAGATGCTCAAAGTGATTATGCTAAAGAAATATACGATAGATTAAAATCTGAAGATATAAGAGTTGAACTAGATCTAAGAAATGAAAAAATTGGTTATAAAATTAGAGAAGCTCAATTAGCTAAAGTTCCTTATATGATTGTTTTAGGTAACAAAGAGATGGAAGAAAATAAAGTTGCTATAAGAAGTAGAAAAGAAGGCGATTTAGGAACTTTTGAAATAGAAGAATTTATTGCAAAGATTAAAGAAGAAATAAAAATAAAAGCAAAATAAATTTCTTGACAAAACAGATTCTTAGATATATAATATTTTTGTTGTTAAAATTAAATATAAATGAGGGTTAAAGAAGAAATTGTCGTTTCTCACCTAACAGCAATGCTAGTTAGGTTATAGTTTAAAAGAAATTTATTGTATAGGTTACTTGTATATAAAGAGACGGCATTTTACCGTCTCTTATTTTTATATAGAATTAATTTTTTTAGTGCCGTAGGAGGTGTCTAATATCAGTAAAAAAGAAGTGCTTTTAAACGAAGAAATAAAAGAAAAAGAAGTTAGAGTTGTTGCTGATGGTGGAGAGCAATTAGGAATAATGTCTTCACAGGAAGCTCTAAAAATTGCAGAAGAAAGAGAAGTAGATTTAGTTCTAATGTCTCCTGGTGCAAATCCACCAGTATGCAAAATAATGGATTATGGAAAGTTTGTTTACGAACAGGCTAAAAAAAATAAAGAAGCTAAGAAAAAACAAAAGGTTATTAATATTAAAGAGGTTAGACTTAGCCCAACAATAGAAGAACATGATATTTCAATAAAAGCTAACAATGCTAGAAAATTTTTACTAGATGGAAATAAAGTAAAAGTAACTGTTAGATTTAGGGGCAGAGAAGCAGACTATTCCCATATAGGACAAAAGATTCTTGATAAGTTCTATGAAAAGGTTGAAGAAGTTTGTGTAATTGAAAAACATGCTAAATTAGAAGGAAGAAACATGATTTTAATTATAGCTCCTAAAAAATAAAAAATGATAAGGAGGAACTTATTATGCCAAAAATGAAAACTCATAGAGGTGCTGCAAAGAGATTTAAGAAAACTGGAACTGGAAAGCTTAAGAGAGCTAAAGCTTACAAGGGACATTTATTAACATCTAAATCATCAAAAACTAAGAGAAACTTAAGAAAATCAACTTTAGTTTCTGATAGTCAAGAAAAAGTAATGAAGAAATTATTACCATATCTATAATTCGAATACTTAAGGAGGTAGTGAAATGGCAAGAGTTAAAAAGGCTGTAAATGCTCGTAAAAAACATAAAAAAGTATTAAAACTTGCAAAAGGTTATTATGGTTCAAGAAGTAAATTATTCAGAACAGCTAATGCTACAGTAATAAGAGCTTTAAATAATGCATTCATAGGAAGAAAGTTAAAGAAGAGAGATTTTAGAAAACTTTGGATAGCTAGAATAAATGCTGCTACAAGAATAAATGGTATGTCTTATTCTAGATTTATGAATGGAATAAAATTAGCTGGTATAGATATAAACAGAAAAATGCTTTCTGAAATAGCTATAAATGATCCAAAAGCTTTTGCTGAATTAGTAGAAGTTGCAAAAAAACAATTAGAATCTAAATAATAAATGCTTTAATGCAGCTGCGGCTGCATTTTTTTATTTCAATAAAATTATTTCAATATTTTTTAATCACATAATTGAAAATTAACATTGAAGTGATATACTATATTTATATTTTAATTAAATAAATTTTTCTAAGTAACAAATAATATAACTAAAGGAGTTGTAAAGGAAATAAACTGTTGGAGGTTTTAAGGAAATATGACTTTAAAGGGGAACGATATCAAATCAAGCAGTCCTAGCAGAAAACTAAGGCCAGCACAAATACTTGCTTTGGGATTTGCATGTGTTATATTAATAGGAGCAATTTTATTATCATTACCTATTTCATCAGCTAAAGGTGAAAGTACTAGTTTTATAGATTGTATTTTCACATCTACATCTGCAGTGTGTGTTACAGGATTAGTAACTAAGGATACTGGAACTTATTGGAGCACTTTTGGAAAAACGGTTATAATAACTTTAATTCAAATAGGTGGATTAGGATTTATGTCTTTTACCACTTTAGTATTTTTATTGTTAGGAAAAAAGATAACTTTAAAAGAGAGAATGGTTATGCAAGAGGCGATGAATTTTTTCTCTCTACAAGGATTGGTTAAGTTATCAAAATATGTACTATTATTTACCTTTTCTATTGAAGGAATAGGTGCACTTATATTATCTACTCAATTTATTCCACAGTTTGGAGTATTAAAAGGTATTTGTTATAGTTTATTTCATTCAATTTCAGGGTTTTGTAATGCTGGATTTGATCTCATAGGTAATTTTAGTAGTTTAACTTCGTATTCTAGTAATTCAGTAGTTATATTAACTATTTCTTTTTTAATAGTTACTGGAGGATTAGGATTCTTTGTTTGGAGTGAATTATATAATACTCATAAGAAAAGGAAATTTTCACTTCATACAAAGATTGCTATAGCAACCACAGCTATATTACTTATCGGAGGAACAATATTATTTTTTATATTTGAAATGAATAATCCTAATACCATGCAAAATATGAGTTTTAAAGATAAACTTTTAAATTCATTCTTTGCATCTGTATCACCTAGAACGGCGGGATTTAATTCTGTATCTACATCTGGAATGACTTTATCTAGTAAAATTTTGACTATAGTACTTATGTTTATAGGTGGTTCTCCAGGATCTACTGCTGGGGGAATTAAAACTACAACTATGGCTGTATTAATTTTTACTATATTATCACTTATTAAAGGAAGAGAAGATACAGAAATATGTAATAAGAGACTTTGTAAAGAAATAGTATATAAAGCTATAGTTATATTTATAATTAGTCTTATGTTAATAACAATAGTGACATTAGTATTATCATTTACTGATCCAGGATTTACATTAGAACAAATTTTATATGAAGTAGTATCAGCTTTTGGTACAGTTGGGGTAACTTTAGGAATTACTACTAAATTAAGTGCTTTGGGTAAAATAATAATTGCTATTTCTATGTATTTTGGTAGAGTTGGTCCACTTACTATAGTTCTTGCTTTAACAAATAAAGGTGGAAATAGAGTAAATATAAAATATCCAGAAGAGAAAATATTAGTAGGATAAAAGAGGTGTGATTATGAGTAAAAAACAATATGTTGTAATAGGACTTGGGAGATTTGGAACTTCTATAGCAGAAACATTATATAGTTTAGGAAATGATGTTTTAGTTATAGATATTGATGAAGAGAGAATACAAAATATAGCTAATAATGTAACTCATGCAATTCAGGCGGATGCTACAGATGAATTGTCATTAAGAGAAGTTGGTGTTAGAAATTTTGATGTAGCAATAGTTAGTATTGGGGCAGATATTCAAGCTAGTATTATGGCTACAATTTTATTAAAGGAATTAGGAATAAAACTTGTTGTTACAAAAGCTAATAATGCTATGCATGCTAAAGTTTTGAAAAAGTTAGGTGCGGATAAGGTTGTTTTCCCAGAAAAAGATATGGGAATAAGAGTAGCACATGGATTAGTATTTTCTAATATACTTGAGTATATTGAATTATCTCCAGACTATAGTTTAGCAGAATTTTTAACTCCAAGCGGATGGCATGGAAAAACTCTTAAAGAATTGAATGTAAGAAGTAATTATGGCATAAATGTAATGGCAATTAAGAGAGAGGATGGAGTAGATGTTTCTCCTCTAGCTAATGAAGTTATTAGAGAAGGAGATATTATAGTAGCTATTGGAAGCATAGAGGAATTAAATAAACTTGAAAATAATATAAAGTAATTAAGGAGTTATTTTAAGTGAATTTAGAATATATTCAAAGTAAAAACAATCCTTTAATAAAAGAATTAAAAAAATTAAAAGAAAAAAAATACAGAGAAGAAAAAAATCAATTTATTGTAGAAGGTCTTAGATTTACTGAGGAGGCGCTTAAATCATCATTTTCTATAGAATGTGTAGTTATAAATGAAGAATTCCTTCAAAGAGAGGAAAACGTTCTTTTTATAAATCAAATATCAAGCGATATAAGAGTATGTTCATTAAGTAAGGAAAGTTTTAAAGTTGTATGTGGAACAGAAAATTCTCAAGGAATTTTAGCCGTAGTAAATAATAAAATACTTAATACAGAAAAGAAAAATGGATTTTATATATTTGTTGACAGGGTACAAGATCCAGGAAACTTAGGAACTATAATTAGAACAGCACATGCATCAGGTGCTTTAGGAGTTATTTTAAGAAAAGGTACAGTTGATCTATATAATGAAAAAACTTTAAGATCTACCATGGGATCTATTTTTAAGGTACCCGTTGTTATGGATAAAGATTTAAGTTGTATATTAAGTCTTAAGGAAAAAGGTTTTAAGGTTATAAGTTCTTTTCTTCATACGGATAAAGATTTTTACGATTTAGATTTAAAAGAAAATGTTATAATAGTTGTAGGAAATGAAGGAAATGGTATTAGTGATGAGATCATAGAACTTAGTGATACATTAGTTAAATTACCTATGCCTGGGGATGCGGAATCTTTAAATGCATCTATAGCAGCTGCAATTATGATGTATGAAATTGTTCGACAGAATAGATTTAAATAATACTTGAAAACTTACTTTAAAACATTTATAATAAGTAGTAAAAGTTAAAAAATAAAAAAAGCAATGAAAGAGAGAGTAAACTATAGATACTTAAAGGGAGAGTATATCATAGACTGAAAGTATACTTAAGATAATCTTATGTTGAAGTTCACTCTGGAGCTCCAATGATGAAGTAACAGTAGTTATTGGCGGGATATTTCCGTTAGATATGTTAAGATAGTTTTATAAAATTTGTATTAATTTTATACTAATTTATAAAATTAATTAGGGTGGTACCGCGAGAAAGTTCGTCCCTTTGTGGATGGGCTTTATTTTTTTATAATTTTTTAAAAGGAGGATTAAGATGAAGGAAAAATTAGAATTAATAAAAAAGAGTGCTTTAGAGGAAATTGAAAAGGTTTCATCTAAAGAGAATTTAGAGAATATAAGAGTTAAGTTCTTAGGAAAAAAAGGAGAACTTACTCAAATATTAAGAGGAATGGGTGCATTATCTGCTGAAGAAAGACCAATAGTAGGTAAAGTTGCAAATGAAATAAGACAGGATATAGAAGGTAAAATAGAAATAGCTGTAAAAGCAATTAAAGAAAAAGAAAAGGAAGCTAAATTAAAAAATGAGGTTATAGATATTTCTATGCCAGGAGTTAAATGTAGCGTAGGAAAGAGACATCCACTAGAATTAACTTTAGAAAAAATTAAAAATATATTTATTTCTATGGGATTTTCAATAGAAGAAGGCCCAGAAGTTGAATATGATCACTATAATTTTGAGGCATTAAATATTCCTAAAGATCACCCAGCAAGAGGAGAACAAGATACTTTTTATATTAATGATAATATGGTATTAAGAACTCAAACATCTCCAGTACAAGTAAGAACAATGGAAAAACAAAAACCACCAATTAAAATGATATCTCCAGGTAAAGTTTATCGTTCTGACTCTGTAGATGCTACACATTCACCTATTTTCTACCAAGTAGAAGGATTGGTTGTAGATAAAAATATCACTTTTGCAGATTTAAAAGGAACATTAGAGTTATTTACTAAAAAGATGTTTGGTGACAAAATGGAAACTAAATTTAGACCACATCATTTCCCATTTACAGAGCCATCAGCAGAAATGGATGCTACATGTTTTGTATGTAAAGGAGAAGGATGTAGAGTATGTAAAGGTAGTGGATGGATAGAGTTATTAGGTTGTGGTATGGTTCATCCAGATGTTTTAAGAAATTGTGGTATAGATCCAGAAGTATATAGTGGATTTGCATTTGGTTTTGGACTTGATAGAATGGTTATGCTTGATTATGGCATAGATGATATTAGATTATTATATGAAAGTGATATGAGATTCTTAAATCAATTCTAATCTAAGTTAAAATTAAAATTTTTAGGAGGTTTAGTAATGAAAGTACCTTATAATTGGTTAAAAGATTATGTTAATATAGATATTTCACCAAAGGAGCTAGGTGATAGATTAACGCTAAGTGGTTCTAAAGTGGAAGAGGTTATTATTACAGGAGCAGAAATAGAAAATATAGTTACTTGTAAAATAGAACAAATAGAAAAACATCCAGAGGCAGATAGATTATCTATTTGTTCAGTTAATATAGGAAAAGAAGAAAATATTCAAATAGTAACTGCAGCTACAAATATGAAAGAAAATGATATAGTACCTGTAGCACTACATGGTGCAACTCTTTTTGATGGAACAAAAATTAAAAAGGGGAAATTAAGAGGTATCGTATCTAACGGAATGTTCTGTTCAGAGGAAGAAATAGGAGTGGCAGACGGAAAAGTTATAGAAGGCTTAATGATAATGCCAGAAGATACTCCAATAGGAAAAGATATTAAAGAGGTACTAGGTCTTGAAAGTGCTGTAATTGATTTCGAAATAACTTCTAATAGACCAGATTGTATGAGTGTACTTGGTATAGCTAGAGAAACAGCTGCCACTTTAGGCACAAGCTATAAAATGCCAGAGTTAACTTATACAGAAGATTCATCTTCAAATATACATAATGAGTTAAAAGTAGAAGTTAAAGATTCATTATGCAAAAGATATATGACAAAAGCTATTAAAAATGTAAAAATTGAACCATCGCCAAAATGGTTGCAAGATAGATTAATTGAATATGGAATAAAGCCAAAGAATAACATAGTAGATATAACGAACTTTGTTATGGTTGAATTAGGTCAACCAATGCATGCTTTTGATAGAAGAGAAATTAAAAATAATTTACTATGTATTGAAAGAGCATCAGAAGGAGAGAAGTTCACAACATTAGATGAGGTTGAAAGAACATTAGATGAAAATACTCTTTGCATAAAAGATGGAGATAGAACTGTTGCAATAGCAGGGGTTATGGGTGGACTAAATTCTGAAGTTAAAGATGATACAACAGAAATAATTTTAGAATGTGCAAGTTTTAATCCAGTTTCTATTAGAAAAACATCTGCAAAATTAGGATTAAGAACAGAGGCTTCTACAAAATTTGAAAAAGAATTAGATCCTAATAATGTGGAAACTGCAATGAATAGAGCTTGCAATTTAATAGAATCATTGGGTATTGGAAAAGTAGTAGAAGGAACAATTGATATATATAATGAAAAGAGAGAACCTCATACTTTAACAGTAGATTCTAAGTGGATAAATAAATTCTTAGGTATAGATATATCTAAAGAAGAAATGAAAAAAGTATTAGATAGTCTAGATTTAAATACTGAAGTAAAAGAAGATGATTTAGTTATATCGGTACCTACATTTAGATGTGATATGAACATAAAAGAAGATGTTGCAGAAGAAGTTGCAAGAATTTATGGATATAATAAGATACCAACTACAATTCCACATTGTGAAACACTTAAAGGTGGAAAATCAGAAAAACAATTATTAGAAGAAAAAGTAGTAGATACGTTAATTTCTTGTGGATTAAATCAATCTATTAGCTATTCATTTATAAGTCCTAAGGTTTTCGATAAATTACTTATAGCGGAAGATAGTTCATTAAGAAATGTTGTTAAAATAAAAAATCCTTTAGGAGAAGATTTCAGTGTAATGAGAACTACTTCTGTTGGATCTATGATGGATTCATTAGGAAGAAACTATGTAAGAAGTAATAGCTTTGCTAGATTATTTGAAATGGGTAAAGTTTACATTAAAAATGAAGATGAAAATAAAATACCAACTGAAAAAAATGTAGTTACTATTGGGATGTATGGTAATGTAGATTATTTAAACCTAAAAGGAATAGTAGAAGAATTATTAGAAACTTTAGGTGTTAAAAAAGTAAGTTTCAGAAGGGAAACAGAAAACAAATCTTTCCATCCTGGAAAAACTGCAGCATTATATATTAAAAATCAATATGTTGGTGTAGTAGGAGAGATTCATCCAGATGTTTGTGATAATTATGAAGTAGAAGATAGATGTTATATTGCAGAATTAGACTTAGATGTAATATTTAAAAATGCTAATATAGAAAAGAAATATATGCCACTTCCTAAGTATCCTGCAGTTACTAGAGATATAGCTATTTTAGTTGATGATGAAATTTTAGTACAAGAAATAGAAGAAACTATAGTTAAAGCTGGTGGAAATATTTTAGAAAGTATAGAGTTATTTGATGTGTATAAGGGTAAACAAATACCAGATGGTAAAAAGAGTGTAGCATATGCATTAATTTATAGAGTACCTGAAAAAACTTTAAAAGATGAAGAAGTTAATAAAGTTCACAATAAAATTTTAAGAGCTTTGGAACATAAGTTAGGTGCTGAATTAAGATAGTATAACTAAATAATAATTTTTAAGATGTAAGTTAAGGAGGAAAATCTCTAGGTTTATATATAAATTATAAGCTTAACTTACATCTTTGCTTTATAATTAAGGTTAATTTTAGATTAAATAGAATAAAACTCTTAAAGGGAGTTTAATAAGTGGAAATTTTATGTTAAAATATATCATAATAAGTGATATATGAGGTGTTTCTATGAACATTGTAATGGTAAAAATTAATGACTTAGAATACTCTTTAAAAGGTGTAGAGGAACCTGAATATATATCTAGTTTAGCTCAATATGTAAATGAAAAGGTTAAAAGTATAAAAAACAACAATCCTAAATTAGGAACTAGTGAGTTAGCTATTTTGTCTGCAGTAAATATAGTGGACGAACTTTTTAAACTTAACATAGACTATAAAAATCAGCAGCAACAACTAGAATCTATGGATGGTGAACTAAAAATAACCTTGGAAAAATACAATGAAGCTATAAAGAAAAATATGAAGGTTATTGAAGAGAGTACACAATTTAAAGAAGAATTAAAGAAATTAGAACAGGATTCGATAGAAGAAAATAAAAAATATAAAGAACAAATTGTTATATTAACAAATAAGTTGGAAGAAATAAATGATCAAGAAGAACAAAAAGTTAAAAAGTTAAAAAATGAACATCTAGAAGAAAAGAAAGCATTACAAAAGAAACTAGATGATTTACGTATTAATTTAGAAAATCAATGTAAAAATCTTCAGGCTAAGTTAAAAAATCAAGAAGATAAATATAGTAAGGAACAAATTGAGTTACAGGTTACAGTAAATTCTTTGAAACAGAATAATCATAAGGAATTATCAGAGCATAAGGAAATAATTAGACAACTTAAAGAACAGAATAGTAAAGATAAGATTCAATATACCAATGAAATTAATGAGTTAAAGGAAAAGCATAATAAAGAAATTACAAAATGCAAAGAAGAATTAACAGTATTACAACAACATTATAATAGTACAATTGAAAATAACAAAAAGAATATTAAAAATTTAGAAGAAAAATATAAAGAGATAATTTCTAAAAATGAAATTGAAATTAATATTTTAAAAGAAAATCGTAATAATCAGCTTGAAAACTATAAAAAAGAAATGAAAGTTCTTCAAGATAAAAATAATAATGAAGTTCAACAGTATTTAAATAAAATTTCACTTTTAGAACAAAAATATAGTACAGAAATAGAAGAGTATAAGAAGCAAATAGAGGAATTAGAGGACAAGTTAAATATTCAAGATACAGAGAATAATAAAAATATAGAGAAACATAAGGAAGAAATAAGTCTTTTAAAAGAAGGACATACTGAGGAAATGAAAGTATACAAAGATAAGCTTGATAATTTAGAACAGACGTATGAAAAAGAAAAAGATTCTTTTAAAGATGAAATACAATCCTTAAAGATTAAGAGTATAGAAGAAGAACAAAGTAAAGAAGAGATAAGAAAGTTAAAAGATAAACTTATAAAATTAAAAGAACAAAATAATTTCTTAGAGGAAAAAGGAAAACTATATATAAAGGAAATAAAAGCTCTTAGAAATCATAATAAAGAGACTAAATTTGATTTACAAACATATAAATATAAAGTTTTAGATTTAGAGAATAGGTTGCAAGAAAATCAAATTTTTCTTGCTAAAGAAAGATTAAAGAAAGAACCTTTAAGAAAAAAATAAAATATAAAAAATAAAAGTACAGCTTGGTCTGTACTTTTATTTTAGTACTTTGACATTTAGTGTATAATAAGAAGAGTTAATATTTTTATAAGTAGGAGAGAAATAAATATGAAGAAAATTGAATTATTAGCCCCGGCTGGAACTATGGAAAGTTTAAAGGCTGCAGTTCAAAGTGGTGCGGATGCCATATATTTAGGGGGTAGTAAGTTTTCTGCTAGAGCATATGCTACAAATTTTGATGATGATACCATGAAAGAGGCAATAGAATACTGTCATTTTTATGGGGTAAAGGTATATGTAACTATTAATACACTTTTAAAGGAAGAAGAACTTTTTGAAGCTTTAGAATATGCTAACCTTTTAAATAATATAGGAGTAGATGCTGTAATTATTCAAGATTTAGGATTAGCCAAATTGATAAAACAGCATATAAAAGATTTAGAAATTCATGCATCGACCCAAATGACTGTACATAATGGAGAGGGTGCATTATATTTAAAAAGTAAAGGTTTTGAAAGAATAGTTCTATCAAGAGAGCTTTCTTTAGAAGAAATAAAGTACATATCTAAAGATTTAAATATAGAAACTGAAATATTTATACATGGTGCATTGTGTATTTCTTATTCAGGACAATGTTTAATGAGTAGTATTATTGGTGGAAGAAGTGGAAATAGGGGAAGATGTGCACAACCTTGTAGATTACCATATAAGCTTATAAATAAGAAAAACAATGAAGAAAAACAAGGTTATATTATGAGCCCTAAGGATATATGTACTCTAGACAATATAGATAAAATTATAGAAAGTGGAACTTCTTCTTTGAAAATAGAGGGAAGAATGAAAAGACCGGAATATGTTGCAGGAGTAGTGAAGGCATATAGAAAAGCTATTGATAGTTATTATGAAAATAGAAAAATAGATTTAAAAGAAGATAAAAATATTGTAACTCAGTTATTTAATAGAGAAGGATTTTCAAAGGCATATTTTTTTGGAAATACGGGAAAAGATATGATGGCATATAATTTTCCTAAAAATACAGGGGTGTGTCTAGGTGAAGTTAATAAAGATAAAAGTATTACTTTAAAAGACAATCTTAGAATCAAAGATGGAGTTAGAATCAAAGATGAAGGGTTTATTGTAAATTCAATTTTAATTAATGGTAAAGAGGTACAAAATGCTTCAAAAGGAGATAAAGTTATAATTAAACCTTTAAAGTATAAAAAGGGTGATGTATTGTATAAAACATCGGACAATGATCTTCTAGAAAATCTAAGTTCGTATTATAAAGAAATTTATAGAAAATATGATCTAGATTTAAAGGTTAGATTTAAGGTTGGTGAGCCAATACAGATAAAGAGTTACTTCTATGATAAAGTTTTTGAAGTTGAAGGTGAAATAGTTCAAAAAGCTTTAAATAAACCTTTAGATAAAGAAAAAATTATTAAAAATCTTAGTAAATCAGGAAATACAAGATTCAATATAAATAAGGTCGAATTGCCATTTTTTGAGGAAGGATTTATGCCTGTATCTAGTTTGAATAATGTTAGAAGAGAATTACTAGATCAAATATTTTCTTATATAGAAGAAAGAAATAATGGAGTTAAAGATAATAAATTAAATTTAAAAGTAATTACAAATGAAAAAGTAGAGATAAACTCAATGCCTAAAACTTTAATATGTGTTAATACGGATGAGCAGTTAAAAGCTACTTTAGAAAGTGATATTGAATATATTGCTGTAAATCCATTTATAAAGAAAAATAATCTAGATATAAATAATATAAAAAATAAGAAAGTTTATTTGAAAGTACCTAATATAGTAAAAGATAAAGAGTGGAAATATGTATGTAATATAATAGATAAGTATATAGAGGATATTGAAGGAATTCTAACATCTAACTTAGGGATTATAGGAACATATAAAAATAGAACTAAAATATTAGTTGATTATAAGATTAATTTATTTAATTCTTATGCCTATGAATTTTTAAATGATGTCGAAGGAATATATATAAGTCCGGAACTAAATAAAAAGGATCTAAGAAAAACTTTAGATTCTATAGGTAAAAATAATAATTTAGGAATTTTAATTTATGGAAGATATGAACTTATGATAAGTGAATATTGTCCTATTGGGGCTTTTTATGGTAATAAAACAGAAAAAAAATCTTGTAACAATAGTTGTTTAAATGGAGAATACTATTTAAAGGATAGAATGGGAGAAGAATTTTTAATTATTACCGATAAATTCTGTAGAAGTTATGTTTTAAATAGTTCTATTACAAATTTAATATCTCAAAACGATGAACTTAAAAGTATGGGTATAAAGAATTATAGAATAGATTTTACAGATGAAAGTTATGAGATATGCAAGAGAGTTTTAGATGTTTTACAAGGTAATTCAAAAGAGATACCTGAACTTAAGTTTACTAAAGGTCACTATAAAAGAGGAGTGGAATAAACAATTATAAGAAGGTGAAAAGTTATGAATGAAAAAGGTTTAAGAGTTTTAGAATTTCTAAAGGTAAAAGAAGATATAAGAAAGTATATTCATACAGGGGCAGGAGCACAAATATTAGATGATTTAATTCCGTATGATAATATACACGAAGTTAGGGAACATTTAGAAGAAACAGATGAAGCTATAAGATTACTTATGAAAAAAGGTAATCCACCTATGGAAGGATTATTTGATATTAGAAGTGATATTGAAAGAGCAAGTAAAGGTGGAACACTAAGAACTGATGCATTGATTAAAATTGCTAATATGCTAAGAAGTTCAAGAAATTTTATGGAATATGTAAGCCATAAAGAAGAAGAAGAGGATTATAAGGTTTTAGAAGATATAGCATATTCTATAATACCTTTAAAAAGAATAGAAGATAAAATTTTTAATGCAATAGTTAATGAAGATGAACTAAGCGATAGAGCTAGTGAAAAATTATATAAGATTAGAAGAGCATTAAAAGAGAAAAATAATTCTGTAAAAGATAGAGTTAGTTCTATGGTTAGACAATATTCTAACTACCTGCAAGAGAGTCTTTATACTATAAGAGGAGATAGATATGTAATACCTGTTAAGTCTGAATATAAAGGTCAAGTTCAAGGATTAGTACATGACCAAAGTTCTACAGGAGCAACATTATTCATAGAACCTATGGGTCTTGTAAGTTTAAACAATGATATAAAAGAATTAAAGTTAAAAGAAAAAGCTGAGATAGATAGAATATTAGAAGAATTATCAAGAGAAATTTTTAATAATATAAAAGCAGTAAAAAACGATGCAAGTATTATGTGGGAATTAGATTTTATATTTGGTAAAGCTAAGTATGCATCTAGTATTAATGCTATTAAGCCAGTAGTAAATGAAGAAGGAATAATAGATATTATACAAGGAAGACATCCTTTAATTAATAAAGATGAAGTAGTGGCAAATGATATTTATTTAGGAAAAGATTTTACATCATTAATAATTACGGGACCTAACACAGGTGGTAAAACTGTTACTATTAAGACACTTGGTATCTTAGAAATTATGGCTTTAAGTGGACTTTTAATTCCTGCAAAGGAACAATCCATAGTAGGTTTCTTTAAAGAAATATACGCAGATATAGGAGATGAACAAAGTATAGAACAAAGTTTATCTACTTTCTCATCTCATATGACCAATATTGTAAAAATAATCGGAAGTGCGGATGAAAATTCTTTAGTTTTATTTGATGAGTTAGGTGCAGGAACAGATCCCACAGAGGGAGCGGCATTAGCGGTTTCTATTTTAGAAGAACTTAGAAAAAGAAAATGTAAGATTTTGGCTACAACCCACTATAGTGAAATTAAGGCATATGCATTAAAAACAGTTGGTGTTGAAAATGCCTCAGTTGAATTTGATGTGGAAACATTAAGGCCAACATATAAACTTTTAATTGGTGTGCCAGGTAAATCTAATGCATTTGAAATTTCTCATAGATTAGGGTTGCCAAAATATATTATAGATTTTGCTAGAAATAACATTTCAGAAGATAACTTGGAATTCGAAAGTTTAATTCAGAGTCTTCAAGAAAAAAATATTTTAGCAGAAAAATATGCTAGAGAAAGAGAAATCTTAAAAGAAGAAGTTAGACACTTAAAAGATAAGTATGAAGAAAAATTATTTAAACTTGAAAATACAAGGGAAAAAGTATTGCAGGAAGCTAAAGTAGAAGCTAAGAGGGTTGTAAAAGAAGCAAAATTAGAGGTTGATGGTGTATTAAAGGAAGTAAGAAAATTAGAGCAATCTGATAATTTTAAAGATGCTAGAAGAAAGTTAGAAGAGGAAAGAAATAAGGTTAAAAATAAATTACAGAATTTAGATGAATTAGTAAAAGAGGAAAAACAAGAAGGAGACTTGTCTGATGTAGAAATAGGGCAAGAGGTTATTCTTATAAGATTAAATCAAAAGGTAACTGTATTATCAAAGCCTGACAAAAAAGGAGAGGTACAAGTTCAAGCAGGTATAATGAAAATAAATGTTAAACTAAAGGAACTTAAATCTGTAGATGAAAGATTACTTAAAAAAGAGAAAAAACAGATAACAAAACGAGAAGTTAAGCTTAGAATGAGTACAGTTTCTAGTTCAGTAGATTTAAGAGGAATGGATTCTCAGGAGGCCATATATACCGTAGATAAGTATTTAGATGATGCTTATGTTGGTGGATTAGGTGAAGTTTCCATTATACATGGAAAAGGTACAGGAATTTTAAGAAAGTCCGTACAGGATTTATTAAAAAGACATCCACATGTAAAAAGTTATAGATTAGGTGAATATGGAGAAGGCGGAACAGGAGTTACTGTAGCAATTTTAAAATAAAGGGGAATTTTAATGATTTTAATAAGTGCTTGTTTATGCGGAATTAATTGTAAATATAATGGAGAAAATAATTTAAATGAGAATATCTTAGAACTTATAAAAAATGGGAAAGCAATTCCGGTTTGTCCAGAACAATTAGGAGGTTTATGTACTCCTAGAGTGGAAAGTGAAATTAAAAATGGAACAGGAAAAGAAGTTTTATATAGAACTGCTCAGGTAGTAGATAAAGATGGAAATGATGTAACAGAGAATTTTATAAGAGGTGCCAATGAAGCTTTAAAGATAGCCAAAAGTGTCAATGCAAAAATAGCTATTTTAAAATCAAATAGTCCTTCTTGTGGATTTGGAAAGATTTATGATGGAAGCTTTAAGGGTAATAAGATAGATGGAAATGGAGTTACTACGGCCTTACTACTTGAAAATGATATAAAAGTTTTTACAGAACATGATGTAGAAAAGTTTTTACTAGATATTAAAAGGTAACATTAACTAATAATGTTATAATAAAAGGAGATATTATGATACCATATTAAAATTATGGAGGGTTTTAAATGAATTATAAAGAAGTTTTAAGTAATGCAAGGGAAAATCTAAATGGAAGTTGCAAAGTTTGTAAAGTTTGTAATGGAGTAGCTTGTGAGGGTGAAGTTCCAGGAATGGGTGGACTTGGAACAGCAGCTTCGTTTAAAGAAAATGTTAAGAGTCTTGAAAATATAAAATTAAATATGAGAACTATACATGATGTCAAAGATCCTAATATGGAAGTTAAACTATTTGGAAGAAATATGAGTTTGCCTGTATTTGCAGCACCAGTATCAGGAACTACATTAAATATGGGTGGAAAGTTTAAAGAAGAGGAATATATTTCTTGGGTAATAGATGGCTGTCTACAATCTGGAATATATCCCATGGTTGGTGATACAGCGGTAGATTCATTTTTAATTACTAATTTAGAAGAATTGAAGAAACGAGAAGGAAGAGGTATTGCATTTATAAAACCTTGGGAAAATAGCAATGTCATAAAAAAAATAAAGATGGCTGAAGCTACAGGGATTTTTGCAGTAGGTATGGATATTGATGCTTGCGGACTTATTACTTTAGCATTGCATGGAAAACCTGTGATGCCTAAAACAGTGGAAGAAATAAGGGAAATTGTTAATAGCACTAAATTACCCTTCATTATTAAAGGAATAATGACACCAGATGAAGCAAAACTTGCTGTAAAAGCTGGGGCTAAGGCCATAGTGGTGTCAAATCATGGGGGAAGAGTTCTAGACCATACTCCTGGAGTGGCAGAGGTTCTTCCTGATATAGTCAAAGCCGTTAAAGGTAAGATTACAATATTAGCTGATGGGGGAATTAGAACTGGTGTTGATATATTAAAGATGATAGCACTAGGAGCTGATGCTGTATTAATAGGCAGACCTTTTGTAGGAGCATCTTTTGGAAATGAAGTAGAGGGAGTAAAAACTTATATAGAAAAATTAAAAAATGAGTTAAAATCTGCTATGATTCTTACTGGGTGTAAAAATATAGATGATATAGATGAAAGAATAATCTATAATAAAAAATAATTTATATAATAAATTGAGCGCTAACCTGGCGCTCAATTTTAATAATTAAGAAAATTTTAAAAATACTCTAAAATTCTTTAAAAATATTCTAAATTCTAGTATAATAAATTATAAAAAATAGGTAAAAGATCTTTATAGTAGGAGGAATGACATGGGATTTTATCAAGAGGTTTCTAAAGGGCTTCAAAAGGATTTAAAGCAATATATTAAATTTAATGAAAAAGCAAGAATGTCTTTTCCAATGGAAATTGAACAAACTGAATATAGAGAAATTGTTTTTAGTAAAAAGTTTTTATCTAGACTTTCAGGTGAAGTAATAGGTAATTTATTTTTAGATAAGCAATATAACCCCGTTACAGATAAAGAAATATTAAAAAGATTAGCTAGAATTTCATATTTTGGAGAAATACTATTTGATGAAGAAAGTAATATTTCCTTACATAGGGCATTTAAATTAGAAGGGGATTTAAAGAAAGAAGAAGAGCAATATACGGCTATAAAGAAAGGCTTATCAATTCTGCAAAAGGAAAAAGTTATTAAGGATGATGAAAAACTAAGAATACAAGAAATTATTGATAGGTTTTACAGTTTAAGAAAAAAAAATAATGAAACTATGAAAAGTGTAGTTGAAAAATCTAAAGAAATTATGAAAAACTATGAATTTCTAAGTGAAAGATTGATAGATGAGTTGTATTATGGATATGTACAAGTATTAAGTGAGAACTTTGATAAAATAAAATTCTTGAAGCAAGGTGAAGATGTATTCTATGATATTTTAGATAAGTTAAAGAAGGGTAAGAAAAAAATAAAAGTGAGATTAAGTGCAGAGAATAAGAATTATCTTAGCAAATTAGAGTATAGTTTAAATTATTATATAAAACTTTTAAGTACATATGAGTCAGTTATGCATATGAGTAGAACGCAATATGAAAAAGAATTAAAAAACATTGAGAAAAAAAATATAAATGAAAGATTTAAAACTATAAGAAATATTTAATGATTAAAAGGCTGTATTTGGATTTCCAAAACAGCCTTTGTTTTATTTGATAACTTTTATATTATTAACGTCAGGATCTTCAGTACCTTGTACATATAATCCTACTTTTTTTAATTCAAATACATAATCCACAATTTCCTTAGTTATGATTTCACCAGGACAAAGAATAGGAATTCCAGGTGGATATGCCATTAAAAATTCAGAACTTATCCTTCCTATGCTATCTTTAATTGAAACTGATTCAGATAAGTTATTAAAAGCTTCTCTTGGTTTTAGTATTTGTTTAGGTATAGAAGGAATATCTAAAAAGTCATGTTTTTTATTACCTTTACCATAGTATTCCACACTAATTTCTTTTAAAGCATTAATTAGTTTATCCATTCCTTCTCTAGTATCCCCAAATGAACCAACAGCAAGTGCATTATAAAGATCAGATAATTCCATCTGAATATGATATTTATCAGCTAAAATCATATCTAATTCATATCCTGTAATTCCAAGCTCTCTACAACTAATTGTAATTTTAGTAGGATCGAAACCATAAGCTCCCGGTTTATTTAATATTTCTTTACCAAAACAATAAAAACCAGGTATCTTGTTAATTTCTTCTCTAACATAATTACTTAATTCAATAGTTTTGTCTAAAAGTTCCTTGCCATGAAGAGCAATTTGTCTTCTAGAACAATCTAAAGAGGCCATTAATATATAAGAAGGTGATGTAGTCTGAAGTAAACTTAGAACCTGTTGTACTCTAGCTACATTAATCCTTTTAGATCTAACTTGTAGTAAAGATGCTTGAGTTAAGGCTCCAATTATTTTATGTGTAGATTGTGCACACATATCTGCACCAGCTTCCATGGCGCTAATTGGAAGTTTATCATTAAATTTTAAGTGGGGTCCATGTGCTTCATCAACAATAAGAGGAAGATCATAACTATGAACGATTTCAGCAATTTTTTCGATATCATTAGAAACTCCATAGTAGGTCGGATTTACAATTAAAACTGCTTTTGCATCAGAATGTTCTTCTAAGGTTTTCTTTACAGTTTCAGGTGTAATACCATGAGCTATTCCAAGAGTTTTATCTAATTCAGGTTGCATATAAACAGGAATAGCTCCACTTAAAATTATTCCTGCGGTTACTGATTTATGTATATTTCTAGGAATTATTATTTTATCGCCATCACTTACAACAGACATTACCATAGCTTGTATAGCACCTGATGTTCCATGAATAGAAAAAAATGCTGTATCTGCTCCATAAGCATCGGCAGCTAATTGTTGAGCTTTTTTTATTGGACCTGTAGGATGATGTAAGCTATCAACAAGTTTAAATACTGTAACATCAATTTTAAAAGGATTTTCACCCATAAAGTTTCTAAATTCTTCATCCATTCCTAACCCTTTTTTATGACCAGGTACATGGAAAGGAAGAGTATCTCTATTAACATATTCTTTTAAAGCATCAAATAATGGAGTTTCGTTTTGATCGAATTTATACAATAATAGCACCCACTTTCATTGAAATTTACCTTATATTGCTATAAATAACCAAAATAATTATAAAGTAATAATTTTGGAAAATCAATAATAATATAAAAAAGCATTTATAAAAAAGTACTTTTATATTTTATATTATTAAAGATGAAATTTTTTGTTAATATTTTTGAAAAACATATTTATTATACACTCTTTGGCGGTAAAATCAAGTTATTTTAAATTAAATTTCATTTCCTTTATATTTCTTTAAAATTCTTTGAATATAATCTAAATTTGAGATATTACGAAAAAATATTTAAATGAATTCAGTTAATAAATAATAAAAAATTAATAAAATTTAAATCAGTATAATTTGGATCTAATTAGTCAAAAAGGTATAAATTCTATTAATTAGGTAAAACTTTATATGACAATATAAATTTGTTTAGGAGGAATAGTTGTGAATAACTTGGTTATAAGTAAAAGAGAAAAAACATGTAATAAATTTGCTAAAAAAGAGAGAAAAAAAGGAATTATTCCTGGTATGTTATATGGAAAAAATAATAATAATTTCATGTTTGAAGTAGGAGAACTTGAATTAAATAAAAATTTAAAACTAAGTGGAGAACATGGAGTTTTAAATTTAGAATCAGGTGGAAAAACACAAAAAGCTCTTATAAAAGAAGTACAAAGAGAACCCGTAACCAATAAAATTTTACACGTAGATTTAGAGAGAGTTTCTAGTGATGATAAAATAGTTACAGAAGTACCACTTCAATTTACAGGTGAAGGTAAAATAAGTAGCAAAGGTGGAATTCTACAAAAAGAAAAAACTACAGTTAAAGTTCAATGTAAAGCAAATGAAATACCAAGTAATCTTCAAGTCGACTTAACAAAGTATGATGTTGGTGATATATTTAGATTACAAGATTTAGAAATAGGTGAAGACTTAACTTTTATAGAACCTTCAGATTCTATTATTGCACTAGTTACACATAATAATTCATCACCAGAAGAACAGGGCGAAGAAGAAATAGATGATTAAAAAATATATAACTATTTAGTCTAATAAGAATTCAGAGGTACATTTATTTTAAGTGATTTTAATAAATAGTACCTCAAAATTTTATATGTTTATGTAAAATATATGAATACAAGATAAAAATCATATGGTATTATATAGTATATAATACTCTTTAAAAAAAGTATTATATGTTTTATATTTTTAAAATTGTAATTATGCTTGTAAAATGTATTAAAAAGCAAATAAAATATAGAAATAATATGGAAAATTTAAACTGTTTAGCAAATACAATTTCATGATATGTATAGATATTATAAAAAAGATATGGTATCATATATTGTTGATTTAAGATAATAGAAATTATAATTTTAAAGGTATAAGATATTATATGTAAAAGTAAAGAACAATTAAAATAGGTATAGAAAGGGATAGCTATGGATATACAGAAAAAGTTTAACGAAAAACTTTCTAAATTGTTATTTTTAGAACTTAAAAAAGGACATAATTTAGGAGAATATGAAATAAAGGAAAATATTTATGTTCCAATAAAAGCAGAATCAATTGTGGACAGAGTTAATCATGGAGAAAAAGCTAAGGAAATTCCAATATCCTTTTTTATTGAGGGCATAATATTTGTATTAGGTGCGGATCCGCTTTTTAAGTATAAAAAAGAATATTTGAATATACTGAATAACATAAATAATAGTGTTGACTTTATAAAAAATAAAATTTTTAATGAAATAAAAGAGCATAGATATGAAGATGCATATATTTTTCTAAAAGGATTATTAAATTTAGAGTCTACAGAAGAAATTTTTGATAAATGTTTTTTATTGTTAGAAAATTTACGAAAATTAGATAAAGAATATTTAGATGAGGAATTAGAAATAATTGAAAAAGCTAAAAAATTACCTAATTTTGCTGAGCCTTATTTATACGATAGTATAGTTTCAAGAGATAAGGAAGAATTCTCAAAGGCGCTAGTAAGTATACATACTTATTTAGAGTTAGGTGGAAAAGAAACTAAGGAAATTTCAGAGTTTAAGGAAAATCTTATAAATATAAATCAATATAATAAAGGTAAAGAATTAGCTTTTTCAGAACCAGAAAATGCATTAAAACATTTACTACCCTTAATTGATTATTTCGGAGATAGTGCTAATATATATTATTATATAGCATTATGTTATAGGGTTTTAGGTAATTTCGAAAAAGCAATATATTATTTAAATGAGGCATCTGTTTTTGATGAAGCTTTATTGGAGGTAATGAATGAATATGGAATTAATTATGCCAGTTTAGGAGATTTCAAGAAAGCTACACTATATTTTGAAAAGGCTTTTGAAACATCTAAGTCAATAGAAATATGTACTAATATAGTTATGTGTTATTTAAATTTAAATGATTTAGAAAATGCTAAAAAATTTATGGAAGAAGCTATTAAAATAGATAAAGATGATGAAATAGTTAATGAATTAAAAGTTTATTTTAAAGATTTATAATGAGTAGACTAGAGAGTAGGGGGAAGTAAAAGAATGAAAGTTAAAAAAGCGATAATACCAGCAGCAGGTTTGGGAACTAGATTTTTACCAGCTACTAAAGCTCAACCAAAGGAAATGTTACCTATTGTAGATAAACCAACAATTCAATATATAATAGAGGAAGCAGTTAAATCAGGAATAGAACAAATACTTATAATTACAGGTAGAAATAAGAAATCTATAGAAGATCATTTTGATAAATCTTTTGAACTAGAAGCTCAACTAAAACAAAGCGGTAAAGATGAATTATTAGAGATGGTAAAAGAAATTTCTAATATGGTTGATATACATTACATAAGACAAAAGGAGCCTAAGGGGTTAGGGCATGCTATAAATTGTGCTAGAATATTTGTAGGAAATGAGCCTTTTGCAGTTCTTTTGGGTGATGATGTAGTAGATAGCAATAAGCCATGTTTAAAGCAATTGATGGAGTGTTATGAAGAATATAACACAAGCATATTGGGAGTACAAGAAGTACCAGAAAAAGATGTGTCTAAGTATGGAATAGTAAAAGGAATCCAATTAAAAGACAGGGTTTATAAAGTAGAAGACATGGTGGAAAAACCATCTATAGAAGAAGCGCCATCTAATGTGGCTATTTTAGGTAGATATATAATAACACCTCAAATATTTGATATCTTAGCAACTATTAAACCAGGTAAAAATAATGAAATTCAACTAACTGATGCCTTAAAGGTATTAATGAATAAAGAAGAGATGTATGCATATAATTTCGAAGGTAGAAGATATGATGTAGGAGATAAGTTAGGATTTTTACAGGCTACTGTAGAATTTGCATTAAAAAGAGATGGTTTAAAAGATGAGTTTATGAAATATTTGCAAACTCTAAAATACAGCCCAGACTTTATGGAACTTTATAATAAAATTAATAATAAATAAAAAAGTCCCTAAAAGGGACTTTTTTATATGAAATATAATAATATACAAGTATTTACACAAAATAAAGTCATAATATTAAATTTTTACAATTTTAAATAAATGTAGTATAATTTTTTTGATATATTACACATATACGAGTCATTTTATCTTTATTATATAATTAAAAGCTAAACTACGAGTTATAAGAGTAGACAATTAAATTATTATGTACAGTTTGAAAAATATAATAAAACATAAAAAAATGTTGAATATTTTTTTCATTTATGTAAAATAAGAAGGTAGAGGTTCTATACTAAAAGGAAGTGATTCTATGAAGAGAGATAAAAAACTTATTATTTTTGATATAATTTTAATAATTTTTTCATTGTATTTAGCTATACTATTGAGATTTGATTTTGGTGCTATATCAGATTTTAATAAATATATAGTGTTTTTTAAACTATCAATACTCCCAGTTATAGTTATTACAATATTTTTTAACAAGGTATTTAACTTATATAACAGTATATGGAAATATGCTTCTGTAGAGGAATTAATATCTATAATTTATTCCGTGTCTATTTCAAATATATTCTTTATAATTTATAGTTATTTTATTAATTATAAGTTATTTGAAAGCAATTATTATAGATTTCCGTTTACTGTACATATTATATTTTGGATACTATCAATTGTAAGTTTAGGTGGTACAAGATTCGTATATAGGATAATAGAAGATAAAAAAGCACAAAAGCTTAATAAAAAAGCGAGAAAAAATTTAATTATTATAGGGGCTGGTGATGCCGCTGCACTTATAATTAAAGAGATTGGAAGAAATACAGAATTAAACTATAAGATAATAGGATTAATTGATGATGATAGAGATAAAGTAGGTAAGCGTATAAACAGTATTCCTGTATTAGGAGGAAGAAACGATATATTATCTATAACACGTAAAAAGCATATAGATGAGATAATATTTGCAATTCCTTCTGTGGATGCATCAACTAAGAGTGAAATAATATCTATATGTAAAGAAACTAAGTGTAGATTAAGAACACTTCCAAGTATGGATGAAGTTATTGATGGTAAATTTAATATGAGTAAAATCAGAGATGTTAATATTGAGGACCTATTAGGTAGAGAAGAAATAAAGCTTGATAATAGTAATATTAGTAATTTTATAAAAGATAAAGTTGTTTTAGTTACAGGTGGTGGAGGATCTATAGGATCAGAATTATGTAGACAAATAGTTAAATTTTCGCCATCTAAGTTGTTGATTTTAGATATATACGAAAATAATGTTTACGATGTTCAAATGGAACTAAATTATACTTATCCTAATCTAAAAAAAGAAGTTATAATTGCATCTATAAGGGATAAAAAAAGATTAGAAGAAATTTTTGAAGAATACAAGCCAGCGGTAGTATTTCATGCTGCAGCTCATAAACATGTACCTTTAATGGAAGATAATCCAGCAGAGGCTATTAAAAATAATATTGTTGGTACACATAATCTAATAAAATGTGCAGATAAGTATAATGTAAAAAAATTTGTGCAAATAAGTACAGATAAAGCGGTAAATCCAACTAATGTTATGGGAGCTACAAAGAGATTTTGTGAAATAATGATACAGGCATATGACAAAGTAAGTAAAACTGAGTTTGTTGCAGTAAGGTTTGGAAATGTCCTTGGAAGTAATGGATCTGTAATTCCACTATTTAAAAAGCAAATAGCACATGGGGGGCCAGTTACAGTAACTCATCCAGAGATAAATAGATTTTTTATGACTATACCAGAAGCAGCTCAATTAGTAATACAGGCAGCAGCTATGGCTCAAGGTGGAGAAATCTTTGTTCTTGATATGGGAACACCAGTTAAAATAGCTGATCTAGCTAAAGATTTAATAGAGCTTTCTGGATTTAGACCAAATGAAGATATAAAAATTGAATATACTGGTTTAAGACCTGGTGAAAAACTTTATGAAGAATTATTGATGGATAAAAAGGCATTAAATTCAACTAAACATAGAAAAATATTTGTTGAAAAACCAATGGAACATGACTTGGAATTTGTAGAAAAATCTATAGAGGAATTTAGAAATGCATTTTATTATTCTGATGAAGAAATAATGAAATTAGTAGAAGAAAAAGTTCCTACGTACATGAGAAAAAAATAAAAAATATTTTAAATTGGAAATATATTAAAAGTTAAATTTTTAACTAAATTAATATAGAGTTTTATAGAAAATTAGTGATAAAATAGTTTTATTAATTAAATTATTGGTTAAATTATTAGGAGGTTTGACTATGTCAGAACTTAAAGAACAATTATTAAAAAAAATTGAGAACAAAACAGCGAAGTTAGGAGTAGTAGGATTAGGTTACGTAGGACTTCCTTTAGCAGTAGAAAAAGCTAAAGCTGGTTTTGAAGTAATTGGTTTTGATGTGCAAGAAGAAAAAGTAAATCTTGTTAATGAAGGCAAGAACTACATAGGAGATATAATTGATTCAGATTTAGCTAAATTAGTTAAAGAGGGAAAAATTAAAGCAACAACAGATTTTTCTTTCGTATCTGAAGTTGATGCTATAGCAATAGCTGTTCCAACACCATTAGATAAGTTTAAACAACCAGATGTATCTTATGTTAAAAAATCTACTGAAGATATTTCTAAATATCTACACAAAGGAATGTTAGTAGTTTTAGAAAGTACAACTTATCCAGGAACAACTGAAGAGATAGTAAAACCTATTCTTGAACAAAGTGGGTTAAAATGCGGAGAAGATTTCTTCCTAGCATTTTCACCAGAAAGAGTTGACCCAGGTAATAAACAATTTAAAACTAAAAATACTCCAAAGGTTGTTGGGGGATGTACTCCAGAATGTACAGAAATAGCTGCTACATTATATAGAAGCGTTTTAGAAGGGGATGTATTTACAGTATCATCACCAGCAGTAGCAGAAATGGAAAAAATTCTTGAAAACACATTTAGACATATAAATATTGGTCTTGTAAATGAAATGGCTGTTTTATGTGGAAAAATGGGTATAGATATTTGGGAAGTTATAGAAGCTGCTAAAACTAAACCTTATGGATTTATGCCATTCTATCCAGGTCCAGGCTTAGGAGGACACTGTATACCATTAGATCCATTCTATTTAACTTATAAGGCTAGAGAGTATGATTATCATACAAGATTAATCGAAACAGCTGGTGAAATTAATGATATGATGCCAGAATTCGTAGTTGATAACGCTATGAAACTTTTAAATACTCAAAAGAAATCATTAAACGGAGCAAAAGTTTTACTTTTAGGTGTAGCTTATAAAAAGGATATTGACGATATGAGAGAATCACCAGCACTAAAAGTAATAGAGCATTTAGAAAAAGCAGGTGCTGAAGTTTTAATTAATGATCCATATGTCCCAACTTTTAAACATTGTGGAAAAACATATACTTCTATTGATTACAAAGAAGGCATAAATGTTGCGGATATGGTAATAATAACTACAGATCATAGTGATTATGATTACGATTATGTTGTAGAAAAAGCAAACTTAGTATATGATACAAGAAATGCTACTAAGAATGTAAAAACTAATAGAGAAAAAATCAATAAGCTTTAATATAAAAGTAGTATAATCTTGAGCAAAGGATATCAATTTTAAATTGGTATTCTTTGCAATAATATTAAATGAGGATATTTAAGGTGAGTCAATATAAAAAAAATATATTAAATAATTTTATGGCAAACATATTTAATATGGTTTTAGCGTTTGTTATTAGTATTTTAATTGCTAGAAAATTAGGACCAACAGGTAGAGGTTATCTAGCTTTTTTTATGTTAATAGCGGATTTAGTAGCTAGTTATGGACATTTAGGAATAATAAATGCTACTAATTATTTTGAAACAAGAATGGGTTTTAAAAAAGAAAAGATATACAATATAAACTTAACGTATAATATATTGATATGCATAATAATGGCAGTAGTTTTTAGTGTACTTTATACAAATGGGATTGCATTTAAAAATTATGATGTTCCATTATTTAGTGCTTTTATAGCATATACGATTCTCATATTATTGAGATCTTTTTTAAATACTATATATATTGGTGATGAAAGAATCAAATCCATGAATATGTTTACTGTAGTAACTGCCACAATATCATCAGTTATAGTACTTTTAAACATTACACATTTAACACTTTTTATGTATGTGGGTATAAAAGTTATTGAGGTAGGGATAAATGTACTACTATTATTATTTAATTCAAAATATAAATATAAACCAGATTTAGATTTAAAAATAATAAAAGAAGAAATTAAATATGGAATTAATCCATTGCTTGCTAGTTTATCAATTTATTTGAATTATAAAATAGATAAATTTTTAATTAAATTTTTAAATGGTATTACTGAATTAGGATTATATTCAAATGCAGTAACTTTATCTGAATTGGTTTTAATAATACCTCAAGCTATAGCTAATCCTATAACAGCAAAATTATATAACCTTTCATTGGAGTCTGAGGAAAGAAAAGAAACAATTTTAAAGACTTTAAGGTATGGTTTTACAGCTTGTGTAATGTTGACAGTAATTGGAATGTGTTGTATTCCTTTAATTCCAGTGGTATATGGAACCAAATATATACCTTCTAAGCTTATGACTTTTATATTGTTTTTAAGTATACCTTTTGTTTCTATTGGTAAAATCACAACTCCATATTTTTATTCTAGTGGAAATGTAAAAATCATAACCAAGTTTTCCGTAATATCTTTAATAGTTAACACTGTACTAAACTTCATACTTATTCCTAGAATGGGTGGGAATGGGGCTGCTATAGCATCTACTATTTCTTATACTATATATGGAGTTCAGTATATTAGATATTTTAAAAAGGAATTCAATGTTAAAACAAAAGAACTATTATTTATTAATAAAAGTGAAATGTTGGTATTAATTGAACAAATTAAGAACAAAATAAAAAGATTTACTTAGGCTAGAAGAACTCACAATTAAAAAAATTGTATTTTAAAGTAAGACATAAAAATATTATTTTTATGTCTTATTAATAAGATACAATATATACACAAATATTTTATTTAATGTAGATGTTTACTATATAAAAAGGTAAAAATAATAAGAATAAACTTATAAAAATTTATAGAATTTTTATAATAAAATTTAACTTAAGGGCTATAATGTTAATATAAATTTATAAATTTGACATTAAATAGTATGATATAATATTAACTTAAGTTAAGAAAATTTAATAATATGGACAAGTGTTTTACATTATTTTATTTAAATAAAAAATCATAATAAAAAAGAGAAGGAAGTGTTCTTATGTTAAAACTTGCAATAATAGGATGCGGAAGAATATCATATAAACATGTAGAGGCTATAATTAGTAATAAAGATGAAGCTGTATTAGTAGCAGTGTGTGATGTTGTTAAAGAAAAGGCAGAAGAGAAAAAAAATGGCTATTTAGAAAAAATGGGCAATGAATATAAAGTAAATGTGTATACTGATTATAAAGAAATGTTAGAAAAAGAAGATATAGATGTAGTAACTATAGCTACAGAAAGTGGATATCATCCAGAAATTGCAATAAACTGTATGAATAAGAAAAAGCACGTTATTGTTGAAAAACCAATGGCATTATCTATAGAGGATGCAGATAAAATGATAGAGACTGCAAAAAATAATAATGTAAAATTATGTGTAAGCCATCAAAATAGATTTAATAAACCTATTCAACAATTAAGAAAAGCTATAGAATCAGATAGATTTGGTAGACTTGTAAATGGTACAGCTAGAATTCTTTGGAATAGAAATATGGGATACTACAATCAAGCTCCATGGAGAGGAACATGGGCACAAGATGGTGGTACATTAATGAATCAATGTATACATAATATAGATTTACTTCAATGGATGATGGGCGGAGAAATTGACACAGTTTATGCACAATGTGATACTTTCCTAAGAGATATTCAAGCAGAAGATTTTGGCGCTATAGTTATAAGATTTAAAAATGGATCAATAGGAATAATAGAAGGAAGCGCATGTGTATACCCTAAAAATTTAGAAGAAACTTTAAGTATATTCGGTGAAAAAGGAACAGTATGCATAGGTGGTCTTGCCGTTAATAAAATAGAAACTTGGAGATTTGAAGACGAAAAAGAAAATGAAGAAGCAGATATATTAGCAGCTCAAGCAGGGGATCCAGATACAGTATATGGTTTTGGTCATACTCCTTTATTTAAGGATATGATAGATGCTATAAATGAAGATAGACAGCCATTAGTAAGTGGAGAAGAAGGTAAAAAAGGTATGACTATAATTTTGGCTGCATATAAGTCAAGATTAACAGGAGAACCAGTTAAATTCCCATTAGAGCATTTCGCGTCAACAGATATGGCTAATGTAAAGAAGTTACATTAATAAAAATAGGAGAATTAGAGATGAAAATGAATTATATTTCAGAGAAAGCTACATTGGGCAAAGAAGTTAAGTTAGGAAGATTTTCTATAATAGAAGATGATGTAGTTATAGGAGAAAATTGCATTATAGGTAATAATGTTGTAATTCATAAAGGGAGTATCATAGGTAATAATGTTAGAATAGATGATAATGCTATAATAGGAAAAGAGCCTATGAGAGCCGTAAATAGTATTTTTAAAAATGATAAAAAATTCTCACCTTGTAAAATAAATGATGAATGTTTAATCGGTGCTAGTGTAATTATTTATGTAGGTTGTGAAATAGGTAAAAAAACTTTAGTTGCAGATTTAGCTGTAGTTAGAGAAGATGTAACTATTGGAGAAAAGAATATAATTGGTAAAGGTGCTACTATAGAGAACTTCTGTAAGGTAGGATCAAATTGTAAAATTCAAACTAATGTATATTTAACAGCTTATTCAGAAGTAGAAGATAATGTATTTATAGCACCATGTGTTGTTACTTCAAATGATAATTATGCTGCTAGATCAAAAGAGAGATTTGGAAAATTTAAAGGCGTAACTGTTAAAAAAGGTGGTAGAATAGGAGCTGGAGCCGTAATTTTACCAGGTAAGTTTATAAAAGAAGATGGATTAGTTGCTGCAGGATCTGTGGTGACTAAAGATGTTGAAAATGAGACAATAGTAGCAGGAAATCCAGCAAAATATTTTAGAAATGTTCCAGAGGATCAATTACTTAAGAACCAAGAATAGTGGTTGGTTGCATTTAGGAGTGAAATATTAATGAATAATAAGGGGAAAAGACTCTTAATAGATATGTTTTTATATGCTATAGGAGATTTTGGGTCTAAGATAATAAGCTTTTTATTGGTACCATTTTATACAAGGTATCTTAGTACTGGTGAGTATGGGTCACTAGACTTAGTAAACACTACACAATCACTAATAATTCCTATTATTTCACTTCAATTAACCAGTGGTATCTTTAGATATCTTTTAGATGATAAATATGATTCTAAAGATGTTGTTTCCACCGGGGTTAATTTCACGTTAATATCATCCTTTATTAGTGCTATAGTGTTTATGATCATATATAAGGTATTTGATTTACAAATACCTTATATTGGTGTTATAGTGGTTTTCTTTTTATTTAGTATGGTTAATAATATGTTCAGACAAATATTAAGAGGACTAGATAATATAAAAGTTTATTCTATAACAGGAATTTTATCTACATTGTTTTTTTGTTTGCTTAATATTTGGTTTATTGGCGGACTAGGCATGAGCTATGAGGGAATGATTTATGCAAATGTAATAACTCTATTTCTAGTAACAATAATAATAATATTTTGGGGAAAATTATTTAAGTATTATGATATCAAGATGTTTAATAAAGACTTATTTAAGGAACTTTTAACATATTCTATCCCGTTAATACCAAATACAATTAATTGGTGGATAATGAATGTTTCTGATAGATATTTATTAAATGTGTATATAGGGTTAAGTGCTGTAGGTATTTATTCTATAGCAAATAAATTTGCTTCTTTTTTATTTATGTTTAATAGTATTTTTGATAGAGCTTGGCAAACAAGTGCTATAGAAAATTATCATTCTGAAAATAGAGATGCTTTTTTTACAAGTGTTTTTAATAAATTATTAAAGTTTCAAGTTCTTATGGTGCTAGGATGTATTATTGCACTTAAGCCATGTATGACATTTTTAGTAGGACCTGAATATAGAGAGGCATGGAAATATGCAAACATATTATTTATAGCTAATATGTTTTTAAGTTTTGGATTGTTTTATGGTGTAGCGTATAATTGTGCTAAAAAAACTAAGGATGCTTTTACTACTACAGTATACAGTGCTATACTAAATTTCTTAATAAATTTTTTACTAATAAAGTATATAGGGATTTATGCAGCAGCTATATCAACGTTGTTAGCATATCTTGCATTATGGATAAGTAGGATATTTACTATAAAAAAATATTTTAAAGTAAAAATAGATTATAAGGAATTGGTAAAGGGATTAGCGTTAATTAGCATAGTTAATGCTATTAATTTTATGTTTAGTGGTGTAAAATTGATTTTAGTAGATGTAGTTTTAATAATCATTATTATGTTTGTATATAAAAAAACTATATTTATAATTTTCAATACATGTAAAACTTATATAAAATCAGCTAAAAATAAGGTGAAACAAATGAAAACAAATTAAAATACAAAATGGGGTGTGTTGTATATGATAGCTGTATTAGGTGCTGGAAATGGTGGAATTGCCTTATCTACTTACTTAGAAGAAAAAAATATAAAAACTGTTGTATGGAATAGAAGCGAAGAAAGAATTAAAAGTATTTTAAAATATAAAAATGTTATAGAAATTCATAACATGAAAAAAAATACAGTTAAAAATATACAAATAGAAGATGTAACATTAAATGTTGAACAAGCTCTATTAAATGCAAAGTATGTTTTTATAGTTACACCTGGAAATGCACATAAAGAAATAGCTAAAACCATAGCCCCATTTGTAAGAAAAGATCAAATAATTATTTTAATGCCGGGAAGAACTTATGGAAGTATAGTTTTTTCTGATGAAATTAAAAAGATAAGAGGTTTTTATCCTAAGTGTATAGAAACTCAAACTATTTTACATGCCTGTAGAATAAATGAAAACAAATTATATATACACGGATTAAAATCTAAAGTATTATATTCGTCTTTTGAAGAAATATCACAAGATGATATAAAATATATAAATAATATAATACCTGAATTTATATATGAAAAGGACTATTATAAGATAACATTAAATAATATAGGGGCTCTATTACATCCAATTCCAACTTTACTTAATGCTGCAAGAATAGAGAGTAATAGTAGATTTAAGTATTATACAGAGGGATTAACACCAACTGTGGTAAAGTATATTGAAAATGTAGATAAAGAACGTAAAATGGTTTGTGATGAAATAGGTTGCGAATATATTTCTCTTCTAGAATGGTTAAATAAAGAGTATGATTCTCATGGAAATAGTGTTTATGAAAGTATAAATAAAATTGAAGCTTATAAGAATATAGGGTGCCCTAATACTTTGAATCATAGATATATTTATGATGATATAAATACGGGACTTGTACCTATATATTATACAGGAAAAGCTTTTGGAATAGAATTGAAATATATAAAAACTTTTATAGACTTTGCATCATTATTAATGGGATATGATTTTATGAATTCAGGTAGAGGTTTTAGCAAGGAGATGCTGAGAAAATGAAATTTATTCCGGTGATTTTTGGAGGATATGTTAATGCATACAGCATTGCAAGAACATTTTATAATGAATATAAGATGAAATCAGTTGTATGCGATTCGGTACAAAATATTTGTTATTATTCAAATTTATGTGATCAAAAAATGGTATCTGATCCAAAGGTGGATGAAAAAAGTTTTATTGAACAGATGATAAAATTGGGACAAGATTTTAAGGAACAAAAAGTTAAACCAATCATTATTACAACGAAGGATGAATGGTTAATTTCTTTAGATAGACATAGGGATCAGTTGGAGGAATATTTTATTTATTCTTTTCCACATTGGGATGTAATAGAAAAATTAACTATAAAAAAATATTTATATGCCTATTGTGATGAAATAGGGATAATGTACCCTAAAACTTTCATATGTGATAGGGATAATTTTAAACAATCTGAAATAGAATTAAAAATGCCTATTTTAATTAAGCCATCTGAGGTTGTAGAATTTATATCTTTATTTCCTAGTGAAAAAAGAAATATAGTATTTGAAGATATGGGGCAATTAAAACAATATTTACAAGAAAAATTCAATAAGGGATATAAGGGTAATTTTGTATTGCAAGAGTATATTCCAGGAGGAATTGAGAATTTATATACTATAACAACTTATAGTGATAAAAATAGTTTTAATCTAAAGGGTGTATCAATAGGACATAAGTTAACTCAATATCCAAAGGAAGCGGGAACTATTACTTCAGGAATGATATGTTATGAAGAAAGGTTGATAGAACCTACAAATAAATTATTGAATTTATGTAGCTATTATGGCATAACTAATGTGGAATATAAGTATGACCATAGAGATGATAGTTACAAATTAATAGAGGTAAATCCTAGACCAGGAATGTGGAATTATTCTTCTTACCTAAGTGGAGTAAACTTATTTAAAATGATGGTAGATGATTTAATTTATAATAGGCAATTAGATTATACAGAAGGTAAGAAAGACCTTCTATGGACTGTAATCCCCGTAAAAGAGGTATTAAAGGATCTAGATAATAAAGACAAAAAGAAATATGTCAAAAAGTTAATAGAACAAAATCAAGTTATCGATCCTAGAAAAAATAGTGAAGATTGCTTTGCATTTAAATTTAATATTTGTAAAAATAATTTAAGAAGTAAAGTTTCTAAATTAATAAAGGGGTGATTTAAGTGAAAAAGTTGATAACAGCTGCAATAGGAAGTTGTGTTCATGTAGCAGGTGTATTTAAATTCACTCAAATGGCAGAACAAGAAGGATATAATACTACGTATATGGGAGCGGCTGTTCCTTTAGAAAGATTGATAGATGCAATTAAAGAAATTCAACCTAATATAGTATCTATTGGATATAGGTTAAGCAAAGAGTCTACTGAAAAACTATTAACAGATTTTGAGAATATGTTAATAGAAAATAATTTATTAGATGGAATAACTTATTCATTCGGAGGAACTATTGAAACAGCCCAAATAGCCCGCAAATTTAATTTTATAAAAAAGGTTTTTGATGGGTCAGAGGAACCAGAGGAAAGTATTTTATTTTTAAGAAATCATTCCTCTTTTGATAATTCACAGGGTATACCACCACAAAAATTAAGGGATAGAATTAAATATAAAAACCCATATCCATTATTTAGACATCATATAGGATTAGGCACACTAGAGGAAACAGAAGAAGGAATAAGAACTTTGGCAGAATCTAATTTATTAGATATCATTTCTTTAGCTCCAGATCAAAATTGTCAACAATATTTTTTCGAACAAGAAAAGATGGATCAAAGACAAAGTGGTGCAGGGGGAGCTCCTATTAGAACGAGGGAAGATCTAATACGTATGTATGAAGCTACTAGGAGTGGTAATTATCCATTGTTAAGATGTTACTCTGGAACTCAAGGATTGTTGCAATTTTCAAAGATTTTAAAGGAAACTATTAATAATGCTTGGGCTGCAATACCATTGACATGGTATTCTGAGTTAGATAGAAGATCTAATAGAAAGTTAGAAAATGCTATAAGAGAAAACCAAGCTTCTATAAAGTGGAATGCAGAAAATGGAATTCCTGTAGAAATAAATGAATCTCATCAATGGGCTTTAAGATTTGCACATGATGCACTAGAGGTTGCTATGGCATATATAGTTGCTTACAATGCAAAAGAATTAGGTGTTAAAGATTTTATAATGCAATATATGTTATGCAATCCACCAACAATATCACCTAAAATGGATATTGCAAAAATGATGGCTAAAGTTGAACTATTACAGGAATTAGAATCAGAAGAGTTTAATATAATTAGAATGATTCGCCCAGGACTATTATCTTATCCAGCAGATATGGACGCAGCTAAAGGTCAACTTGCCAATTCAATATTCTATGGTTCTTATTTAAAGCCACATATTATACATGTTGTTTCTTATTGCGAGGCCGTAGATAGAGCAACGCCTAAAGAAATTATAGAATCTGTCAAAATAGCCAAAAGATCATATTTAAATGCTCAGCAAGGCATACCGGATTTTATGGCAGATAAGTCTGTGTATGATAGAAAAGAAGTATTAAAAGAAGAGGCTATGGAAATTGTTAATAGCATTATAAAAATTGGTCAAGGTTATGAAAAACCTTTAATGGAGCCAAAAGTAATTTCTGATGCTGTTAAGGTAGGCATAATTGATGCACCATGTCTAAAAGGATTTGGAGATTGTAGGGGAGAAGTGAAAGTTAAAATTAAAGATGGGTATCATGTATTAGTTGATGAAAATGACAAAATTCTAACAGAAAAAGAAAGAATACGTAAATTAATAAATAATGTGTTATAATTAAAAAATTTGTTGAGGAGAAGGCTATGATATATATATATATCCAAAACAAAAAATATTTAAAAAAAATACAATATGTATTTGACAATGTATTTTTTAATTTAGGTTTAGAATACAAATATATATATGACGAAGTAATAGATATCAATGATGAAGATATCTTAGTTACATATAGTTTTAATGATGATGAAATTGAGTTTTATGATTTATTCAAGAATCATATAGACATAAAAGATAGTTTAAAATTATTTAATGATGATTATTATATGAAATATAATGTTCTTACCAACATAGAGATAAAAAAAGTGAGATTATATGATAAATATGATTTAATATCTTTATTTTCAAAGGAAAAAGAAGTTTATCTAAATATATTAGAAGATAATGAGAATACTATTTATAAGGTAAATTTTGATGTTATTTCAGATATATTTTTTATGCTTACAAGATATGAAGAAATAATAAATTATGAAGTTGTAAAAAATGAAGTGCATAACAGATTCCCTGCAGTGGAATCAATCGCATTTAAAAATAATTTTTTACATAGGCCTATAGTAAATGAAGATATAGACTTTTTATGGGATTTGATAGATAATTTTAAATTAGGATTAGAAAGAAAAGAATGGTGGGGGAAAGAAAAATTTGCAGTTTGTTTAACCCATGATGTAGATATGGTTTTTAAATACTTAAAATTTAAAAAAGAGATCAGAAATTCAGCAAGATATTTATTAAAGGAAGGTTCTTTAAATAAGAGTATAAAGAATTTTATATTGTTTTTTAAAAGTAAGTTAAACTATAAAAATGATCCTTACTGGAATATAGAAGATATATTAAAATTAGAAAAAGATAAGGGCTTTAAATCTAGTTTTTATTTTATGAGTGGGGGAACTTCAAAAGTGGATAATTATTATGATATTGAAGATCCCAGGATTCAGAATTTAATTAAGTTTGTTGAAGATAATGGATTTGAAGCAGGATACCATGCAAGTTTTAACAGTTACAATAATTTTAAGCTTATGAAATCTGAAAAAGAGAAGTTAGATACAATAATTTCTTCAAAACAATATGGATGCAGACAACATTATTTAAGATTTTCACCAAATAAAACTTGGAAACAACATGAACAATTAAAATTAAAATACGATGCGTCTTTGGGGTATGCTGATAGGCAAGGATTTAGATGTGGATATTGTTTTCCATTTAAACCGTATGATATAGTTAGAGATGAAGTATTAGATGTATGGGAAATACCGTTAATTGTCATGGATGTTACATTAGCAGGAAGTAATTATAGCAATTTAACTGTAGAAGAAGGAGTTAATGAAATAAAACAATATATAAATACAATTGAGAAACATAGAGGAGTATTTAATATATTATGGCATAATTCTTCTTTTGATATATTAAATATTTTATGGAAATTATGGGTAGATGTTTATGGTGAGGTTCTCGAATATGTTTCTTGTAAAGATGCATTGGTGACATCAGGTCAGAAAATTATAGAGAATGTAGAAAGTAAACAGTCAGCAGAAATTAAGGTTAAAGATCTTGTGTAAAAATAATGTACTATAACATAGTATGGAATTTTAATTGAAAGTATAAATACTAAAGAGTTGATTTTAATAGTTGGAGGTAATTATGAAAGAACTTTTTAATAAAATAAAGAATTTGGCTTTAAATAAAAAAACTATTTTCTTTATTTGTTTTTTAGTTGTATTAGGTGTAGGAGTTTTTGTGATAAATATGGTAGAGAGAAAATCTAGTAATGATAATGATTTAGTGCTAAATAATCAAGAGATTAAATTTAAAGATCATGATTTAGAGATAGCGGTTAGAGAAGAAATAAAAAAACCTATAGGTAAAATACATAAAAAAGATATTATGTATGTAAAGAAATTAGATGCCTCTAAAAGAGAAATAAAAAGTTTAGATGGTATAGAAAATTTATTTAACTTAAATGTACTTGATGTTCAATTTAATAAAATTACGGATATTTCTCAGATAGCAAAGTTAAAAGGACTAGATGAGTTATATTTAAATAATAATAACATAGATGATATAAGTCCTTTAAAACAGTGTAAACAATTAAAAATATTACATTTAAACAATAATCATATAACAAACGTTGAGAATGTAAAATATTTAAATTCCTTAGTTACATTAAAAGTAGGAAGTAATCACTTAGAATCTTTAAAACCATTACTAGGTTTAAAAAATTTAAAGGAATTAGATATATCAAAAAATATTTTTTCAGATATATCGGATATATATGTATTAGACGGACTTACAGTATTAAATGCAAATAACAATAATATTCAATGTTTATCAGGACTAGAAAAAATGAAAAATTTAACAGAACTTTATCTTGAAGGAAATGGTTTAGAAAATATAGAGTCTGTAGGAAAGATGAAAGCACTTATTAAGTTAAATATAAGCAAAAATAGAATTAGAAAAATAGATATTTTAGGAAATTTAAAAGAGTTAGAAGAATTAAATATGGATACTAATTTTGTGAAAGATATAAGTATAGTTAAAAAGTTCTCTAATTTAAGAATTGCAGATTTAAGAAGAAATTATATAACTGATTTAAGACCTTTGGCTAATAATGATAAAATAGAAGAAATTTACTTAGATGAAAAAAACAATATAGAACCAATAAAGAAATATAGAAACCAAATTAAGAGTGCTGATGTGTATACTAAATCAAAGTTATTAAACGAAGAAATTTTTAGGTAATTGGGTGATGAATTTGTATTTAAGATTTGCTTTAGTGACAATTGTGTTTTTTTTAAGTTTATATCTATTTTATAAAGCCAGTGGAACTTTAAATTTACAAAAATTCAATATAATATCCTATTTATTTTATTTGTTTTTGATACATAATTTTATAGGATCTAGTTTAGTTTATTTAGGATTTACGGATCATTATTTAATAAGAAAGGTTACAAACATAAGTACTATAGATAGAACGTATTATGTTATTTGTTTTGTAGCCATAGCATTACCTTTAACCATGATGTTAATGGCAAAACTATTAAAGGTGGATGTAAGAAAACAATATGATAAATATTTAAATTCAGAGATGAATTTACAAAATGAAAGTTATGTATTTTTGATAACTGTTGTATTTAGTTGTATTTGTATATTCTTTGCTTTATTAATGTTTTTCAGAATGAAAACTATACCTTTATTAGGTCTGATATTTAATAGGCATGTTTCAAATGCAGGAGTACAAAGAATTCATATTTCAAATACTAATTTTATTAATCCATATATTAGAAATATATTGGTATTAGGTTTTACACCTTTACTTTCATATTTAGCTTATATATATTATAAATGTACTAAAAAGAAAAGCTGGGCAATATTATTTTATGTGTTATTTGTATTTTCATTATTTATAAAAACATATAATTATGCTAAATCTCCAATAATAAATTATCTTTTCGTATTCCTTTTAATTAACATTGTAATTAAAGGTAAAATTAAGAGAAAAACTTTAGTTATATTTACAGTTTTTAGTGCATGTGCTTTTGTGATTATTTACCTAAAGTTAGGATATATTAATACTAAATTAATGGATATATATAATGGTCCTTTAGGAAGAATAATATTTACTCAAATAGCTACTTTATTTTTACATGTGGATTTATTTCCTATGTATATACCATTTTTACAAGGTAGAAGTTTTGCACCTACGATTTTAAATATTTTTTCTCCGGGAGCTACATATATTAGATCAGGAAGGGCGGTTATGAAATTTTATAGTCCTGAAAAAGTAGTAGGTGGTACTGCTGGAGTTATGAATACATTATTTATAGGAGAGGCATATGCAAATTTTGGCATGCCAGGCGTGATATTTGGAACTCTATATGTAGGAATATTATTTGAACTTGTATATCTTTTCTTTATCAAAAGAGAAAAGACACCTATTAATATAGTTATGTATATATTCCTAACATCTACTTTAGTATCTTCTTCACAAGGAGGATTTGTTGATTATATCTATAGTTTTAGCACTATAAGTTCAATAGTATTACTTGTACTTATACTTTTATCATCTAAAATTTTATTAGAAAGGGGATATTTTCAAAATATAGTAGATAAACTAGAAAAATTTAATTCTAAGTAGTAAAAATAATTAAATTAAAGGACTGATTAATTTGGAATGTAAAAGATGCATTTTTCATGTTCCATACAAAATTAATAAAGAAGTAACTTCTGGGACTAATATTAGACCTATTAAAATGATAGATGGATTTAAATTAAATGGATATAAGGTTGATATTATAGAGGGATATGGTGAAAAAAGAAAGAATGCTATAGAAGAAATTAAGAATAATATAAAACAAGGTATTAAGTATGATTTTGTATATAGTGAAAGTTCTACTATGCCTACTCAATTAACTGAAAAAAACCATATACCTAAATATCCATTTTTAGATTTTGGATTTTTAAAGTTTTGTAAGGATAACCTTATTCCAATAGGATTATTTTATCGAGATATACATTGGAAATTTCCACAATATAAAAATTCAGTAAACATAGTAAAACAATTAGTGTCTAAAGTTTTTTATGAATATGATTTAAAAAAATATAGACAATTAATAGATGTATTATATTTACCATCTAATAAAATGTTTAAGTATTTGGATATAGATTTTAATGGACAAATTTATGATCTTCCACCAGGAACTGAACAAATAGATCTAACTTTTTATGGGTGTAAAAATGAAGATGCTTCTAAATTAATTAAGCTCTTTTATGTAGGTGGAATTAATGAGGAATTATATAATCTCAAATTATTATTTAAAGCTGTCAAAGAAAATAAAAATTTATTTTTAACACTATGTTGTAGAGAAAATGAATGGGAAAATAATAAACAGGAATATGAAGAGTATTTAAATGATAGAATAAATATTATTCATAAAAAGGGAGAAGAACTTATCTCAATAGCTAGAAATTCCGATATTATGAACTTATATATAAAGCCTACAGCCTATTGGGAATTTGCTATGCCTGTTAAGTTATTTACTTACTTATCTTATGAGAAACCTATGTTAGGAGTAAAGAATACTTCAGCAGGAGATTTCATTGAGAAAAATAATATAGGATGGAGTATTGAATATAACTTTGAGTCTATAAACGAATTTTTTAAAGGTTTATCTAGAGAGCATATAAAAGAAAAGGAAGGGAATCTTCCTTTAATTTGTGAAAATAACACTTGGAAAAGTAGAGCTAAAAAAGTTATAGAAGATTTGAATAACTTTTCTCGTAATGGAGGAGTATAAATGAAAATATGTTATTTATCAGATGCAAGTAGCATACATACTAAAAAATTCTGTTATTTTTTTAAGGAAAAGGGGTATGATGTTCATGTAATTTCTTTAAATTATGGAGAAATTGAAGGAGTAGAAGTTCATACTTTTAATGTTAACAAGGATAAGATGCAAACAGGAAGTAATGCATCTAAGTTAGAATATATAAAGTATTTTAATAAAGTTAAAAAACTTGTTAAGGAAATTGAACCTGATATTTTACATGCACACTATGCTACTAGTTATGGACTTTTAGGTAGCCTATGTAATTTTCATCCTTATGTAGTATCTGTTTGGGGTAGTGATGTTTTTGATTTTCCTAAAGGTAGTACAATAAAGAGAAAACTATTAGAATATAACTTAAAAAAGGCAGATGTTATAATGTCTACTAGCAAAGTAATGGCTAGAGAAACTAAGTTATATACTAATAAAACAATTGAAATTACACCTTTTGGTGTTGATATCGATATGTTTAAACCAAATGATAAGCGATATGATAAAAAAGAGTATATTACGGTAGGTACAGTAAAAACTTTAGAAGCTAAGTATGGAATAGAGTATTTAATTAAAGCCTTTTCAAAAGTAAGTGAAAAATACAATAACTTAAAGTTAGAGATTGCTGGAGACGGTAGTCAAAAGGAATATTTACTTGAACTATGTAAGAAATTAAATATTTATGATAATGTTAAATTTTTGGGATTTATAAATAGAGAACAAGTTGTAGAGGCATTTAATAGATTTGATATTACTGTATTTCCATCTACTTTAGATAGTGAAAGTTTTGGAGTGGCAGCAGTAGAGGCAGAGGCTTGTGGAAGTGCAACAATAGTTTCTAATGTTGGAGGATTGCCGGAAGCAACTAATCCTGATGTTAGTAGTATAGTAGTTCCAAAAGAAGATGAAGAGGAACTAGCTAAAGCATTAGAAAAGTTAATTGTAGATGAAAATTTGAGAATTGAAATGGGCAAGCAAGGAAGAATTTTTGCAGAAAAAAATTATAATATTAAAGATAATTTTAATAAAGTAGATAAAATTTATAAGACCCTATGTTAGGAGTGAGATATATGAAAATAATAACGGTTGTTGGCGCTCGTCCACAGTTTATTAAAGCTGCGGCAGTATCTAATGTTATTAGAAAAGAACATGAAGAAATTCTTATACATACAGGACAACATTATGATGAAAATATGTCTAAGATTTTTTTTGAAGAGTTAGGAATACCTAAGCCAGATTATAACCTATGTGTAGGTTCAGGTGGTCATGGTAATCAAACAGGAAAGATGTTAATAGAGCTTGAAAAAATATATTTAGAAGAAAAACCGGATTTAGTTTTGGTTTATGGTGATACTAATTCCACTTTAGCAGGAGCTCTATGTGCCAGTAAGTTATTAATACCAGTAGCACATGTAGAGGCTGGTCTAAGAAGCTTCAATATGAATATGCCAGAAGAGCAAAATAGAATTTTAACAGATCATATTTCTAAATATCTTTTTGTTCCTACAAAAACGGCTGAAGAAAATCTTAGTAATGAGGGAATTATTAAGGGTGTACATAATGTAGGAGATGTAATGTTTGATGCGGTTTTACATTTTAAAAAACTTGCAGAAGAAAAATCAAATATTTTAAAAGATCTTAGTATAGAAAAAGGAAGTTATATTTTAACTACAATTCATAGAGCGGAAAATACTAATGATATTAATAGACTTAAAAATATCATTGAAGCTTTAAATGAAAGTGGTAAAAAAATAATATTACCATTGCATCCTAGAACAAGAAAATATATGCTTGATTATGGATTAAAATTCAATGAAAATATTAAGGTTATAGATCCAGTTGGATATTTAGATATGATAACATTGGAAATGCATTCACAAAAGATAGTTACAGATAGTGGCGGAGTTCAAAAGGAAGCATTCTTTATGAACAAACCATGTGTTACTATGAGAGATGAAACAGAATGGGTTGAAACCGTTCAAAATGGATGGAATATAATTGTAGGAACTAATAAAGAAAAGATATTAGATGCCATAGTAAATTTTGTTCCAAGGGAAGAGCAAAAAGATATATTTGGAGACGGGCACGCTGCAGATAAAATACTTAATTTAATTAATAGTTAGTATAAAGAAGGTGACAAAATGAAAATCTTATTTTTAACTCAATATTGTCCTCCAGAGGTTGGGGCGCCCCAAAATAGAATATTTGAGTTTGCAAAACAATTAAAAAAATTTGGACATGAGGTTACTATATTAACAGCAATGCCTAATTATCCTAAAGGCGAAATTTTTGAAGAATACAGAGGTAAGAAATTAGTTAAAGAAGAAATAGATGGCATTAAAATTGTAAGAACAAGTATATATGCTACAAAATCAAAATCTTTTACTAAGAGATTACGAAACTATCTTTCTTTTACATTTTCTTCCGTATTAACAGGTTGTAAGCATATAGAAGAACAGGATGTAGTTATTACAGAATCACCACCATTATTTTTAGGATGGTCAGGATATGTAATTGCTAAACGAAAAAAAGCAAAGTTCATATTTAATGTTTCTGATTTATGGCCAGAATCAGCAGTAAAATTGGATGTATTACATAATAAGGCACTTATAAAAGCTTCAACATGGCTTGAAGAGTTTTGCTATAAAAAGGCTGCAGCAGTAACAGGGCAAACACAAGGAATAGTAGATAACATAGTTGGAAGAGGATTTGAAAAAGAAAAAGTTCATCTAATAACTAATGGGGTAGATACTGAATTTTTTAAACCAGAGAATAGGGATGAAGAATTTAGAAAAAAAATAGGTATAGAAAATAAATTTGCCTTATGCTATGCAGGAATTCATGGGTTGGCACAAGGACTAGAAGTAATAGTGAATGCAGCTGAAATTTTAAAAGATAAAAAGGATATACAGTTTGTATTTATCGGTGACGGACCTGAAAAACAAAAACTTATAGATATGACTAAAGAAAAAGGATTAAATAATATAACATTTTTACCAGTACAACTTAAACCTAATATGCCAAGAATAATAGCATCAATGGACGGAACTATTATTCCATTAAAGAAACTTGATATTTTTAAAGGTGCACTTCCTTCAAAAATGTTTGAAGCACTATCTTCTGAATTACCTATTGTTTTAGCAGTAGAAGGAGAAGCAGAAAAACTTATAAATAATGCTAAGGCAGGTATTGTTGTGGAACCTGAGAATTCTCAAGAAATAGCTGATGCAGTTTTAAAGTTATATGAAGATAAAAAACTAAGAAAAGAATTAGGTGCAAATGGTAGAAAATATGTTAAAGAAAATTATTCTAGAGAAAGTATCACTAGAAAATTAGAAAATATATTATTAAATCTTAAGTAGTTTGGGTATTTTAACTAATAGGGGTTGAAATTTTCAACCTCTTTTTCAATATTAGTTAAAATTTAATTGTAAAAAAATAATATTTTTGCTATATTAAAAGGGTATAAATTGAAAAAATATAGGAGGAAATTATGGAAAAGAACTTGCCGAGTATAGACATTATAAATGATATTAAAAAGAAGAAGGTTCAATTTATTATAAAAAGAATTTTAGATTTTCTACTATCTCTTATAGGTATAGTTATATTAATACCTTTATACCTTATATTATATGTTGCTATAAAAGTTGATTCTAAAGGACCAGCAATATTTAAACAAATTAGGGTAGGAAAAGATGGAAAAAACTTTACTATATATAAATTTAGAACAATGATTGTTAATGCAGACAAAAAATCAGAACTTAAAATAAATCCAGAGGACTTAGGTAATTTTGTATTCCAAAGCAAGTCTGATAATAGAATTACAAAAGTAGGAAGTTTTTTAAGAAAAACTAGTTTAGATGAACTTCCTCAACTTTTTAATGTTTTAATAGGTAACATGAGTCTTGTAGGACCAAGACCTGAAATACCTGACGTAGTTAAATATTATCCCAAAGAGTATGCTCAAAGACTTTTAGTAGTACCAGGTATAACTGGACTTGCACAAGTTAGTGGAAGAGGAGAAATTGAACTTGGGAAAACAGTGTTTTATGATTTAACATACATAAAAAATTTTTCAGTATTCTATGATATAAAAATTTTATTTAAAACTGTAACTTCTGTATTAAAAAAAGAAGGAGCATTTTAAAAAATTAGATATAATAAATCTTTAAAAGAGAGCTTACCTGCATTAAGTTGGTAAGCTTATTTATAATTTGAAGGGGTTATTAAATAAAAGGTTAGAGAAGGTATGTGGTATGAAAAAAATTTCTTGTTATATTATAAATTTATTATTAATGGTATATTTAATTGTGTATCCCTTAGTTCCATTAGATAATAAAATAGGGAAATTTAAGTTTAATCCTGATTATGTATTAATTTTGTTAATTGGTATTATTTTATTAGCTATAATATTTTGTAAAGAATTTAGAAAAAAAATTTTTTATGGATTAAAAGATTTTTTTACATCTGCTTTAGGGATTACATTGATAATCTTTAATTTGTTAATGTATATGTCTACTTTGTATGCTATTGATAAAAGAATTACAGTAACTCAAAGCATAAGATTTACATTATATATAGTTATCTTTTTTATTATTTCATATGTAATTAGTGAAAAAATGATTACTATAGGTGTAACAAAATTAGGTTTTTTAATTTCTATTATAATTAGTTTAAAAGGTATAGTACAATATATAAATTTAAAATTTTTAAATAAAATTCCTAGGGAAATAAGAGTAGGATCATTTCTTGAAAATCCAAATAACTTAGGCGTATATTTAATATTTTTTATGTTTATTTCTATTACTTTTATATTTGTTAATCAAGATATTAAAAAAAGAATAATGTACACTATAATTTCTTTTATTTTATTACTAGGAATTATAGTTTGTGGATCAAGAAATGCATTGTTAGCATTGTTACTAGGAACTTTCTTGTTAATTTTAACGTACAATAAAAAATATATAATTTTTGGAATAATATTAACGTTAGTTTTATTTATAGCACCAGTAAGTAGGAATAGAATGATAGAAGTATTTGATGCAGGTCAAAATTCATCAAGAATAAAGATCTGGAAATCAGCTTCATATGTAATTAGGGACAATAAAACTTTAGGTGTTGGATATGATAATTTTATGATTGTATATCCTGATTATGTGAAGAAATATCCTAAAGAGTTAGAGACTCGTCGTTGGTACCATGCCCAACATCCCCATAATATATTTTTAAAGGTACAATCTGAACTAGGTATTTTAGGAACTATATCTTTTTTAGCAATGATAATATCTTCATTGTTTACGGTTAAATTAGCAATTAAAAATAGTAAAGATAATACAGAAAAATATTTATTAAAAGTTTTAGGTGTAACTTTTATAGTATTTCAGATTATGAATTTAATTGATTGCTATTATAATATACCTAAAATCATGATAACTATGTTTATTATGTTAGGAATTATTAATTTTTATAAAAGGAAGAGAATAAATGAATAATAACTTTACTAAAATTTTAGGATTTGATGTATATAATAAGAGCTTTGATGAGGTTATAGATGAAATTTCTAAATATAAAAAGGTAAATATTATTTCAGGAAATCCTGAAGTGTTATATTTAGGATTAAAAAATGAAGATATACATAAAAGTTTTATAAGTGAAAATGCTTTAATTATTCCAGATGGGGTAGGAACCATAATGGCATCCAAATTGGTTAAACCAGTTATAAAAGAAAAAATTGCTGGAATAGATCTTATGAAGACACTTTTACGTAAATGTGAAAAGGAAGAAAAAAGTGTATATTTATTAGGAACATCACAGGAAACTTTAGATGCATGTATAGTAAATATAAAAAAGAAACATCCTAATTTAAATATTGTAGGAAGTCAAAATGGTTTTTTTGATTTAGATAATGCTGAAGATATTGTGGAAGATATAATAAAGGCAAAACCTTATGCATTATTTGTTGCTATGGGATGTCCAAGACAAGAAACGTTTATATTGCAATATATAGAAAAAATTCCAGCCACTATATTTATGGGGGTAGGAGGAAGTTTTGATGTTATAGCCGGTAAAGTAAAAAGAGCTCCTAAATGGATGATTAGTTTAGGGTTAGAATGGCTTTACAGAGTATTTAAAGAACCATATAGAATTAAAAGATTAGGAAGTATACCTAAATTTCTTTGGTTGGTAATTAGAAAGAATAAGGTGAAATAATGAAAAGTTCAAAGGTAATTAAGTCTGCCATTATAGTTATGATAGTTACGTTAATTAGCAAGGTTTTAGGTCTTGGTAGAGATATGTTGGTTGCATACAATTTTGGAGCCGGTGCTTTAAATGATGCTTATAATGTAGCTGTAACTATTCCTGACACAGTATTTACCCTTATAGGTCTTGCTATATCTACTACCTTTATACCTATGTTAAGTCAAGTTAAGGTAAAAGAAGGCAAAAAATCAATGTTTAAATTTTCTAACAACATAATCACCATATTAACAATTATAGCTATGGTACTTTTTATATTAGGAATAATTTTTACAGAAGATATTGTTAAAATTTTTGCTAGCGGATTTGATGATGAAAGAATGAAACTAGCTATTTCATTAACACGAATAAGCTTAATTAACATATTATTTTTAAGTGTAAATGCATGTTATACTGCAATGCTTCAGGTATGTGAAGATTTTATTATACCATCAATATTAGGGTTGTTTTTTAATTTACCAATAATATTATATTTAATGTTGTTTAAAAATACCAATGTTTTAGGTCTTACTATAGCAAATGTTATTGGAAATGCACTAAGAGTTATAGCACAATTACCTTCCTTATTTAAACATGGGTATAGGATTCAACCATTTATTAATTTAAAAGATAAAAGAGTAAAGAGAATTTTGATATTAGTATTACCTGTTATTATAGGAGCAGGTGCAAATTCGTTAAATATGATAGTTGATAAAAAAATAGCTTCTTACTTAGGTGCAGGAACTATTTCAGCCTTAGATTATGCTCAAAAATTGATTATATTTGCTAATACTGCAATTACTACTTCTATAGTTACAGTTATGTATCCATTAATGGCAAATAAAATAAATGAAGATGATAAAGAGGGATTTACGAAGTACCTTTTCAAATCTATTGTAATGATTTGTGTATTTTTAATTCCAATAATGATGGCATTTATTTTATTAAAACAAAATATTATATCTTTAGTTTATGGAAGAGGAAAATTTGATGAAGGAGCCGTAGTATTAACTTCATTAGCATTTTTAGGATATAGTTTCCAATTACCCTTTTATGGAGTTAGAGATATACTGAATTCTTCCTTATTTTCTATGCAGAAAACTAGGGAAACTACAATAAATGGTGTAATAGGAGTTATGACTAATATTTTATTAAGTTTGGCATTATTTAGGGTTTTAGGAATTACAGGTATAGCATTAGCCTCTTCTATAGCAGCTGCTGTAACTTCAATATTGTTATTAAGAACAATTAAAAATGTTATAGGAAATTATGATATAGTTCCTACCATGAAGAAAATTTTAAAGATAATAGTGGCAACTATAATTATGAGTGTAATATTAATATTTATAAAAAATGTTATACTATATAAATTTAGTAATCAGCTAGTAATTCTAATTATTAATTTTATTATTGGTGTATTAGTATTTGGTTTTAGTTGTGTACTTTTAAAAGTAGAAGAATTTTATGAAGTTATTAAAATGATAAAGAAAAAAATTAAGAAAGCTTAATTTAATTAGGAGGTAAATATGAAAATATTATATATAGCTTGTTATTCTCCTTATATAAGTAATTCAGCAGGAATTGGATGTTTAAATTATTTAAATAATTTAGTTAAAATAGAAGGAAATGAGGTTCACTTATTAACTGTAGATTTCCCTAAAGATTCTATTTATTATGACGGGTACAATTTAAGCATGTTGGATAAGAGGGTAAAAGTTCATGCGATTTCTGGAGGTGCACTGTTTAATAAAGTAATGCCTAAGAAGAAAAAAGTTATTTCTCAATCAAATGAGGTAAAGCAAAATAAAACTAAACCTTCAAATCTAAATAAATTATTAAAGAAAATTAAATCTGTAGTAATTACACCAGATATGTATTTTAATTGGGCTTCTAGAGCTGCAAATTATGCTATAGAACTAATGAACAAAGAAAGCTTTGATGTCATGTATTCTATGCATGAGCCACCATCAAGTCATGTTTGCGCATACAAGATAAAAGAAAAATTTCCTAAGTTGCAATGGGTAGCCTATTGGAGTGATCCATGGGTTCGAGACCCTATTAGAGCTAATATGCCTTATATTAGAAAAAAATATGAAACAGCTTTAGAAAAAAAGATTGTTAATAAGGCCGATAAATATGTTTTTGTTACTGATGCAAATAGAAGAGATTATATAAAATATTATGGTATTCCAGAAGAAAAGACTTATTTAATAAATAGAGGTTTTGATAAAGAAAAATATGAAGAAATATTAGAGGAAGCAAGTCCTAAATATATTATGAAAGACAAAATAAACTTAGTATATGCAGGAGAAATATTTAGTAAATTAAGAGATGTAAGACCTTTAATAGCTGTTTTAGATAGACTAGAAAAAGAAAATCAAAAATTATATAATAAATTAAATATACTATTTTTCGGAAATATTGATAACCAAGAAATAAAGGAAAAACTATCAAATGTAAAAGCTGTATCAGTATGGGGAAGAATACCATACAAAGAAGCTTTAAGTTATATGTTACATAGTGATATTTTAATATTATATGGAAATAAAAATTCTAATCAAATTCCTGCTAAAATATATGATTATTTTGGAACTAAGAGTTTTATATATGTTATTTTAGGGGATGAAAATGATCCTATAAAATACTTAGTTGAAAATAATGAAAAATGTACAGTAGTAGATAATAACGAAGAAGATTTGATGGATGGTTTATATAAAATATTACAAAAGGTAGAAGATAAAAAGGTTTCTGCACCTATTATGGAGTATGAATGGAGTAACATTGGTAATAGATTATATAATATTTTAAAGGAGTAAATGAAAATGCATGTAATGTTTATACCTTCATGGTATTCTAATTCTAGAAATAAAGTACATGGCAGCTTTTTTAAGGAACAAGCACTAGCTTTAAGTGAAAGTGGAGTAAAAATTTCTATAGCCTTTAATGAGATATGGCCATTAACACTTATGGGAAAGGTGCAGGAGAAGAAGGGATTAAATATTGAAATAGAAGATGGGCTAAAAACATATAGATATAGGAATTATAATTATCTACCTAAAAATCCATTAATGTTTAAAATTTTTAATAAACGTATGGATTTATTATATAAAAATATAGTAAAAAATGAAGGAAAAGTTGATTTAATTCATGCACATTCGTCATTTTGGGGGGGAATAAGTGCAGCGTATATTAGTAAAAAATACAATATACCTTTAGTAATTACAGAACATTCTTCTTTGAAAAAAGCAAAATATGTAAAGGAAAGTTATAGAAAATATATATTAAATGCTTATCAAAATGCAAGTAAATTAATTGCTGTTGGAGAAGGATTAAAAAAGGAGTTAGAAGAATTTACTGGTAGAGATGATATAATATTTATTCCTAATATGCTGGATTTTAATATGTTTAAGCCTGAAAAAGTACATAAGAATGAGGAATTTACCTTTTTTTCTTTAGCTTTTCTTGAAGGCGAAAAAGGAATGGATATACTTATAAAAACTTTTGCTAAAACTTTTAAAGACAAAAAGGCTAAATTAGTTATAGGTGGAGATGGAAGTCAAAAGCAAGAATTAGAAAAGCTAAGTGAAGATTTACAGGTAAAGGATAAAGTTGAATTTTTAGGTGCATTGTCTAGAGAAGAGGTAGTAACATGTATGAATAAATGTGATTCCTTTGTTTTAGCATCAAGACATGAAACCTTTGGGATAGTATATATAGAAGCTTTAGCTTGTGGAAAACCTGTGATTGGAACTTATAATGGTGGAGCAGAAGGTATTATAAATTCCCATAATGGATTAATAGTTCCCATTGATGATGAATGCAAATTAGGAAACGCAATGAAAAATATTATAAAAAATTATAATGAATATAATGCGATGGATATTATTGAACAATGCAAAGCAAGATATTCAAAAGAAAATATAGTAAATGAGATATTAAAGATTTATAATACAACAATTTAAAAATTAATGATGTTTAGAGAAAAGGGAGGTTTTAATTCCTTAGTAAGTAATATGATTATCATTTAAAATAAATTATTTATTAACTTAAGGAATAGAGAAATAATGCTTATAAATTTAACCGTAGATGAATATTTAAAAAAACTTGCTTCTAGTGAACCAATACCAGGAGGAGGAAGTGTAGCTGCATTAAGTGCAGCATTAGGAAGTGCTTTAAATTGCATGGTATTCAGTTTAACTTTTGGTAAAAAAATTTACAAAGAATTGGATGAAGAACAAAAAAGAATTTTTCATAATCATTATGAACAAAGTAAGATTTTAGTTGATGAATTTGCAAGTTTAGTACATAGGGACTCAGAAATTTTTAATGACTTTATTAAGGTATTTAAACTACCTAAGGACACAGAACAAGAAAAAAAGTATAGAAGTGAAGAAATTAAAAAGGGTTATAAAAATGCATTAAAAGTCCCAGTAGAGATTCTTGAAAAGAGTGAAAAATTATATGATTTTATATTAACAGCAGTAAAATATGGCAATAAGGGCATAATACCTGATGCAGGGGTAGCAGTAATAATGTTACATGCTGGTGTTGAAAGTTGCCTAATAAATGTTAAAATAAATTTAAATGGCTTACAAGATGAAGAATTAAAGAAAAATATATTAAATAAGTGTAATAATATTTTAGATGTAGGGGAAATAAAGAAAAAGCAAATATTAGAAATTTTAGAACATAGGATAAATAAGTAGTTTTAACTTCTTAAAGTATACGGAGGAGTAATATGGAAAACAAAAGATATAAAAAGGCGGTAAGCTTGGAAGGTTTTTTATGTATAATATTGTTTTTTGGATTTTTTACCATTTTAGGCAGTAAGATGGGCGTTTCAAATATGTTTAATACTCTAATGCAAACAGGACATGATTTGTTGTTAAACACAGTATTTAAGATTATGGCTATAGCTGTAATTGCGGGAGCTGTAGCATCTGTTTTTTCAGAGTTTGGAGTAATAGCTATTATAAATAAAATTTTATCACCTTTGATGAAGCCATTATACGATTTACCAGGGGTTGCTTCATTAGGTATTCTTACTACATATTTATCAGATAATCCAGCAATTATAACATTAGCAGATAACAAAGATTTTTTAAGGTATTTTAAAAAGTATCAAGTACCTGCCTTAACTAATTTAGGAACTAGCTTTGGAATGGGATTAATTTTAACTACATTTATGATTGCACAAAAGGGACCTAATGGAGAAAAGTTTATTATGGCTGCTTTTATAGGGAATATAGGAGCTATAATTGGTAGTATTATAAGTGTTAGAATGATGATCAGATATGCTAAAAAGGAATTTGGAGAACAAGCCCCTTCGTTTGAAGAAGTAGATACTTCAATAGATACAATTAACTATAGAAAAATAAGAGAAGGCTCGGTAGGTGGTAGATTGTTAGAGTCTGTACTTGAAGGTGGAAAAAGTGGAGTTGATCTTGGACTTGCCGTAATTCCAGGGGTAGTAATAATATGTACATTAGTTTTAATACTAACTAATGGGCCATCACCAGCAGGAGAATATACCGGAGCAGCTTATGAAGGTATAAGATTTTTCCCTTGGCTAGGGGATAAAATCAGTTTTATTATAAAACCATTACTAGGCTTTCAAAGTTCAGAGGCCATAGCATTTCCAATTACATCTCTAGGTGCTGTAGGAGCAGCAATGAGTCTAGTTCCTAAGTTCCTAGAAAATAGATTAATAGGGGCAAATGAAATAGCTGTATTTACAGCTATGGGTATGTGCTGGAGTGGATATTTGAGTACACATGTAGCAATGATGGATAGTTTACAATATAGAAATTTAACAGGTAAGGCTATAATAAGTCATACTATTGGTGGATTATTAGCAGGAGTTTCTGCACATTTAATTTTCTTGCTTACAACTTTATTTTAAAATTTGTAGATACACCTTGTATAATAATGCAAGGTGTTTTATATCTGTTAAAATTTATATAAAACATTATAAAACTAAGGAGAAACAAAATTATGGGGAAAAGTTTTGTTAAAGATATAGAGGGGTTATTTAAAATTATAAAAAATAATGAAATAAATTCAGAAGAAAAAATTAAAAAAATAAGTATTATAAGGGAGAATTTAAAATTAGAGCAACTTAAAACTTTAGGGCAATACTATGAAGAAAATATTTTAAATACCAATAATACTGAAAAAAGTAATGGAATTGTATATACACCTAAAGAAATAGCGGAGTATATTGTTACAAATACTATAGAGAGTGATAGATTAATTCAAAATCCTTATTTAAAGTTTTGTGATCCATCTTGTGGTGTTGGAAATATTATAATACCTTTGTATAAAAAATTAAAAAACTTCTATAACAAAAATTTAAATGAGATAAATAGAATTAATAATTTACAATTAACTAAGGAATCTATAGGTTTTCATATCATTAAATATAATATATATGGATATGATCTAGATAGTTTTGCATTAAAGATACTAAAAATAGATTTGTTTTATTTAAGTAAAGAAGTAAGTTTGAATATTAAATGCAAAGATTTTTTAAAATTAAAAACTATTTCTATGGATTATTTTTTGGGAAATCCGCCATATGTTGGACATAAGGCAATAGATAAGGATTATACAAAATACTTAAAAGAAAATTTTAAAGAGGTATATAAGGACAAGGGAGACATATATTATTGTTTCTTTTTAAAGGCCATACAATGTGTTAAAAAATATGGAGATATAAATTTTATTACATCAAGATATTTTTTAGAATCATTAAGTGCTAAAAATCTTAGAGAATATATTAAAAAAAATACTCAAATAAAAGCTATAATAGATTTTTATGGGGTAAGACCGTTTAAAAATATTGGCGTGGATCCTGTGATTTTATTTTTAAAGAAAAGTTCAAAAGTTAAGAGTGAAACTAAAATAGTAAGACCTATTTTAAATAAAGAAAAAATATTTTTTAAGTTTTTTCAGAAAGAAAAAATTAATGAAGAAGAAATAGCTAAAATATTTTATTTAGATCTAAAAAATATAGAAGGAATTAATTGGTCATTCATTAGTAATAAAGAGAAAAAAATAATAGAAAAAATTAAAAATAAGAGTAAAGTACAACTTAAGGATATATGTGAATCTCATCAAGGAATTATTACAGGGTGTGATAAAGCATTCGTTGTAACGAAAAAACAATATGAAAAACATTTTATAGAAAAGGTTTTACTAAGGCCTTGGATAAAGAACAAAGATATAGATAAGTTTGATGTAAAACATGAAGATAAATATATTATATATACAAATTTTATTGGGGAAGAAGAACACTATAAAAACACAATGAGCTACATAAGTCCCTATAAAAGTAAATTAGAAAATCGAAGAGAAGTTAAAAAGGGATACAGAAAATGGTATAATTTACAATGGGGAAGAGACTATAAAATATTTGAAGGTAAAAAAATAATATTTCCTTACAAAGCACAGAAAAATAGATTTGCACTAGATAAGGGTGGATATTTTTCAGCAGATATATATGCTCTTACTATAAAAGATGAAAATATATATTCTTATGAATTTTTGTTACAATTGTTAAATAGTCCTATATATGAATTTTATTTTAAGACTTTTGCTAAAAAATTAGGGGGAGATTTATATGAATATTATCCTAATACTTTAATGGAATTATTTATTCCAGACATGTGGAAAGAAAAAATAGATTATGAAGATATTAAAAGTTATTTTAATATTGTCTATGAGGATGAAAGAGTAATAAATTCATGGATAAAAGAAAAATAATGTATAAAAAATACAATAAAGGTTAAAATTATAAATAAAACACTAGATATTGATGGAAATATATGGTATAATTTTGTAAAATATAAATATGAGGGGGATGAATATGATTTTAGAATTTGAAAATTTTAATAACATTCTTGTTGTACATATGAATGGAGAATTAGATCATCATAGTGCAGAAGAAGTTAGAAATAAAATAGATGATAGATTAGATAGAGAAGATATAAAGAAACTAATTATGGATTTTAATGGAGTAACTTTTATGGATAGCTCAGGTATAGGTGTAGTAATAGGGAGATATAAAAAATTAAATGCAAAAAATGGTAGTGTAGTAGTGGCTAAAGTTAAAAATCCTGTTAATAAAGTGTTTGAATTATCAGGTATGTATAAAATAATAAAAGGATATGAAACTCTAGAGGATGCTTTAGAAAATATTTAATGGGGGGATAAGCATGTATAAAAACGTGATGAAGTTAGAGTTTTTAAGTAAATCACAAAATGAAAGTTTTGCTAGAGTTACTGTAGCAGCCTTTGTTTCTCAATTAGATCCTACCATTGAAGAACTTTCAGATGTAAAAACAGCAGTATCAGAAGCTGTAACTAATGCTATAATTCATGGATATGGAGAAAAAGAAGGTATGGTTACCATAGAAGCACAAATAGATGGTAACGAAGTTACAATAATTATACGTGATAAAGGAAAAGGAATAGAAGATATTGATTTAGCAGTACAACCTTTATATACTTCTAGACCAGATCTTGAGAGATCAGGAATGGGATTTACTGTTATGGAAACTTTTATGGATAATATGAAAGTTACTTCTAAAAAAGGTGAAGGAACAATTGTAACCTTAAAGAAAATATTTAAATCAGTGAGCTAGGTGGGATGTAATGGGAAATATTAAAAATCTAAATACGGATATTAACTATGATGACAATATAGAGTTAATCCAAAAGGCAAAAAGTGGAGACAGAGATGCTTTAAATCAGATTACAGAATTAAATTTTCCATTAGTAGCTTCCATATGCAAAAAATTTTTAAATAGAGGATATGAATATGAAGATTTATTTCAAATAGGTTGTATAGGACTTGTAAAAGCAGTAAATAATTTCGATAATAAATTTAATGTTAAATTTTCTACATATGCAGTTCCGATGATTATGGGAGAAATCAAAAGATTTCTTAGAGATGATGGAATTATTAAAGTAAGTAGAAGCGTAAAAAATACAGCCAAACAATTACATTATGATAGAGAAAAATTAACTAATGATTTAGGAAGGGAACCTACTATTCAAGAGTTATCAGAATATAGTAAAATGGAGAAAGAAGAAGTTATATATGCATTAGAAGCGATTTCAGGACCACAATATTTATACGATACAATACACCAAGATGATGGAGCACCAGTACTTTTAATTGATAAAATCGGAAATAATTCTGATGATGATGATAAATTAGTAGATCGAATAGCTTTAAAAGAATTACTGAGAACTTTGGATGTAAAATCTAGACAAGTAATTGTACTAAGATATTTTAAAGACAAAACTCAGGTTCAAGTGGCAAAAGTATTAGGAATAAGTCAAGTTCAGGTATCTAGAATTGAAAAAAAAGTTTTAAAACAAATGAGAGAAAAGTTAAGTGGATAAAAAAATATATGTATAATAGCTAATTTTACTGAAAGGTTTAATTAGCTATTTTTATTTTTTGATAAATTAAATGTAAGTACTTTAAGAGAATATAGTTTAAAAAAAATTTTTTTGCAAAAACTATAATTATAAATTAACTAAGTGGAAAGGTAGGTGAAAATCCTGATATGTATTTATCAGGTGTGCATTGTGACAAATAGAAAAAAAGATGCTATTAAAAAGAAAGAAGAACAAAAAGATAAAGAGTTAAGAATAAAATTTCAAAAGATTAACAATGAAGATAAACCTAAACCACCTATATTGATACATTGTTTCAGGGCATTTTGGGTTGGTGGTGTAATTTGTACCATTGGGGAAGGATTCAGTCAATTCTATCAAAAGTTTTTTGGACTACCTAAAGATGATGCAGCAGCATTTGTAGCTATAACAATGGTATTTTTAGGGGCGTTTTTAACTGGAATAGGGTTTTATGATAAGTTAGCAGAATATGCCGGAGGAGGTACTTTAGTTCCTATAACAGGATTTTCTAATGCTGTTGTATCTCCAGCCATGGAATTTAAAAAAGAAGGTTTTATATTTGGAGTAGCAGCTAAAATGTTTACTATTGCAGGTCCCGTTCTGGTTTATGGTATAGGATCATCTGTAATAGTAGGATTAATTTATTATTTATTTAAAATATAGAAAAATTTTTTAATAAAAGTTTATATTGAGGTGATAAAATGGCTAAAAGAATTGGTAAACAAACTGTTGTCTTGGATAATAAGCCTAGAATTATAGCTACATATAATGTGGTTGGACCTAAAGAGGGAGAAGGTCCTTTAAAAGATTATTTTGACAAAATAATTGAGGACGATTTAAATGGTCAAGAAACTTATGAAAAGGCAGAAAGTAGTTTAACATATATAGCTATAGAAGAATGTATAAAAAGAGCTAATTTAACAGATAAAAATATAGATTATTTATTGGCTGGTGATTTATTGAATCAATTAACAGCATCTAATTTTGCTGTTAGAAATATAGATATACCCTTTATAGGACTTTATGGTGCATGTTCTACAATGGCATTATCTCTTAGTATGGCAGCTATGATGATAGATGGAGGATTTGCCGATCATACAATAGCGGCTACTTCTTCACACTTTTCTTCCGCAGAAAGACAGTTTAGAACCCCACTGGAATATGGTTCTCAAAAATCACCAACATCTCAAAGAACGGTTACAGGTGCAGGAGCAATGCTTTTAGGAAAAACAGGTGATTATCCTTATGTAACTCATGTAACTACTGGTAAGGTTAAAGACTATGGAGAAACGGATCCTAATAGCATGGGATCTGCCATGGCACCAGCAGCTGTGGATACTATAAAACAACATTTGTATGATACAAATAGAAAACCTTCCGATTATGATTTAATCATAACAGGTGACTTAGGAATGTTCGGCAAGAAAATGACGGAAGAACTGTTACTAGAATACGGATATGATATTAGAAAGGTCTATAAGGATTGTGGTGTTGAGATATTTAACATAGATGAACAAAATGTTATGTGTGGTGCCAGTGGATGTGGCTGTTCTGCTGTAGTTATGACAGGATATGTTTATAAAAATTTACTTATGAGAAAGATGAAAAGAGTATTATTAGTTTCTACAGGTGCTTTAATGAGTCCAACATCGTCATTACAAGGTGAAAGTATACCAGGTATAGCCCATGCAGTAGCTGTAGAAATTGGGGAGGAATAAAAATAATGAATTATGTAATGAGCTTTATTATAGGTGGAATAATTTGTGTTATAGCACAGATATTAATGGATACTACAAAGCTTACACCAGCCAGGATTTTAGTTAGTTTTGTAACGGTAGGTGTTATATTAGGAGCTTTCGGATTATATGATAAATTAATAGCTATAGGAGGAGCAGGAGCAACAGTTCCGCTACCTGGATTTGGAAATTCTTTAGCTAAGGGAGCAATTAAAGAAGTGCATGAAAAAGGATTATTAGGGATATTTACAGGTGGTATTAAAGGAACAGCTGGAGGAATAGCATCGGCTATTGTTTTTGGATATTTAATGGCAATAATTTTTAATCCTAAAACTAAAGAATAAAAAAATATCCTAGAAAGTTTTCTAGGATATTTTTATTTATATATTATTATTTATATTAGCATCTGGATTACTAGGTTTAGGCTCAATTCCGTTATTAGGTTTTTCAGGTTTATTATTGTTAGGATTATTATTTATATTATTTTTATTATTATCATCTTTTATAGAAGGATTATTCTCATTGTTTTTATTTTGTTCCTTATTATTATCATTAGGTTTGTCTTGTTCTTTTTTTTCTGGAATTTGATTAGATTTAGCATCATCATATTCTGTAGGTAGAAGAATATGTTTTTGAGAATCATCAATACGGGAAGCATACTCTCTTTTTATAAATACCTTTTCTTCTACTAACTTAGGATCACTATATTCTGTAGCAAGTACATATCTACCATCAGATTTTCTTACCACTCTTGCGGTAGTATATATATTTTCTTCTATAGTTGTAGGTTCAGTACCATCTATAAAATACTCTTTATAAGTTAAAGAACCTTTTAACATACTAGAAAAATCATTTACCAAGTTTCCTGTAAGTGAGGAAACGGGTTTTTCGACTATACCCTCAGGTTTTTCAATAGTCTTATCAGGTAAATTTATATGGGCCTCTTTCATTATATTTCCCCATAATTTAGCTACAGTTGAACTACCTAATCCATGTATAGACGTATTATCATCATTACCAACCCAAATAGCAGCAGAATAATAAGGAGTTAAACCTGAAAACCATAAGTTTTTATTACTAGAAGTAGTACCAGTTTTACCTCTTACACTCATGTTACCAAATTGTGCTGATGGCCCTGTTCCACCTGCAGATACTGGACCTTTTAATAAATCATACATAATATACGCAGCTTGTGGAGAAATAACTTGTCTTGATTGAGCTTTAGTTTCTAAAAGAAGTTTATCATCTCTATCAACTACTTTTGTATAAAGTCTAGGTGCTGTTAATTTACCGTTATTTCCAAAAGTACCATAAGCAGCAGATAATGTAAGAGGATTTGTTCCATTAGATTCACCTGCATCAAGCTGACCTAAGGCAAGTGCTGGCATATTGTGATCTGTATTATCTAATTGTAATCCAAATTTTTTACCATATTCCATAGATATATCAAGACCTCTTTTATCTTCTCCTAATGCATCTATAGTTTTTACAGCAACTACGTTTAAAGAATGTTTTAGACCATATCTTAATGTTACGTTACCATAATGATTTCTATCGGCATTCTGAGGATTATAAAGTCTTCCATTATCCGAATACTTAACTTGCATGTCATGTGGTAAATTAGAATCTTGAATTATAGATGCTGCAGTAAGAACTTTAGTATCTATAGCAGGACTATAAACAGTTAATGGTTTAATAGCAGAACCAGGTGGTCTTAAAAATCTATTAGATGCTGCTCTATTATAAGAAAGAGCTTCCTGTTCTCCTCTACCTCCAACTATAACTTTTACCTCACCAGTATGATAATTCATAATTGTAGTTCCAGCTTGAAGGTTTTTTTGGCTTGAATAGATATTATTATTTAAAACATCTTGAGTTTTATTTTGTAATTTAGTATCCATAGTAGTATAAATTTTTAATCCACCATTAGCTAAAAGTGCATTTACTTCATTATCACTATAATTATACTTTTCTTTTAAGTCATTCATTACAACTTCAATAACAGGTCTTGAAAACCATTCATAACTCATTTTATTTCTAGTATTATGATTAAAGCTATATTTTAATTGAGGGGAAATAGCTTTATCATACTCCTCTTGAGTTAAATATTTATTTTCAAACATTTTAGTTAAAATAGCTTGAGTTCTTGGTGATTCATGAATTTGTTTTTTATCATATGCATATTTAGCAGCACCATATGAAACAGAGGGACTTTGAGCACAACTAGCAATAAATGCACATTCTGTTAAGGTTAGATCTTTTAAGTCCTTATTAAAATATTGTTTAGCTGCAGATTTTACACCGTAAGCTGTACCACCTAAAGGAATGGTATTCATATATGTCTCAAGAATCTTTTCTTTTGACAATATTTTTTCAAGTTCTAATGACATATACATTTCTTGAATTTTTCTTTCAATATTAAGTCTATTGGTTAAAGAATCCGTAAGAAAATAACGTTGTTTTATTAATTGTTGAGTTATTGTAGAACCGCCTTGGAAACCTTTCTTACCAGTTAAAAGTTTTTTAACATTGCCAAGTGTTGCTCCAGCAAGTCTTTTAAAATCAATTCCTTTATGTTTCCAAAATCTCTCATCTTCTATAGATACAAAAGCATCTATTAAGTTTTGAGGGATATCCTTGTATTCAACAGGGTCACGTCGCTCAACAGTTAAGTATTCATCTATTAAATTTCCCTTATCATCATAAAACTTTGTAGGTTCACTTAATGAGGTTACAGTTTTTACATCTACAGAAGGAGCGGTTTTAGCCATTCCAAGAATTACTGCACCTAAGATAACCATGCAAGTTAGTATTATAAATAATATTGAAAGCAATACAATTTTCAATGTTTTTTTCTTAGATTTTTTTTTGCTTTTTTTCTTCTTTTTTTTGTTTTCACTCATTTACTGTCCTCCTTATGGTAGGGTAAAAATTATAAAGTCATTATATCACAAATAATTAATATATTAAAAGAAATAAAGTTTTTAATTTATTATAACATAAGGTATGTTTTTTTATAATAAACTATAATAAAAATTGAAAAAATTACTAGATATGAAATATTATTAAAGGTAATTTAAATTATCCGTATACTATATTTTTTATAAGTATTTGGAGATAAGGAAAGGGTAGGATAAAGTGATTATTAAGAAAAAAACAAAAGTAACTTTTATAGTGGTTCTTATCTTTATAATTTTTATTATTTTAGTATATACATTAGATAAGGTATTTTTACCTACTGCACTTGCAGTTTCCGAAGCCGAAATGAGAGCAAAGGCTATTCAAACAGTAGATAAGTGTATATTAGATGAATTAAATGAAAAATTTAGATATAATGATATAGTAAGAATAGATAAAGATTCTGATGGGAATATAGTTATGCTTAGAGCAGATACAGTAAAATTAAACCTCCTAGCAAACAATGTGTCATTAAAGAGTCAAGAAGCGTTAAATAGATTAGGGAGTGTTGGGATAGAGCTAACATTAGGATACATAACTAAAAATAATTTATTATCTTATTTAGGACCAAAAATAAAAGTAAAAATGGAACCATTAAGTAATGTAGAAACTAATTATTCTTCCGTATTTGAAAGTGCAGGAATAAATCAAACTATGCATAAAATCTTTATAAAGTTTAAAACTAAGGTTAGGATTATATTTCCTATGAAAAGTTTTGATGTAGATTTAGTTAGTGAATTACCTATTTCTGAAACAGTTATAGTAGGAAAAATTCCAGATACGGCATTACAATTAGATTTAGATGGAATAGGATATAAAAGTAAATAAAAAAACATGACCATTAAATAAGGTCATGTTTTTTTATTTATAAGTATTTCTATAAAAATTATTCTTCCCAGTTAAATACATAAGGAATATTTCTATAAAAATCACCATAGTTTAATCCATATCCTGCAACGAAGACATCTGGGATTTCAAAACAACAGTAATCAGGTTTTATATCCACTTTTCTTCTATCAGGTTTATCTAAAAGTACACAACATTTAACAGAGTTAGCACCTAATTCTTTTACATGATTCATAACAAAGTCCATAGTTGTACCACTATCTACTATGTCGTCTACTACTAATACATCTAAACCCTTAATATCATCTGGAATATCATGTACAACCTGAACTGTGCCTGATGAAGTTTCGTTATGTCCATAGCTTGAAGTAGTCATGAAACCAATTTGAGTTGGAACTTCTAATTCTCTTACTAAATCAGCAGTATATATAAAACTACCTCTTAAAAGTGAAAGTACATAAACACTTTTACCTTCATAATCCTTTGAAATTTGTCTACCTAGTTCTTTTATTCTATTAGAAATTTCTTCTGAACTAATTAGTATATTTATTTTTTTCTTTTCCAAGCTAATCCCACCTTGCATTAATATTTACAACTTTCTTTTTATAGTATAGAATTAAATAATAGTTGTCAAGAATAGTTGGACATATAGTTAATAATGTATGAAAATTTTTAATAAGAGAATCCTTTAGGATAAGGAGATGATTTAATGATATATGGAAATATAGATGGAGTAAGAGATAGTATTTTAAATGTCTTAGAAGATATATATGAAATTAGACAGTGGAAAGATAGTATTTTTACAGAAGAATTAGTTGAGGTATTAAGGAATATAACTCTAAAATTACAAAGAGAAGTAAGTGTAGCCATAAATAGAAAAGGAAAGGTAGTAAGTGTTGGTATTGGAGATAGTTCTACTGTAGAATTACCTCTTATTGATATTAAGGAAAATAGATTGTCAGGAGTTAGGGTTATACATACTCATCCAAATGGTAATCCCAAACTTTCAGCCTTAGACTTATCTGCACTTATAAAATTAAAATTAGATTGTATTGTAGCTATAGGGGTAAAAGAAGATGTACCTTGCAAAGTAAATGTTGGATATTGTGCTATAGAAAATAACATTTTGATTCATGAAGAAGTATATAATTTATCTGTAGAACAGGCAAAAAATTTAGACTTCTTAGATAAAATTGCTCATATCGAGGAATTGATTAAGCATAATGAAATCGAAGAAGAACAAGGCGAAAGAGCTATTCTTGTTGGAATAGAAAGTGAAGATAGTTTAGATGAATTAGAAGAACTTGCATATGCATGTAATGTTGAAACTATAGAAAAAGTATTTCAAAAGAAAAATAAAGAGGATAAAGCTTTTTGTGTAGGTAGTGGCAAAGTAGATGAAATAGGTATGTTACTTCAAGCATTGAAAGCTAATGTCGTTATTTTTGATGAAGAATTATCAGGAGCACAGGTTAGAAATTTAGAAGATAGTTTAGGTGTAAAAGTCATAGATAGAACAACTTTAATTCTTGAGATATTTGCAAGAAGGGCAAAAAGTAGAGAGGCTAAACTTCAAGTAGAACTTGCACAACTTAAATATAGAAGTGCAAGATTAATAGGATTAGGTACAATATTATCCAGAACGGGTGGAGGAATAGGTACTAGAGGACCAGGTGAAAAAAAATTAGAAATAGATAAAAGAAGAATTAGAGAAAGGGTAACTGAACTTTCTAGAGAATTACAAAAAATAAAAAGTATAAGAATCGTTCAAAGAGAAAAGAGGGTTAAGGGAAATATACCTAAACTTTCTTTAGTAGGATATACTAATACAGGAAAATCTACATTAAGAAATAGATTGTGCAAGATAGTTCCAAGCAAAAATAATAATACAAATAAAGAAAATGTATTTGAAGCAGATATGTTATTTGCAACATTAGATACAACTACAAGAGCCATCTCACTTCCAGATGGAAGAGTAGCTACTTTAGCAGATACAGTAGGTTTTATAAGAAAATTACCACATGATTTGGTAGAGTCTTTTAAATCTACTTTAGAAGAGGTTGTAAATTCAGATCTACTTCTACATGTAGTAGATTCTTCTTCTGAAAAATTATATGAACAAGTAGAGGCTGTAGAAGCTGTTTTAACAGAATTAGGGGTAAATCCACTAGACTGCATTTTAGTTCTAAATAAAATAGACAAAGTCTCAGAGGAGCAATTAAAAGATATAGAACAGAATTTAAGTAGATATAAGTTAATTAGCATATCCGCAAGAGAAGAAAAAAATATAGATGAATTATTAGAATTGATTTGTGACAATTTGCCACAAACTATATTTGAAAAAGAATTTTTAATACCATACACTGAACAAAAACTTGTATCTTATATTCATAGAAATGGCAAAGTTTTAGAGGAAAGTTATGAAGAAGAAGGAACTAAAATTAAGGCTTTAATAGATGATGAGATTTATAATAAATGTATTTCTTTTGAACTTAAATAGAATGGGGGATATCACAGTATGGCAAAAACAATTTTAGATTATCAAATTGCCTTTAATAAAACTGTAGAAAGTTTAAAAGTAAAAAAGGAAGTATTAGCTTTATTTGTTTTTGGATCAATTATGAATGGTGACTTATGGGAACAATCTGATATAGATCTTATTGTGGTTTATAATGAGCCACTGGATAATATAAACAATATATATACAGAGCATAATGATATTCCCATTCATATTAAGTTAATAGATAAGAAAAAGTTTATTTCACTATGTATAGGTGCTAATAAAGGGGGATATATTCATAGATTATTTTCTTCATCTAAACTTGTGTTTTCAAATGATAAAGATATTGATGAATTATATGATAAAGAACGGTTTTTTAATGATTTTTGTGGTGAAAGATGGAACATGGTTTTTTTAAGTGATTTATTGAAAAGTACTTCTGAATGTAAAAAATACTTGTATAAGGAATCTATTTATAATGCATACACATTGGCTAGTATAAGTATTAGGGAATATGCTAAGTTAATAGTTAATTTTTCAGGATACATGATAAATAGAGATGTGGTAAATATGGCCATGAATTTAGATAGTAAACTTTCAACTATTGCAGAAGAATTTTTTATGAGAAAAAATGACATAAAAAAAGACATAGAAATATTAATAGAGTATATAGATGATAATATAAATAGAAACATGAAAGTATATACTTCTTTATTATTAAATTATATGAAAGAAATAAATACACCTTTAAGTTCTAGAGAAATAGCATTTTCTAAATTATTCAGAGAATATAAAATTAATATGGAAGAAATTTTAAATAAGTTATATGAGCTTGAAATAGTAAATAAAATGAAAAGACCATATAAGAGTTCTTTAGGTAATATATTGATAGAAGAGAATGTTTATTATATTTAGGGGGAAATATGGAAAAGTTTAGAGTTGATTTTAATAAGGAAGTTCCTAAGTATATTAAGATAGAAAAACATTTAAAGGAATTAGTTGAAAAAGAAAAAATTATGGATGGAGAAAAATTACCCTCTATAAGGACTTTAAGTAGTTTTTTGAAAGTAAATAAAGACACTATAATTAATGCATATAACAAGTTAGAAGAAGATGGCTATGCTGTTCAAAAAATGGGTAGTGGTACTTATGTAAAAAAAAATCAATCAACTTTAATAAGATTTAAGAAAGAATATTCTAATACAATAAAGAAGTTAAATTATAACTCCAATAAACAATATATAGATTTTGTAGGAGAATCAACATTAAGTAATAATTTTCCTATCAATAATTTTAAGAAAGTATTAAATGAGGTGCTAGATAGAGATGGTGCCTCTGCTTTTATATACAAAGAAGTTTTAGGATACGATGGTTTAAGAGAAAGTATAAGTAAGTTTTTTTGGAATGGTAGATATGGTTTAGATGATATCTTAATAGTATCAGGGGCTCAACAGGGAATAGATGTTATTTCAAAGGCAATAATTAATAATAGAGATAATGTAATAGTAGAAAAACCTACATACAATGGTGCCTTATCTGTATTTAATTGGAGAAGGGCTAATATTTTAGAAGTTCCTTTAGAAAGTGATGGAATAGATTTAAATAAATTTGAAAAAACTTTGCAAAAAAATAAAATTAAATGTTTTTACACTATGAGTTATTTTCAAAATCCATCAGGAATTACTTATAGTCTAGAAAAAAAGAAAAGAATATTACAACTTGCTGATATGTATGATTTTTATATAATAGAAGATGATTATTTATCAGAGCTTATATATACAGATGAAATACAGTATAAAAGTTTTAAAAGTTTAGATAAAAATGAAAGAGTTATTTATATAAAAAGTTTTTCAAAAATATTTTTACCAGGTATTAGACTTGGATATCTTATTCCACCAAAAAGATTAAAGGAAAGTATAATTAATTTTAAGATAAATACTGATATAGCTACATCGAGTTTAATGCAAAGAGCGTTAGAGTTGTATGTAACTAAGGGATATTGGAAAAATCATATTGAGAATTTTAGAGAAAGTTATAAAATAACCTATGATTTCTTAACAAATATCTTAAAAAATGATTTTAAAGAGGAACTAACATTTATACCATCAGGTGGGGGACTTAGTTTATATGTAAAGTTAAATAATAAAATGGATTCTTTAGAATTGTTTTATAAGTGCAGAGAGAGAAATGTTATAATAACTCCAGGTGTATTTTTTTATAAAGATTTTAAAGAAGGATTATCCTATTTTAAGCTAGGGTTTTCAAATTTAAAACAGGATGGAATGATAAAAGGAACTCAAGTTTTAAAAGATATTTTAAAAAGAGGGTAGTGCAAGTTGAGAACAGGTTTAGTTAATATAAATTGGAATAAGATTAAAGAATTTTGTGATGAGGACATATCATATTATTTATTTCTCGAAGATAAGTCTATAGATGCTATAGCGGCTATTAGAAATTTAAATAGAGAAACGGTGCAACAACATATAATTAGAGGTAAAATTAAATTTGGAGTACTTTCTAAATGCAAAGATGAAAAAGAACTTTTTTTATATCTTGTAAAAGTATCTAAACAAGAACGTCTCAGAATAATAGAAACTTTACAATATAATTTAAAGAAAAAATTAGTAGATTATATAGTGGAAAATTACTCAGAGATGAATTGGAAAGATAAAGAGAGTGCGATTTGGCTTTTGGGAGAATTACGATTACAAGAAGGAATGAAAATCTTAATAAAATCTTCTGTACATAATAATGTTAATATAAGAAGGTTATCTGTATCCGCTCTTGGTAAAATGGCAGATAAAAAAGGTGAAATGGCACTTATAAGAGCTTTAGAAGATGAAAATTGTCAAGTTGTTTCATATGCATTAAAATCATTAAAAAAAGTAAAATCTAAGAAGTGTAAAGAAAAAGTTGAAAAGCTTTTAGAAGAGACAAATAAGGAATATGTAAAAAAAATTTGTGTTGAACTTTTAGAAAGTATTAATGAAAAAAATAAATTGTAGATTAAGATAAGGGGGGAAAGTACTTGAGTTATTTTACTATTAAAAATAGAGCTACGGCGGAATTTGAAGAGAAAAAATCAACTTTTATTGGACATGTAAGGCGAGTTAACAATGAAGATGAAGCAAAAGCTTTTATAGATGAAATAAGAAATAAATACAAGGATGCCAGACATAATGTATATGCATATGTGGTAGGTGAAAATATGGGTATACAAAGATATAGTGATGATGGAGAGCCCAAAGGAACAGGGGGAATGCCTGTACTTGAGGTAATAAAGAAAAATAATATTACGGATACAGTGATAGTGGTAACTCGATATTTTGGAGGAATTTTATTAGGCGCTTCAGGTCTTACGAGAGCCTATTCTAAGGGTGCCTCTATGGCAGTTAAAGAAGGACAAATAGTAGAAAAGGTTAAGGGTTGTAAAGTAAATGTAGAATTTGAATATGATCTTTTGGGAAAAATACAGTATAATTTTGCACAAAATGACATACACATAGAAGATACTCAGTATTCAGATAAAGTAGTTTTAACATTATTTTTAGAATCAGATAAAATCAATGATATAGAAAAAGAAATTATGAATATAACATCAGGTAATGGAATATTACTTAGGGATGATGAAAAGTACTTTTTTAAATTGGATAATCGTTTATTTGAAGATGATAAAAAATAAGGATAAATATATATAGCAATATTATTATACTACCGCTAGGTATTTATATTATAAGTGTTCAAATTTACACACTCTTGTAAATTTTATGGTTAACATGGTATAATAATTAAAGATTATAATAAAGAAAGTTTTATTTTTGGAAGGAGAATTTAATATGTCAGGACATTCAAAGTGGCATAATATACAAGCTAAAAAAGGTAAAGTAGATGCTAAAAGAGGAAAAATATTCACAAAAATAGGTAAAGAAATTGCTATTGCTGCTAAAACAGGTGGAGCAAATCCAGAGGCTAATCCAAAATTAAGAGATGTAATAGCAAAAGCAAAAGCTAATAATATGCCAAAGGATTCAATAGATAGAGCTATTAAAAAAGCCAGCGGAGAACTTGCAGGTGTTAATTATGAACAAATAATATATGAAGGTTATGGACCAAGTGGCGTGGCTGTTATAGTTGATGTATTAACAGATAATAAAAATAGATCAGCAGGAAATGTAAGAAGTGCTTTCACTAAAGGTGGAGGAAATATGGGAACTTCAGGTTGTGTAGGTTTCATGTTCCAACAAAAGGGTGAAATTGTAATAGAAAAAGCAGATTTAGATGAAGATGAAGTTATGATGATGGCATTAGATGCTGGAGCAGAAGATTTTGCTTCAGAAGAGGAAGTATTTGTAGTAACTACTACACCAGAAGATTTTGGAACAGTAAGAGAAGCTTTAGAAGCTCAAGGAATGGAATTCTTAGGTGCGGAAGTTAAAATGATACCAGATACATATACTGAGATCAATGAAGATGATGCTAAGAAATTCCAAAAGATGTTAGATTTACTTGAAGATGATGATGATGTTCAAGAAGTTTACCACAATGCTGAATTCCCAGAAGGATGGGAAGAATAATCTTAATAATGCATTAAATCACTTTTGATATGGTTATTGCCATATCAAAAGTGATTTTTTTATTTCAAATAAAGTTTAAAAATGAAATTTAAAATTTATTTGAAATGAATTAAATAAAAAAACAAAAAATAAAAAAGAATATTCAGAAAATATTGACTTATTCCGGAAAAAGTATAAAATATATATAAAGTGTTATTCATATTAAAATTCATATTAAAGTTAAGTTTTAGGGCCAAAAATAAAATTAAGAAGATAAGGGGGGATTAGTTAATAAAATAAAGAGTGTCTAAGTTAAATAATATAATATTTATTTGGGGGAATATTATGAAGTATGGAAAAAAAATCAAAAATAAATCTTTAAAAAAGCAAACAGCTATAAGTATAGGCTTATCATCAATTTTTTTGTTTAATAGTATATTACCTGTTTATGCTATTAATAACAGTTCAGTTAGATCAAATATCTACAGTAAATCATCTCAGGTAAAAGTTTCAGAAAGTAAAAAAAGTAATAAAAGTAATAAAAGATATACTTTAAGAGAACTAAATCAAATGAATTCTTATGATTTAATAGATGTCTTAGTAAAAACAGATCATAGAGATATAACAGACTTATTTAATTATAGTCATGATGCATATGAGTTTTTTAGAAATAAAAATCGTACTCAAATGTTATTGAAAGAAATAGAGAAAAGAGGTAGAGAATATACTGAAAATGATGCAAAGGGAATAACGACATTAATAGAGGTTGTAAGAGCGGGATATTATTTAGCGTTTTATAATAAAGATCTAAAAAAAGAAATATATGATAGAAATAATAGACTTAATGTAATACCAGCAATACTATCTATAGAAAATAATAAAAATTTTAAACTAGGTACGGAGATTCAAGATGATATAGTTGCTGGAGTGGGAAATTTTCTTTGGAATACTGCAAGTAATTCAGAAGTAATAAATAAGTTAACTCCTATAGTAAAAGATTTTTATCAAAATAGAGATAGATATTGTGGGAAATATACTAAAGATAATGCCATTCACGCTATTTTAGGTGGTTCTTGTTATGATATTGAAATGTATTTGAGGGATACTAAGAAAAAACCAGAGGAAACAGAATGGTATGGACGTATTAATCCATTTATAGAAGAGGTACAAAAGTTAGCTTTAATGGGTAATTTAAATGATAAGAATTCATTAGCTATAGAAAATGCTATTTATGGTATTTCTTTATTAGGAAAATTGCATAATAATTCTAAGTTAGGAATTGAGACTTTGACTAAGAGCATGAATATATATTCTTATTTAGGAATACCATATTTGCAAGCAGTAGATAAGATTAAACGTGATTATAATGGAATTAATTCAGAAGGTAAAAAGATAGATCTTGAAAAAATAAAGCATGAAGGAAGAAAAAAATATTGTCCTAAAACGTATACTTTTGATAATGGTAAAATGATTATAAAAGCTGGAGATAAAGTAGAAGAGGATAAGATAAAAAGACTTTATTGGGCATCTAAAGAAGTAAATGCTCAATTCTTTAGAGCTATGGGCATAGATAAACCATTGGAAAAGGAAAATCCAGATGAGGTTTTAACTATGGTTATATATAATAGCCCTAAAGAATACTCTGCGAATAATGTTTTATATGGTTATGCAACCGATAATGGTGGTATGTATATTGAACAAACAGGAACTTTCTTTACCTTTGAAAGAAAAACTTATGAGAGTATATATACATTAGAAGAATTATTTAGACATGAGTATACTCATTATTTACAAGGAAGATATGCAATTCCCGGTATGTGGGGTGCAACAGAATTATATAAAAATAGTAGATTAACTTGGTATGAAGAGGGAGGAGCAGAATTATTTGCAGGTTCTACAAGAACAGATGGGATTCTTCCAAGACAAACCATAATAAAAAATATTCATAATACAGATAAAGGTGGAAGATATACCGTCAATGATGTATTAAATTCAGCATATGGAAATTTTGAATTTTATAATTATGCATGTGTGTTTATAGATCTTTTACATCGCAAACAAACAGATAGTTTTTATAAATTAAATGAATATATTAAGAATAATGATGTAAGAGGGTATGACAATTTTATTAATAATTTAAAATCAGATTCTAATTTGAATCGTTGTTATCAAGAATATATGCAAGAATTAATAGACAAGTATGATACTTTAACTGTTCCTTTAGTATCGGATGATTATTTGATTAGACATGCTTATAAGAACCCAAAAGAAATTTATTCTGAAATATCTTCATTGGCAGGTTTAAAAGATATAAAAACAGAAATTGATAAATCTGAATATTTTGATACATTTACTTTAAGAGGTAAATTTGAAGGAAAGAATTCAAAAGGAAAAGCACAAGATTTTAAAGATATGAATGAAATAGCTAATGGATTTTTAAAAGAATTAGATAAAAAAACATGGACAGGCTACAAAACAGTAACATGTTATTTTACAAATTATAAGGTAGATTCAAATAATAGAGTTACTTATGATTTAGTATTTCATGGATACCTTCCTAGAGAGGGAGATTCTCAAAATGCTTTACCATATGCAAAAGTTAATGGACCTTATATAGGTATACAAACAGATAATATAAAATTTTCTAGTGAAGGTTCACGTGATGTTGATGGAAAAATAGTTAAATATGAATGGGATTTTGGAGATGGAAGTAAGAGTAGTGAGGCAAATCCACGACATATTTATAAAGAAGTTGGAGAATATACAATTAAACTAAAAGTAACAGACAATAAAGGAGAAAGTTCTACTGCTGTTAGTACAGTAAATATTAAAGATATATCTGAAAATAACTTGCCTATAGTAAAAATTGGAGGACCTTATCAAGGGTTTAATAATCAAAAGATAGGTTTTTATAGTAATGGAACTAGAGACGAAGATGGAGAAATAAAATCATATGAATGGGACTTTGGAGATGGAAGTAAGAGTGATGAGGCAAATCCGATTCATGTTTATAAAGAACCAGGTAATTATACGGTTACACTAAAGGTAACAGACAACCTAGGAGGCCAAAGTGTTGCAACTACCAAAGCAAAAATATTAAAAATGGTATACCCTATAAATAAAGAAAAGGAACCTAATAATTCTATAGAACTTGCTAATGGTCCTATTTTACCAGGAGTAGCAGTTCAAGCTAATTTAGATGCTGAAGATCCACAAGATTATTTTTATTTTGATGTATTTACACCAGGAGAAGTTAACATAAAATTAACTAGAGGGTCAGGAGCAGGAGCAACATGGGTAGTTTTTGATGAAAATAGAAATGAAGTGGCGTATGGCTCCGATGATGGAAGAGAAATTAAAGGAACTTTTAATGCTAATAAGGAAGGAAGATATTATATATCTGTTTATACCTTTGATGGTAACAAATTACCTTATAAGTTAGAAGTTGAAGGATCAGTAGGACGATAAAAAGGAAAATAATAAAAATATTAAGAACAACTTGTAAAATTATATTTTTACAAGTTGTTTTTTAATTAAAAATGTTGTAAATATTAAATAGTTTATTTCGATAATAAAGTATTAATGTGTAATGTAATGAACTGTTAGGGGGAAATATAGTGAAAGATACAAAGAATATTAATAAGGTAAATGTGAAAATTTTTATAGTATATACTATATGTCAGTTACTATATGACATAATATATTTTTCGGCATCTAATTCTAAGATTAGAATTTTTTTAAGTTTAATAAGTATAGGAATTTGTGGTTTGCCCCTATGGATAAAAACTTTAGAAAAATATAGTCAATATGTAATTTCTATAGGAATTTTATTTTTTATATTTGTATTTACTTATATAGATGGATTTAGTAATTTAACTTTACTAAGTTTTCCTATAGTTATTAATGTATGTAATCTATATAATGATGAAAGAGCGTCATTAGTAGTAGGAAGTTTAAGTAGTATATATCTATTTGTATCTTATGTATTTTTAAAGGATAAACTATATTCCCAATCATATAAGTTTATTAATTTAAAGCATATAGTTACATATTCTATATTAATTTTTATAGCAGGTTTTATATCCTATCTTCAATGTAAGAAAAATAATAATATATTAAAACTTGCTACTGATAAAACTAAGCTAGCCCAAAATGAAAGTGAAAAAAACTTGGGTGTGTTGAATAATATTCAAAATGCATCAGAGGAAGTTGAGGTTTTTGTAGCGGATTTAGAGGATGAATGTAATGAAACTATATCAATTGGAGAAGAAATTTCTAGACATACTAAGAAAATATGTGAAAATTTAGCATCACAAAGTGAGTCTATGAATAAAACCTTAGAGTTTTTTACGGAATTAGTAGATACATTTGAACAATCTTCTGGTAATTTTAAAAATATAGAGGAAAATATTATTAAAACTAAAAAAGTTTGTGGAGATAATGAACTTTATGTAGATGGATTAACTAATAAAATACAGAATATAAATATTGCTGTAAAAGAAGTTATGGAGTTAATTAACAATATAAATAAACATAATGAAGGTATAGAAGAAATATTGAAAGTTTTACGAGGAATTTCTAAGCAAACTAACATATTAAGTTTAAATGCATCTATTGAGGCAGAGAGAGCTGGTGAATTTGGAAAAGGATTTTCAGTAGTAGCAGCTCAAGTTAAAAAGTTATCTAATGATTCTACTAAACATGCTGATGAAATAGAAGATTATTTAAAGTCAATTAAGTTAAATGCCAATAAAGCTAAGATAGCTTCCGAAAAATGTTCTATGGAGGTTACAGATGGAATAGATGATGTTGAAAATGTTATAAAATCCTTCGATTCAATATATAATTCAGTAGGTTTAATAGATGATTCTTCAAAAGGATTATCACAAAAAATTGATAATCTTTCAGTAAAAATTAATTATTTAGATGATGAATTAAAAGAAATAGCTTCTCATGTTGAGGAATCTAATAGTTTTATAGATAATGTTGTAAGTCTTATTCAAAGTCAGTTCAAAAAGATAAATATGTTTAAGAATAATCTTCAGGATATATTAAAGAAGTTTAAACATTTAAAAAACCTTTATAAATAATAGATGCTTTGTTATAATAATTAATTATCAATATTAAAGCATAGAAGGTGAAAAAAAGTATGATACTTTCAGGAAAAGAAATAAAAAATAGATTAGGTAAAGATATAATTATAGAGCCTTATAATGAAAGTCAACTAAATCCTAATAGCTATAATTTAAAATTACATAATGAACTTTTAGTTTATGAAGATGACATATTAGATATGAAAAAAGAGAATAAGGCTAAGAAAATTGTAATTCCAGAAGAAGGATTATTATTAAAACCCGGGAAACTTTATCTAGGTAGAACTGTTGAATATACTAAAACAGATAAATTAGTACCAATGTTAGAGGGAAGATCTTCTATTGGAAGGCTTGGATTATTTATTCATATAACAGCAGGATTTGGGGATGTTGGATTTTCAGGATATTGGACTTTGGAGATTTTTTGCGTACAGCCAATAAGAATTTATCCTAATGTTGAGATTTGTCAAATATATTATCATGATATACATGGTGAGTATGATAAATATTCTAGTGGAAAATATCAAAACAATTTAGGGGTTCAACCTAGTTTATTATTTAAAGATTTTCAAGGAAATAAATAATGAAATTGAATATAATTACCAATATAGGGCATAATACACAGTAAAAGGAGTGATATTATGTCTAATAAAAAGAAGTTTTTAATTTTTACACCTATTTTTTTAGTTATTATATTTAGTATTTCATATTTAATAACCGCTAATAAGCTAAATAATAGAAGTGTAAGTTCAAATAAAATTAATAGTGTAGAAAAAGATGAAAGGGTAGATTTAGATCAAAAGGCTAAAAGTATAAAAATAATCTATGAAAGTTTATATCTAAAACCACATGAAAATTCTAATAAGGCTATAGTAGACGAATATGTTGAAAAATTTGATAAGGAAAAAGATATTATTTCAAATATGAGTAAAGATCAAATTTTAGCAGCATTCAAAAAAGGAGACTATAGATTAAAAGATATAGAAAGAAATAAAATTGTTTTTTCAAGAAAGGTAAATAAATATAAATATAGTCCTAATAAATATGTAATAGGAATTAATTCAGGTTATTTAGCCATTTTTAAAAGTAATAGTAATGGAAAATTAATATTAGAATCTACTAAAGATATAACAAATATAAAAATAGATACTCTTACCGAAGGGGATATAGAACTTTTGGAAATGGGAGATAAAATTTATGAATTTAACTCTAAGGAAGATGCACTAGAAGGTTTGCATGGTATGTTTACAACATAAGGTACCCAATGCTTTAGGGTATCTTTTTTTATAATGTATTAAATGGTATATTTATAAAGAATTTATAGTATTTTTAAAGTCTTTTACAGCTAAGGTTTAAATAAAAAAGCATATAAAAAATATGCTTAAATTTAAAAATAATATATTTTAAATTTAAGAATTGTTTACCTAAATTAATTAATAATAGATATTGAATTAAAAAGCTATAGATGATAAAGTATAATATAGTTCTTTTATTTTAGAGGTGATTAAATGTACGAATATATAAGGGGTCAGTATCAAGGAATAAATAAAGATTATATAGTTATCGAAAATAATGGCATAGGATATAAAATTTATTCTTCTGGAAGTACTATGGCTAGTATGCCTCAAATAGGGGAAAATATCATACTTTATATAATACAAATAGTAAGACAAGATTTTATAGGTTTATATGGCTTTTCTTCAAAAGATGAATTAGAGCTTTTTAATAAGTTATTAACCGTAAATGGAGTAGGTGCAAAAGCAGCATTATCTCTATTGTCTATAAGTAATGTAGATACTTTGAAAAAAACTATAGTTTTAGGTGAAGATAAAATGATAACTAAAGCCCCTGGAATAGGTAAAAAGATAGCTCAAAGAATAATCTTAGAACTTAAAGATAAAATCGAATTGCCACAAGGTGCTGAAGAAAATATGTTAGAAGAAGTTACTAATAAAGAAGATATTAAAATTATAAGAGAAGCTAAAGAAGCATTAGTTTCTTTAGGATATTCTGAAAAAGAATCAGAAAAAGCACTGAAAAATATTGAAAATAAGAATAATATAGAAGATATTATAAAAGATTGCTTAAAATTTTTAATGAATTGAGGTGTATAGTATGGGAGATAGACTTATTTCATCTTCTTTTATGGAAGAGGACTCAAATAATGAACTTTCTTTAAGACCTCAGAGATTAAGCGAGTATATAGGGCAAAAAAAGGTTAAAAACAATTTACATATCTTTATAGAAGCAGCTAAAAAAAGGGAAGAAGCTTTAGACCATACATTACTATATGGTCCACCAGGTCTTGGTAAAACAACATTAGCTAATATAATTGCCAAGGAAATGGGTGGAGATTTAAAGATAACTTCAGGACCAGCTATCGAAAGAGCAGGAGATTTAGCAGCAATTCTTACAAGTTTAAAATCTAGAGATGTATTATTTATTGATGAAATACATAGGCTTTCCCGATCTGTAGAAGAAATACTGTATCCTGCTATGGAAGATTATGCGTTAGATATAGTTATAGGAAAAGGGGCACAAGCAAAATCTATAAGAATAGACCTACCACAATTTACTTTAATAGGAGCTACAACGAGACTTGGACTGTTAACTTCACCTCTTAGAGATAGATTTGGAGTTCTATGTCCTATGGAATTTTATGAAGAAGAAGAGCTAACAGAAATAATAGTAAGATCGGCTTATATTTTGAATGTAAATATTAGTAGAGAAGCAGCATATTTACTTGCAAAAAGATCCAGAGGTACACCTAGAATTGCCAATAGATTATTAAAAAGAGTTAGAGATTATGGAGAAGTTTTAAATTCAAGTATTATAAATCAAGAAGTTGTTATTAAGGCTACAGAATTATTAGGTGTAGATAAAGAAGGATTCGATTCCGTTGATAATAAAATTTTACAGGCAATAATTAAAAATTTTAAGGGTGGACCTGTTGGGGTAGAGACTCTAGCTTATTTTATAGGTGAGGAAACATCTACTTTAGAAGATGTTTATGAACCATATCTGTTACAAAAAGGATTTTTAATACGAACACCAAGAGGAAGAATGGCGGGAGAAGCGGCATATACACATTTAGGAATTTCAAGAGAAGATAATAAACAACAATATAGTTTTATTAAATAAAGTACAAATTATATAAATTATTGAGTTATATTTAAAATTTGATGAGTATATCCAAAATCATAACTATAAGTCATATACTTATAAGTAATGTATTTAGACATGGGTTAAAATAAACGAAGAGGGTGTAAATTTTGAAAGTTAAAGATTTTTATTTTGATTTACCAGAAGAACTTATTGCACAACATCCTGCAGAAAAGAGAGATCATTCGAGACTTTTAGTGTTGGATAGGAAAACGGGTAGTATAGAGCATAAAATTTTTAGGGATATATTAGATTATTTAAATCCTGGAGATTGTTTAGTTTTAAATAATACTAGAGTACTTCCAGCACGATTAATAGGTCACAAAGAAGATACTATGGGTAAAATGGAATTTTTACTTTTAAAAAGAATCGATAAAAATAAATGGGAAACTCTTGTTAAACCAGGTAAAAGAGCCAAAATAGGTTCTAAGTTTGTGTTTGGTAATGGAGAACTTAGAGCTGAAGTTAAAGATATAGGTGAAGATGGTAGTAGAATAGTTGAATTTCAATATGAGGGAATTTTTGAAGAGGTACTAGATAAATTAGGCGAAATGCCATTACCACCATATATTACTGAAAAATTAGAAGAAAAAGAAAGATATCAAACAGTTTATTCTAAGGAACCAGGTTCTGCGGCAGCACCTACAGCTGGATTGCATTTTACGGAAGAATTATTAAGTGAAATAAAAGCAAAGGGCATTAATGTAGCATTTGTTACATTACATGTAGGTCTTGGTACATTTAGACCTGTTAAAGCAGAAACTATTGAAGAACATCATATGCACTCAGAATATTATACAATGAGTAAAGAAACAGCAGAGATTATTAATAAAACAAAAGAAAATGGAAATAGAGTTATAGGAGTAGGTACAACGTCCTGTAGAACTATAGAAAGTATAGCAGATGAAAATGGTAAAGTGAGAGAATGTTCAGGATGGACAGAAATTTTTATATTCCCAGGATATAAATTTAAAGTTTTAGATGCGTTAATTACTAATTTCCATCTTCCAGAATCTACACTTATAATGTTGGTTAGTGCACTTGCAGGACAAGAAAATATAATGAATGCATACAAAACAGCTGTAGAAGATAAATATAGATTCTTTAGCTTTGGAGATGCAATGTTTATTAAATAGGGATACATTAGATAAGGATGTGATTAAATGGGAGAATATACATTATTAAAGAAAACTGGAAAAGTTAGAAGAGGTCAATTTAAAACAGTACATGGTACAATTCAAACACCTGTATTTATGAATGTAGGCACATTAGCTGCAATAAAAGGTGCGGTTTCATCAATGGATTTAAAAGAGATAGGATGTCAAGTTGAACTTTCAAATACATATCATTTACATTTAAGACCAAGTGATAGAGTAGTTAGAGAATTAGGTGGATTACATAAATTTATGAATTGGGATAGGCCAATCTTAACAGATTCAGGTGGATTTCAAGTATTTTCATTATCCTCTATAAGAAAAATAAAAGAAGAGGGAGTATACTTTAATTCGCACATAGATGGTAAAAGAATATTTATGGGTCCGGAAGAAAGTATGCAGATACAAAGCAACTTAGGATCTACCATAGCTATGGCTTTTGATGAGTGTATACCAAATCCTTCCACAAGGGAATATGTTATTAATTCTGTGGCTCGAACTACAAGATGGCTTGAAAGATGTAAAAAAGAAATGGATAGATTAAATTCATTAGAAGGTACAGTAAATAAACACCAGATGCTATTTGGTATTAACCAAGGTGGAACGTATGATGATATAAGAATAGAACATGCTAAAACTATTTCTAAGATGGATCTAGATGGGTATGCAATTGGTGGTTTAGCTGTTGGTGAAAGTCATGAAGAAATGTATAGAGTAATTGATGCTGTAGTTCCACATCTTCCACAAGATAAGCCTATATATTTAATGGGGGTAGGTACTCCAGAAAATATATTGGAAGCTGTTGATAGAGGAGTAGATTTCTTTGATTGTGTACTTCCGGCTAGAAATGGAAGACATGGACATGTGTTTACTAAAAATGGTAAGATAAATATAATGAATGCAAGATTTGAATTAGATGCAAGACCTATAGATGAGGGATGTCAATGTCCAACTTGTAAACACTATACAAGAGCATATATCAGACATTTATTTAAGGCAAAAGAAATGTTAGCCATGAGATTATGTGTTTTACATAATTTGTATTTCTATAATAAGCTTATGGAAGATATAAGAGCTGCTATTGATGGTGATTATTTTAAAGAGTTTAAAGAAGAAAAATTAGCAGCATGGAAAAAAGGCGACGTCTAAACAAATATATATAATATATTTTAAATATTTTAAATCTGAAAGGAGATATAAAAAATGAGTCAAACTTTAGTTGGTTTATTACCTTTGGTATTAATGATGGTTTTACTTTATGCTGTAATGATTATTCCTGAAAAAAAGAGAAGAAAAAAATATGAGGGAATGCTTAATGAATTAAAAGTTAATGATGAAATATTAACTAAAGGTGGAATAATGGGAAGAATAATTACTGTAGATAATGAATTTATAGTATTAGAATCAGGTCCAAGTAGAGCAAGAATTAAATTACATAAAAATGGTATAGCTTCAGTGTTAAACTCTAGAGATGAAGAAGTAAAAGAGGATAAAAATACTAAAGAAGTAAAAGAAACAGAAGAATTTAAAGAAGTAAAAGAAGATAAATAGATTTAAAATAAAGTAATAAAAACCTTTTTATTTGCATAATTAATATTAATAATTAGCGAATAGGAGGTTTTTTTTATGGAGTCTAAAATAAAATTTTCTTGTGTAGGTGAAGGGGTTTTGAGAGGTGTTATCCTTACTTTAATTTGTCTTTTGGTATACACATTAGCATGTACTTTTGGACAAGGAGTTATAAAAGAAGGGCATTTTAATATAATGTTTCTAATAATAACTTTAATTAGTGTGTTGTACGGGGCAGGGGTAGCAGCTAAAAAGGCGGGAGAAAATGGATGGATAATTGGTATGTGTGTAGGAATTTTCTACATACTAATTATTTATATAATTTCGTTATTAGCAGGTAGAACATTTGGTTTTGGATTAAAAGATATATCTAGAATTTTACTTTGCGTGTTTGCTGGTACTCTTTCAGGAATGTTGGGAATAAATTTATAAATACTTTATTTATTAAAGCTTTTATGTTATAATCAGTTAGAAAAAGTTTGAATGGAGGAGTATGCATGAAACATATAAAGGTTCTAAATAAATCAAACCTTAAAAATAGCGTAAAAAAACCAGGATGTAAAGAGTGTGCAAACTCATGCCAATCTGCATGTAAGACATCTTGTACAGTAGCAAATTTAGCTTGTGAAAACTAAAAAATTTTGCTAACCATTCATAGCAGTAACTAAAAGTTACTGCTTTAAATTTAGTTGGGAGGAAATTTAAATGGCATTAATACATAAATTTAATCAGGGCAATGACTATTTTGTAATAGATATAAATTCGGGATCATTACATCAAGTTGATGAATTAGTATATGATTTATTAGATGATGAAAAAATAAAGTCTAAAGATGAATTAATTAATGAATATAAGGAAAAATATTCAAAGGAAGAGATAGAAGAGGCATACGAAGAAATAGAAGAACTTATTAAAGAAGAATATCTTTATACAAAAGATTTATATGAGAATATAGCAATACAAACTCAAAAATCACCATCTTTTATTAAGGCATTATGCTTAAATATAATACATGATTGTAACTTAAGATGTAAATATTGTTTTGCTGATGAAGGTGAGTATCATGGCTGTAGACAAAGAATGTCAGCGGAAGTGGGTAAAAAAGCTATTGACTATGTTATAAAACATTCTGGACCAAGAAAAAATATAGAAGTAGACCTATTTGGTGGCGAGCCACTAATGGCTATGGATACAATTAAAGAAGTAGTGTCTTATGCTAGAAGTATAGAAAAAGAACATAATAAAAACATAAGATTTACTATGACAACAAATTGTACATTATTAAATGATGAAATAATGGAATATTTAAATGAAAACATGGTTAATATTGTATTAAGTTTAGATGGAAGAAAACAAGTTAATGATAAAGTAAGAGTTAGATGTGACGGTACAGGAAGTTATGAAGCCATAGTACCTAAAATTAATAAAATGATTGAAAAACGAGATAAAGATAAAACTCATTATGTAAGAGGAACATTTACAAGAGAAAACATTGATTTCTTCGAGGATATTAAACATTTAGCAGAACTTGGATACAAGGAGATTTCAGTTGAACCAGTTGTATTACCAGATGAACATGAGTTATCTTTAAGAGAAGAGGATCTACCAGTTATATTTGAACAATATGATAAATTATACGAGGAAATGTGCAAAAGATATGAAGAAGGTAATGAATTTAACTTTTATCATTTCAATGTAGATTTAAAAGGTGGTCCATGTGTTTATAAAAGAATTTCAGGATGTGGTGCAGGTCATGAATACATAGCTGTTACACCTGAAGGTGATGTATATCCATGTCATCAATTTGTTGGAAATGAAGAATTTAAATTAGGAACAATTTATGATGATGATTATAAATTTAATGAAGAATTAAGTGATGAATTTAAAGCTGCACATATATATAACAAACCTAAATGTAAGGAATGTTGGGCAAGATTCTACTGTAGTGGAGGATGTCAAGCAAACAATTATAACTTTAATGGAGATATTCATATACCATATGAAATTGGATGTGCAATGCAAAAGAAGAGAATAGAGTGTGCTATTGCGCTTAAAGCTAAGAAAATGGAAAAATAGATAGCTTAAGTCCTATTATTGACTATTGATTATAGTAGTAATATAATAAAATATGAAGAAAAATATGTAAATTACAAGGTAGTCAGCAGAGGAGGATAAAAATGAAAAAAGGTAAGAGTACGGCACTTTTTATCCTATGTATAGCCCTAATTGCATTATTTGGATACATAGGATATTTCGGAGTTGAAGTATTCGGTTACAAATTTTTACCTTTCACAAAGGTTATAAACAGAGGACTTGATCTTCAAGGTGGTATTTCTGTTGTAGAAGAAATTCAAGCAAAAAAAGTTACACCTGAAGATATGTCTAGAGAAATTGAGTTTATAAATATGAGGGTAAATAAATTAGGTGTAGCTGAAACTGAAATAAAACAAGAAGGCGAGAAGAGAATTAGAATTGAAGTTCCAGGTGTTTTTGATTCTAAGGAAGTTATGGATCTTATAGGTAAGACAGGTGAATTAAAGTTTACAGATCCAACAGGAAAAGTAATTTTAACAGGAAAAGATGTTAAAAATGCTATAGCTGAATATAACGATACAAATCAAGCTCAAATTAGATTAGAACTTACTCCACAAGGAACTAAAAAGTTTGCAGACGCAACAGAAAAGTTTATTGGTCAAAATATTGCTATTTCAATGGACAAAGAACAGCTTACTAATCCTAGAGTAGAAACAGTAATAACTAACGGAACAGCAGTTATTACTGGTAATAAGGATATAAAAGAAGCTAAAAAAATAGCTGATATTATAAAATCAGGTGCATTACCATTACCAACAAAACCCGTTTCCTTTAAGACTGTAGGAGCAACGTTAGGTTCTACAGTACTACCAAATACTAAATGGGCGGCTATTATAGGGGTATCATTAGTATTTATTTTCATGATAGCTTTATATAAAATACCAGGAATTTTAGCTGATATAGCTTTAACAGTATTTATACTTTTAGATTTATTGGCTTTTTCACTTACAGATGTAACCTTAACATTATCAGGTATTGCAGGATTCTTACTTACAGTAGGGATGGCCGTTGATGCTAATGTGCTTATATTTGAAAGAATAAAGGAAGAATTGAAGACTGGAAAATCTATAAAAAATTCAGTAGATTTAGGATTTAATAAAGCACTATCTTCTATATTAGATTCTAATATAACAACTATTATAGCAGGATTAATATTATACTTTGTAGGAACAGGTTCAGTTAAAGGTTTTGCTTTAACATTAATGATGGGAATAGTAATAAGTATATTTACAGCATTCTTTGTAACTAAATTTTTATTTAAGCTTGCATTAGGTATGGGTCTTGTTAGTAAGCCTTCTCATTTTGGTGTTAAAAAGGAGGTACAGTAAGATGATTAAAATAGTTGAAAGAACTAAAATATGGTTTACTCTTTCACTTACAGTAATAATTGCTGGAATTCTTTTTATAGCTATTAAAGGATTGAATTATGGTATCGATTTTAAAGGTGGTACTTTATTAAATATAGGTATGAATAAAGAGATAACAGTACACGACAAAAAAGATTTAAATGATATTCTAAAACAATATACTAAACAATATTCTATAAGAGATATAAATAATAAAAAAGAATTTGAAATAATCATTCAAAGTGGAGCTGTTAAAGATGAACAGATTTCAGAGATTAAAAATAAAGTTAAAGACAAATTTAAATTAGGAAATAAGTATTTAGTAAATGAAGAGAATATAGGTGGTTCTGTAGGAAAAGAACTTACTAAAAAAGCTTGGATGGCTATGGTATTAGCTGCTGGAGCAATGCTTATTTACATAACTATAAGATTTGAAGTTGATTTCGCTTTTGCGGCAATAATGGCACTTTTACACGATGTTCTAATAACTATAAGTGTATATGCTATATTAGGAATTAAAGTAAATTCACCATTTATAGCAGCTATACTAACAATATTGGGATATTCAATTAATGATACTATAGTTGTGTTCGACAGAATAAGAGAAAATAAAAAGAAATTAGGAAAAGTTTCCTTAGATGTATTAGTAGATACAAGTATAAATCAAACAATTAAAAGATCTATAAATACATCATTATCTACCTTGATTACTATAATTGCTTTATTGATTTTAGTACCATCTATAAGAGAATTTACATTACCACTTACTGTAGGTATAGCAGTTGGTACTTATTCATCAATATTTATTGCAAGTCCAATATGGGTATTATTTAAAAAGCATAAATTAAAAGCTTCAAAAGCATAAATTGTATTTTAATTAAACAAATTTGTAAAAAATAACCTCGAAAATAATATAAATTTTTCGAGGTTTATTTATTTTATGTAAAAATAATTGTAAAAACCCGAAATATAAATTATAATATATATGCTTTCTCTAAAAATTCGGGGGATTGATTATGAAAAAAGATCAGAAAAATTGTAAGAAAAACACTATGAATTATAGTAATTCTGAAAAACAATTAAATAATTACCATCCCTTTCTTATAGATAACATGAAAGATGTTATTTGTAGAATAGTGAAAGCTGTAAATAGTAGGGAAAAAATCGTGGTTTTTGGGTATTATGATGTAGACGGAATTACTAGTGTTTCAAGTTTATTATTAGTATTAAAATATTTAAATGCAGATGTGGAGTATTTTATACCAACAGAATTACACAGAGTAAGAAATTTAACGGAAGAAGATATAAAGCAACATATAGAATTTCTCGGTACTAAACTTATAATTTCTATAGGAGGGTACTTAAATTCCGAAAAAGAGGTAACTTTATGTAAAAACTTAAACATAGACATGATTACCTTATGCAATGAAAAGAACCAGAGTAATTCTTATGGATATATAATAAATCCTGCGCATAATGAATGTAAGTATCCTTTTGAAAATTTAAGTTGTTCTGGTGTTACTTATAAAGTTATACAAGCTTTATCAATTTATTATAAAACAACCATATTTAATAAATTTATTGATTTGGTGTGTTTAGGAACTTTATCTAGTGGAAAAAAACTAGAAGATGAAAATTTATACATAATAGAAAAAGGAATAAAACAAATAAAAAATACCAATAATTATGGAATAAAAGCGTTAATGAAAATGTATCATATAGGAGAATTGAATAAAGATATTTTGCTTTCTTTAGGCTCTATTATTATGCCAAAGATAAATCCGATTGGAAATATGGATGATGCAAAGATTATAGTTGAACTTTTTACTACTAGAAATATGTGTAAAGCAGAGCAAATAGCAAAATACATATATAGGGAAGAAAAATTTAGAGAACAGTGAAGTGTTAAATGTGTAAATTCTTCTATTGTACAACCTATTTACTTTATATATAATAGATTTATATTGTCTTAAAAGTAAGCAGGTTTAATTAAAACAAATGATAAAAAATAAAAGAAATTTTTTAAGGAGGCATAAAATTGTTAATAGAGGATAAAATAAGGGTAATAGAAAACTTTCCAAAAGAGGGGATAAGTTTTAAGGATATTACTCCTTTATTAAGCGATGGAAAAGTGTATAAAGAATGCATTAGACAAATATGTGAACAGTTGAAAGATAAAGATATTGATGTTATAGTTGGTCCTGAAGCAAGAGGATTTTTATTTGGAACAAGTGTTGCATATGAGTTGGGTGTTGGATTTGTTCCAGTTAGAAAACCAGGAAAACTTCCATATGAAACAGTTTCAGTAGAATATGCATTAGAGTATGGTACTGATAAAATTGAAATGCATAAGGATGCTATTAAAAAAGGACAAAAAGTAGTAGTAGTAGATGATTTATTGGCTACAGGTGGAACAGTAGGTGCAATAACAAAATTAGTAGAGGAAATGGGTGGAGAAATAGTTTCACTTAATTTTGTCGTTGAACTTACAGATTTAAATGGAAGAGCAAAGCTTGAAAAATATGATGTTCAATCTTTAGTTAAATATGATATATAGTTAAACTTTTCTCAAATGAAATTGCATATTAAGGCGCAATATTATATAATTAATGTAAAAACGGCTGGTTGATTAACCAGTCGTTTAATTTAGGAGAGTAACACAAATGATTGAGAAATTATTAAATAAAATAGATGATAATTGTCACAATGTAGATAAAGAGCAAATTGTAAGGGCTTATAATATTGCAAGAGAAGCACATCAAGAACAAAAAAGAATATCAGGAGAACCATATATAATACATCCTATAGAAGTAGCCTGTATTCTAGCAGAATTGGGTATGGATACTAAAACTATAATAGCTGGACTTCTACATGATATAGTAGAAGATACAGATTATACATATGAGGATGTAAAAGAGATTTTCGGAGTAGAAGTTGCAGATTTAGTGCAAGGCGTAACTAAGTTAGGAAAAATTAAATACAAATCTAAGGAAGAGCAGCAAGCTGATAATGTTAGAAAAATGCTTCTTGCTATGGCAAAAGATATTAGGGTTATTTTGATTAAACTTGCGGATAGACTTCATAATATGCGTACCTTGAAATATATGCCAGTGTTTAAGCAAAAAGAAAAGGCTAAGGAAACATTAGATATCTATGCTCCATTAGCACATAGATTAGGTATATCTAAAATTAAATGGGAACTTGAAGATTTGGCGCTTAGATATATGAATCCTAATTTATATTATTCCTTAGTAAAGGAAATCGCAGAAAAAAGGGCTGAAAGAGAAGAACAAATAGAAAAAATTTTACAAGAATTAAGAAATAAGCTTAAAAATTCAGGTATAGATGCTCAAATAGATGGAAGACCAAAACACTTTTATAGTATATACAATAAGATGAAGAATAAAAATAAAACTATGGATCAAATTTTTGATTTAACAGCAGTAAGAATCTTAGTAAATACTGTGGTAGATTGCTATTCTGCATTAGGAATAGTTCATACTATGTATAAGCCAATGCCAGGAAGATTCAAAGATTACATAGCTATGCCTAAACCTAATATGTATCAATCTTTACATTCTACAGTTATTGGTCCAAAAGGAAAACCCTTTGAGATACAAATAAGAACTTATGAAATGCATAAAACTGCTGAATATGGTATAGCAGCTCATTGGAAATATAAAGAAGGGACTAATGGTTCTGATAATGAATTAGAAGGTAAGTTAACTTGGCTTAGAGACATACTTGAATGGCAAGGGGAAACTTCTGATCCACAAGAGTTTATGGAAGCATTTAAGATTGATTTATTTTCAGATGAAGTTTTTGTTTTTACCCCAAAAGGAAAAGTTATTAGTTTACCTCAAAATTCAACACCTATAGATTTTGCATATCGCATTCATACCGATGTGGGTAATAAATGTGTAGGTGCTAAGGTTAATGGGAAAATGGTTCCACTAGATTATTCACTAAAAACGGGAGAAATTGTAGATGTAATAACATCTTCCGGTAGTAAGGGACCTAGTATAGATTGGCTATCTGTAGCTAATAGTAACCATGCTAAGAGTAAGATAAAATCTTATTTTAATAAAGTAAAAAGAGAAGAAAATATAGAACGAGGAAAAGAGTTACTAGAAAAAGAAGCTAAAAAACAGGGATGTACTTTTTCAGAAATTGCAGAAGGTGAGATTTTAGAAAAGATTTTTAAAAGATACAATTTAAGAACAATGGAGGATCTATATGCTGTAGTAGGTTCTGGTGGTGTTATTAGTTCTTCACTTGTGTTACGATTAAAAGAAGCACATGTTAAAAAAGAGAATATAGTTTCAGAAGAAATAGAAGAAAAGATAAAGGCTAAACAAGAATCTAATCATGAAGATAAAAAAGATGATCTTCCAGAATTGATTTTAAAAGAAAGTAATAATTTAATGGCTAGATTTGCCCAATGCTGTAATCCTGTCCCAGGAGATGAGATAATAGGATATGTTACAAGAGGAAGAGGAATTTCAGTTCATAGAAAAGATTGTAAGAATGTACAAAATCTTTTCAAATTTGAAAAAGAAAAGGTAATGGATATAACATGGGAAAATATTAGGGGAACTGATTTTACTTGTGAAATTAAAGTAACATGTGATGATAGAACGGGAGTTTTGGCAGAGATTGTGCAAGTGTTGACTCAGAATAAAATTCAGATGATATCTATTAGTGCGAATACTTATGAAAGTGGTTTAGCTAATATAAATATAAAAATAAGAATAAAATCCATAGAAGCATTAAGGGAATTAAAGAAAAAGATAAGAAAATTACAAGGTATAAAAGATGTAAGTAGGTTAAATGGTTAATCGGAGGAAGTTTTATGAGAGCTGTAATTCAGAGAGTTAATTCATCTAAGGTTGAAGTTGAAGGTAAGGTAGTGGGAGAAATAAATAAGGGGTTTAATATTTTATTAGGAATATCTAAAGAAGATACTGTTGAAGATGTTGTTTATCTTAGGGATAAAATTGTAAATTTACGTGTATTTGAAGATGAAAATGAAAAATTAAATAATTCTTTACTAGATGTAGAGGGAGAGCTTCTTATTATTTCTCAATTTACATTATACGGTGATTGTAGAAAAGGGAGAAGACCTAATTTTATGCAGGCATTAGGTGGTAATGAAGCAAAAATATTGTATAATAAATTTATTGAATTATGTAAGGAAAAAGTCAATAAAGTTGAAACAGGAATTTTTGGAGCTGATATGCAAGTTTATATAGAAAATTCAGGTCCTGTAACAATATTACTAGATAGTAAAAAGAATTTTTAATTATATGGGGGTATAAAAAATGCAAGTAAAAAGAGTAGTAGCAGGAATCTATGGAGCAAATTGTTATATTATTATGGATGAGGATACAAAAGAGGCACTAGTATTAGATCCAGGTGGCGACGTAGATGATATAATGAAAGGTATAGAAGAATTAGATGCAAAAATTAAATATATATTTTTAACTCATGGTCATGTAGATCATACTTCAGGAGTGGAATTATTAAAAAATTTAGTAGGCAATCCTAATGTAGGAATAAGCGAAAAAGATAGTATTTTAATAAATAAAGGAACTCACTTATATGGTCCTCTTTTAGAAGGAAAGGATCCCGAAATCTTCTTAAAAGAAGGGGATGAATATAAGGTTGGAAGTATGAAAATTAAGTGTGTTGAGACTCCAGGACATACCCCAGGAGGAATGAGCTTTATTATAGGAGATTCTGTATTTACAGGTGATACATTATTTTATGGCTCAATAGGTAGAACAGACTTAGAGGGTGGAAATCAAGAACAAATATTAAACAGTATAAGAGAAAAACTTTTAATATTGGATGATGAAACTATCGTTTATCCAGGTCATAGTCGTCAAAGTACAATTGGCAATGAAAAACAAATAAATCCTTTCATTAAATAAATTTATGAATTTAGGAGCAAAGAAATAATGGCTAAGGCGGAAGGAAAAAAACAAGAAATAATAGTAAGATTAAATGATTTAAATTATAGATATGATGTTTATCAAATGATAAACATATTTATACCTTTTAGGGATATAAAATTTAAAGAAGAAAATTATAATTATGATGTATTCATAGATAAGGACAAAGTAAGGATTAAATCTAATGAATTACAAAAAGAATTTATTATAGATAAAAGATTAAAAATTAAAGAATCCATTAAAATATCCTTATTTAAATATTTTGAAGAAATTACAGATAAATATATGCCTTGGGGTACATTAATAGGCATAAGACCTTCAAAAAGGGCTATGTTAATGTTACAGGAAGGTACAAGTGAAGAAGAAATAATAAATTATTTTAAAAAATCTTCTTTAACTTCAGAAGAAAAGGCAAAATTATGTATAGAAGTCGCTAAAAGAGAAATGCAATATATGAATCCTTGTAAAAATAAAGTAAGTATTTATATAGGTATGGCATTTTGTCCTACGAGATGTCTTTATTGTTCATTTGCTGCTAATCCTATAGGAAAGTTTAAAAATGAAGTAGTAGAAGAATATCTTGAAGCTTTAAAGAAGGAAATAAGTAGTGTATCAAGCTATATAAAAGAGCACAACTTATCAATTCATACAGTGTATTTTGGAGGGGGTACTCCTACAGCTATTAATGAGGAACAATTTGAAGGTGTCATGGAAAGGATATATAACTCTTTTATAAAAGAGTTTAATGTTGAGGAATTTACTGTTGAGTGTGGTAGACCAGATAGTATTACTGATGGAAAATTACTTTCTATGAAAAAATATATGGTTACTAGAATAAGTATAAATCCTCAAACAATGAATGATGAAACTTTAAAATTAATAGGAAGAAATCATTCTAGTGAAGATATAATTAGAGTTTTTAATAAAGCTAGAGAATTAAGATTTGAAGATATAAATATGGATATGATAGTAGGGCTTCCAGGTGAAAAACTAGAACATGTAAAGAAAACTTGTGCTTTTATTAAACAATTTAAACCTGACAGTTTTACAGTGCACGGGTTATCTGTAAAAAGAGCCTCAAGACTTTACGAGAATATACTTAATAATATAAAATATGAATTAGCAGATCAAAATGAATTAAATACAATGTTTAAGGAAACCTCCAAATTAGCTAATGAATTAGGAATGAGACCATATTATATGTATAGACAAAAAAATATGGTAGGAAACATGGAGAATATAGGTTATGCTAATGAAACGAAGGAATCAGTATACAATATAGAAATGATGGAAGATAAAGAAACTATCATAGCATTAGGTGCAGATGCCGTAACAAAGGTTGTGTACTTAGAAAATGATAAAATAGAGAGATTTGGAAATATAAAAGATGTAAGAGAGTATATCAGCAGAATAGATGAAATGATAGAGAAAAAAATAAAACTTTTAGATACTCTTTACGAAAAATAAATGGAGGTAAAATAAATGGCTATAAAAGCACCAAAGGGAACAAAAGATTTATTACCAGCAGATTCGTATAAATGGAATTACATAGAAGACAAACTAAGAAGCATTGCAGGAACTTATGGTATTAGGGAAATAAGAACACCTATGTTTGAATCAACAGAACTTTTTGAGAGAGGTGTTGGTGAAACTACGGATGTAGTACAAAAGGAAATGTATACTTTTGAAGACAAAGGTGGAAGAAGTATAACTTTAAAACCAGAAGGAACTTCTCCAGTAGTAAGAGCATTTATAGAAAATAGTATCTATGCTGATGCACAACCAACAAAAATGTATTATTTTGTTGATGCTTTTAGATATGAAAAAATGCAAAAAGGAAGACTTAGACAGTTCCATCAATTTGGAATAGAAGTTTTTGGATCTAAAGAAGCTTCTATTGATGCAGAAGGTATTTCACTTGCAATGCGAGCATTAAAAGAATTTGGACTTAATAATTTATCTTTAAATATAAACAGTTTAGGCTGTCCAGAATGTAGAAAAAAATTTAATGATGCACTTAAGGCATATTTAAAAGAAAATTATGAAGAACTATGTGAAACATGTAAAACAAGATTTGAAAAAAATCCTATGAGAATCTTAGATTGTAAAGATAAAAATTGTAAAGAAATAAGTAAAAATGCACCTACAATTTTAGATTATATATGTGATGATTGTAAAGAACACTTTGAACAACTAAAAAAATATTTAGAAGTTTTAAAGATTGAATATAAAGTAGATCCGTACATAGTTAGAGGATTAGATTATTATACAAAAACAGTATTTGAGATAATAAATACAAATAATGATTTAACTATTTGTGGTGGTGGTAGATATGATGGTCTTATAGAAGAAATTGGAGGACCAAGTACTCCAGCATTTGGATTTGGAATGGGAATGGAAAGACTTTTAATTACTTTAGAAGAAGAAGGCATAGAAATACCTAAACCGAATTATATGGATTTATACGTAGCTTCAATGGGTGAAGAAGCTAATCTATTTGTATTTGGTTTTGTTAATAAATTAAGAGAAATGGGTATCAAATGTGAATGTGATCATATGAAAAAGAGTGTAAAGGCTCAAATGAAATTTGCTAATAAGTTAGAAAGTAAATTTTCTATGGTAATTGGAGATTCAGAACTTGAAGAGAAAAAAGCTAAATTGAAAAGAATGAGTGATGGAGAACAATTCGACGTTTCATTAGATAATATAGAGGAAATTTATAACATCATAAAATAATATTCCATAATTTACAAAGTATTTTATACATATTTAGATAATATATAAATAATTATTATGAAATTATGGAAAAACACATAGAAAAAGTTGTATAATGTTTTATAGCTAATTATGAAAGGAAGGAATATGACATGGGAGAACAGCTTTTAGGTATAAAAAGAACCATGATGTGTGGTGAAGCTAGAGAAAATCATGTAGGTCAAAAAATGACTTTCATGGGATGGGTTCAAAGAAAAAGAAATTTAGGTTCTTTAGTTTTTGTAGACCTTAGAGATAGAACTGGTATTTTACAAGTTGTATTTGGAGAAGAAATAAGTAAAGAAGCTTTTGAAAAGGCAGATGGTGTTAAGCCAGAATACTGTATAGCAGTTACAGGAGAACTTGTTTTGAGACAATCTCCAAATGAAACTTTACCAACAGGTCTTGTGGAATTAAAAGGGGAGAGTATAAAAATTTTATCTGAATCAGAGACACCTCCGATTTACATAAAAGAAAATCTAGATGCAGCTGAAAATGTAAGATTAAAATATAGATATTTAGATCTTAGAAGACCGGATATGCAAAGAAATCTTATACTAAGACATAAAACTACTAAAATAGTTAGAGATTATTTAGATGACAATGGATTCCTAGAAATGGAGACTCCAATGCTTACAAAGAGTACTCCAGAAGGGGCTAGAGATTATTTAGTTCCAAGTAGAAATTTTAAAGGTAAGTTTTATGCATTACCTCAATCACCTCAAATATTTAAACAATTATTAATGGTATCTGGATATGATAGATATTTCCAAATTGTTAAATGTTTTAGAGATGAAGATTTAAGAGCAAATAGACAACCTGAATTTACTCAAATAGATTTAGAAATGTCTTTTGTTGAAGAAAATGATGTAATGAGTGTAAATGAAGGATTAATTAAGAGAGTATTTAAAGAAATTTTAAATCATGATGTTCAGTTACCAATTCCAAGAATGCCATATCAAGAAGCTATGGATAGATTTGGTTCAGATAAACCTGATTTAAGATTTGGAATAGAAATTAAAAACTTAACAGAAACAGTTGTTAATTCTGAATTTGCTGTATTTAAAAATGCCATTACAAGTGGCGGTTCAGTAAGATGTGTAGTGGCACCAGGTTGTGCAACTATGGGAAGAAAACAAATTGATAAGTTAGGTGAGTTTGTAAAAACTTATAAGGCAAAAGGTCTTGCATGGATAGCTATAAAAGAAGATGAAATTAAGTCACCAATAGCTAAATTCTTTAGTGAAGATGAATTAAATAAAATTATAGAAGCATCAGAAGCTAAAGTTGGAGATTTAATTTTAATTGTAGCTGATAAAGATGATGTTGTATTCCAATCATTAGGAGCTTTAAGATTAGAGTTAGCTAAACAATTGGAACTATTAAAAGATAATAAAGAATTTAAATTTGTATGGATTACAGATTTTCCACTACTTGAGTATGATGAAGAAGAAGATAGATATGTGGCTAAACATCATCCGTTTACAATGCCAAAAGATGAAGATCTACAATACCTAGAAAGTGATCCAGGTAAAGTAAGAGCTAAGGCTTATGACATAGTATTAAATGGAGAAGAAATAGGTGGAGGAAGTATAAGAATTCATGACACAAATATTCAAGAAAGAATGTTTAAAGCTCTTGGATTTACACAAGAAAGTGCATGGGAAAGATTTGGATTCTTATTAGAGGCATTCAAGTTTGGTCCACCACCACATGGCGGAATGGCATATGGATTAGATAGATTAATAATGTTCCTTGCAAATACAGATAATATTAAGGATGTTATAGCATTCCCTAAAAATCAAAATGCATATTGTCCAATGTCTGAAGCACCTAATGTTGTTGATGAAAAACAATTAAAAGAATTAGGAATTGCAGTAGATAAAGAAGAAAAATAAATTAATAAAAAAATGAGCTTATTTAATAAGCTCATTTTTTTATTTTAGTCATTCTTTAATTCAGATAGACAATTTTGGCAGATATTTTTACCTTTATAGTTTATAACGTCTCTAGCATTTCCGCAGAAAATACAAGATGGATTATATTTCTTTAATATGATATGTTCACCTTCAACAAAAATTTCTAATGAATCTTTAATTTCAATATCTAAAGTTCTTCTTAATTCAATCGGAATTACAATTCTTCCTAGTTCATCAATTTTTCTAACTATACCTGTTGATTTCATTTGCAAAACCTCCTACAAAGTTCGACTATTTGTGACTAAATCATAGCATTTATAACATTAAAAGTCAATATGTTTAAAATAAAAAACTATATTTTATGTTTGAAAATAGAAATTTTGGCAATTATAATTGAAAACAAAACATAAATTGTAAAAAGTTAAAAACAAAAATAAAATGAGATGAAAAATGAAAGTTAGTATAAAATTAAGATAAATTTAAGGTTTAAATAAACAATTTATAAAGAAAAAATGGTAATATAATAAATATGATATAATGGTTATGGAAAGGAGGAATGAAATGGAAAGAATTAAATCAACTATACCAAATATGTTTACCTTAGGAAATTTATCTTGTGGAATAATTTCTTTACTTATGACATGTGAAGGAAATTATAAGTTGGCATCATTATTTGTTATATTAGCAGCACTTTTAGACAGGTATGATGGTAGAGTTGCTAGAGCATTAAAAGTTTCAAGTGATATTGGAAAGGAATTAGATTCTCTTTCAGACTTAATTTCTTTTGGTGTTGCACCAGCTTTACTAGTGTTTATGATGAATAATATGTCAGATTTGAAGATACTAGGATATGCTACACTAATAATTTTTCCTGTTGCAGGGGCATATAGATTGGCAAGATATAATATTTCATCGTTTTCAGGTGTATTTTCTGGTATACCTATAACTTGTGCAGGAATATTATTATCAATTTATTGTTTATTAAATATGAATACAATTATAAGTGTAAAATTAACTATATTAATCGTATTTGGATTATCATATCTTATGGTTAGTAACATTCAATTTAAGAAAAGATAAGATTAAAGAAAATAAATAACTTATATTATAAAATATATAATTATAATTTTTAATTTAATAAGAGTTATAAAGAAAAACAGCCTTTATTTATTTGGCTGTTTTTTTAGTAGAATTAATTTTATTAGTTATGGCATAACGTAAAATTTTTTTCTGTTTTAATATTCTAGCTATAGTAGAAACTAAAATAATACCAATAGCAATAGAACCAGCATCATAAAGAGTTTTTAGTCCTAAATGTACTGCCTTAAATATATCTCCTTGAACTGTAGCAAAGGTAGTATAATACATTCCACTTCCAGGTACTAAAGGAATCATAGCAGCTATAACAAATACAGTTACAGGTTGTTTTAATACTCTAGCCATAATTTCTGAATAAATACTAATACCTAATGTGGCTAAAAAAATAGAAGTATTTGATGAAGTTAAATTATAAATTAAAAAGAATTTATAAATGAACCAGCCTAAAGCACCACCAATGGAAGAGGCTACTAAGTTTTTACCACGTATATTAAATAACACAGCAAAACCCAAGGAACCTAAAAATGAATAAAAAATTTCAAACAAAAGTTGTTTCATATCTAAATCCCTCCAAATAGTGTTAACCATATATTAAAGCTAAAGCCCGTACCAATTGCGATAGCAATAGCCGCCAAAAAAGCCTCTATAGTTCTAGAAATTCCCGATACTAAGTCTCCAGCAATTATATCTCTTATAGCATTGGTAATAGTAATACCAGGAAGTAGAAGCATTATAGAGCCTATAACAATGGCATCTTGATTAATTCCTAATCTTAACTTAATAGAGAGCAAGGCTAGTAAAGATGCTAAACAACCTGAAGATATATTTACAAAAAAACCGTTAACTTCAAGTTTGTTCAAATATATAGAAAAATAATTTAGAATAAACCCTATAACAAAGGTTACTAAAAAATCTCTTAGTCCACCTCCAAATAATGAACAGAAGGCACTAGATGCTAAAGCAGTAAAAAAAGATGTAGTTTTATTATCGTATTTAGGCGTACAATCAATTGAATCTAATAACTTATTTATTTTAGAAATAGGTGTTTTTTCACTAGCTATTTTTCGTGATAAATCATTAACTAAAGAAACCTTAGTTAGGTCTACAGTTCTAGAATGTATTCTCTTAACAAGAGAAATAGTTTCATTATTGTCATTTGTAATGGAAATCATTATACCGGTAGGTGTAACGAAACTTTCGGTTTTAGGGTAATTGTATGTAGTACACATTATACAGATCATTTGTTCTACCCTATAGGTTTCACCGCCATTTTCTAACATTAGTTGTCCCATTCTACAAGCTACCTTAATAAGTTCACTAATTTCTTTTTTATTTTTATCCATAAAGTAACCTCCTCTCCACATTATAAATATTATAATATATATTAACAAATAAGAAAGCATAAATCTATAATTATTTATTAATTATTATAAATTTACATATTACATTAAAACATAGGAGAGATATTAAAAATAGGAGATTTATTAAAAAAATCTCCTATTTTTAATAAATTATTATTTGAAAATTTCAGGATGAATTATTTTTGCAAGTTCCTCAATACCTTTACTTAATCTAGGTCCAGGTATTTCTAATAAATTATTATCTATTTCATAAATATTTCCATCTTTAACTGCTCTTAATGAACTATATCCAGATGTGTTTGTAAAACCTTTTTTCATTTCAGAATATCTAGGTAGAATAATTATATCAGGGTTAGATATTATAAGTCGTTCTTTAGTAAATTTCCAACCTTTTGCATCATTAGCTATGTTATCTCCACCTGCAAGTTGTAGTAATTCACCTAAAAATGTATCACCAGTACTTGTATAATCTCCACCTTGACCGTAAGAAATTACATAATATACTTTTGGTCTTTTGGGAGAAGTTACTTTAGATTTAACTTCTTCTACTTTATTTTTTATAGTATCATTTATTTTCTTTGCTTGATTTTGGGCATGTAAAATATCCCCTAAGGTTGTTATATTATCATATATTGCATTAAAACTTAAATTATTATTATCTAATACATAAAATACTTTGATTTTAGCAGCTTTAAGTTTTTTTATGATATCTGAATTAGTTAGAGATGTTACAAATACTATGTCAGGTTGAAGTGCTATAATTTTTTCAACACTGGGAATATCAATTTTACCTACGGAAGGGATATTTTTAGTTTGTTCTGGATAAGTACAATAATCTGTTCTACCAACAAGTAAATTTCCCTTACCTAATGCAAAAATCGTTTCAGTAGTACTTGGAACTAAAGAAACAATTTTTTTTGGTTCAGATTCTAAAATAACCTCATTTTTTATATTATCTATAATTTTTTTTGGATAATTTACAACGTTTTCTTTTAATTCATTACCATTGTTTTTTATCTCTTTATTATTGTGAGTATTATTACTACAGGAGCATAGTGTAAAAAATAATGTAAGGCAAAGAAAAATATACAAGTATTTAAAAGATCTTTTCATTAGTTTTCAAATCCCTTCTGTAATGTATTATAATAAATGGTATACAGATAATATTATTTATTATTTGTATACCATTTATACTAAAGGTCTATAAGATTTTTTAAATATGAATTATAAAGTGTACGAAGAGTATCCATTTTTTGTTCAACCTCTATTTGTAAAATAGAAACAGTTTCCAAATCTCGATTTTGTATTGCTTTAGTTATTCTAGTAAATAAACTTTCATTGGAATAAGAATCTTTTCTTAAATAATGTCTTAAATAATTAACCTTTTGGAAGTTTGCAACATCTAAATCTAAAGCTTTATCTAAAGAATGAACGCATTTGTAAGATCTAATTTCTTCAGAGTAATCATGTAAAATTCTTGCTTGGATTTCAGTTAACCATCTTTGTTCTGTACCTAATTTGAAACTATGAATTATTTTTTCATTAAACACATTACCCTGTTTTAAGAACTTAGTTTTTTCTTCATCATCTAAAGATTTAATGTTTTCATATACAGTTTTTGGTGCATGACCAAAATATGAATTTCTTTCTTCTTCAGAATAATCCTCAAACACATTTTTTTCGCTTCTATATGCCCTAGAATCTTCAAGATAGTTAGCATTTTCACCTGGGGACTTAGAAAGTTCTTTTAATAATTCATCCTCAGTTTTATTATTGTTTATGGCATATAGAATTCCTTCCATCATTGCCAAATAAACAGTAGATACAGTTAAGTATGTATTTGTATGAGGATTTGGAGAACGGAGTTCAAATCTTGTAGCGTATGGGTTTTTTAAATCTCTAATAAGAGCTATTAATATAGTTCTGTTTCTAGAAGGAGCCTCTACTGAATGTCCTAAGGATGTAACTATACAAACAGGGGCTTCAAATCCTGGTTTTAATCTTTTAAGAGAATCATTAGTAGAAGAAACAAAAGGATTTATTCCCTCATAATTTTTTAAAATACCCATTAGTCCAGAATAACCTAATCTACTTAAAAAATGTTCTTTTGTAGCAGTAAATAAGTTTATTTTTTTGCCGTTTTTAAGTTTCAAAGCAACACCAACATGAACATGTTTTCCGCTACCAGCTACGTCATTTACGGGTTTAGCAAGGAAGGTTACATCTAAGCCGTTTTGTCTAAATGTTTCTTTAACAAGATTTCTTATAAATATTTCATTGTCACAAGCTTGTATTGCATCAGAGTATTTCCAATCAATTTCTAATTGTTCCATTACATGAGTTAGAGTACCTGATTTTTCAAGAGTAGCTTTTACTCCACCAACTTCCTTATGCCCCATTTCAGGTTCAAAGCCATAATCCTCCATTTTGATAAGACATTGCTCAAGGGAAGTTCTAACAACTCCTTTAGTACGTTTCCAATATTGCTCTTTTAAAACTTGTGATGTAGTTAATTCTTCAATATGAGTTTTATCATTAGGTGTTTTAACCCAGAATTCAAGTTCTGTGGCTACAGTAAAGTTTACGTCTAATATATCATCAAAAGTTATATTATAATCTTTGCAAAGAGCTGAATGTTCTTTAAATAAACCTAGTAAAGTTTCTTTAAAATAGGTAATGGAATTTTTAAGTATGTACCTTGAATCAACAGGTTTATTATCATGGAATAAAAAACAAGGGATTTTTAAGGTACCTATTGGTAGATTAAGAAGCGGATCTATGTTTTCATAATTGTAGTCTATAAACCAATTACAATCTAAATCAGCGATCATATCTAATTTTGCATTATTTAAGGTAGCTATTCCAGGCAAAACAACAGAGGAACCGTCAGTTTGAACAGCATTTCCATATAAAAAAGTATCTATGTCTTCTAGAAACAATTTAACTGGAATTCTTTCGTCTGTATCGTTACCGGATAAATCTACTCCCATGAATGAAACGAATTTAATTTCTTTATGAGAGGATAAGATTTCTTGTAATTTTTCTGGTATATGATCTTCTTTAGATATAGTATAAATTAAATTTTTTAGCATGGTTAATCCTCCTTTTTTTATACAATAAGATATTATATTTATAATATTTTGTTAAATATATATTAGAATTAAGTATATACTTATAAAATAAATTAAAGTTTAGTATAGTTTGTTGAAAAAGTCAATAATTTAAAACACATAAATAAAAATTTTGCAGAAAAATGACAGATTAATAATATGTTTTTTTATTTTCAGTTTTTTATAAAATTTTAGTGTATTTTTACTAAAAAAATATTATTATAGAATAGGCGGGTAAATTTGATTAAAATTATGAGGTGATAATATGGAGAATAAATTTAACTGTTTGATATGTGGAGAAGAGATAGTATATACTCCGGAAACGTCTGAAGTTATGAAATGCTTTTATTGTGGCAAAGAATTTACAAGCAATGCTAAATGCAAAAATGGTCATTATGTTTGTGATAGTTGCCATTCTGGAAATGCATATGAAATAATAATGAACTATTGTATAGAAAGTATAGAAATAAATCCATTAAAAATGGCAAAGGTGTTGATGAAACATCCATCAGTTAAAATCCATGGCCCAGAGCATCATTTTTTAGTACCAGCAGTTTTAATAAGTTCTTATTATAATAAAAAGGGACTTTTTAATAAGAAAAAAGAAAAGTTACAAGAGGCAGCTAAAAGAGCTAAAAATGTTTTAGGTGGTTTTTGCGGATTATATGGTAGTTGTGGCGCTGGTGTTGGAACAGGAATTTTTATAAGTATAGTAACTGGATCAACCCCTTTATCAAAAGAAGAGTGGAAACTTAGTAATCTTATGACTGCTAAAAGTTTATATCATATAGCTGAAAATGGAGGACCAAGATGTTGTAAAAGAGATAGTTTTATAGCAATAAATGAAGCTATCGATTTTTGTAAGAAAAATTTAAATATAGAATTAGAAAAAGAAAAAGAAATTAAATGCGAATTTAATAAGTATAATTCACAATGTATCCAGAATTTATGTCCGTTTTTTAAAAATTATAAGTAAAGATATGACAATGTATTAATTTATCTAATAAGACATACTTAATGGTATAAATATGATAATATATACATATCAAGGGATTTAGTAACATAAAAAATACTTAATATATTAATAAACGGAATATTAATAGTTAATTGACTATGAAAATATTAGATGATAAAATCTATTTAACCGGTTAAATAGATTTTAAGTATTAGAGGTGAATATTATGGAAAAAGTATGTGTAATAGGTAGTATGAATATGGATTTAGTTATAAAGACTAAAAACCTACCAAAAAAAGGCGAAACAATTTTAGCGGAGGAATTAACTACAATTCCTGGAGGAAAAGGAGCTAATCAGGCTGTAGCAGCTTCAAGACTTGGATGTACAGTAAATATGATAGCATCTGTTGGAAATGATGGTTATGGACACATTTTAACTAATGCTTTAAAAAAAGATAAAGTAATAACTGAAAATATTTTAGTATGTAATGATAAACCAACAGGAACAGCTATAATAAATGTAGATAACAATGGTGATAATACTATTTGTGTTGTTGGTGGAGCTAATATGAGCATAAAGTGTGAAAGAATAGCAGAATTAAAAGAAATTATTCAAGAATCTGATGTTGTAATAACTCAATTTGAGACACCATTAGATAGTAGTATAGAAGGATTTAAATTTGCAAAGGAAAAAAACAAAATTACTATTTTAAATCCTGCTCCTGCTAGAGAAATTCCAAAAGAAATACTTAGATATACAGATATAATAGTTCCCAATGAAACAGAAGCTTTTGAATTAACAGGAATAGAGGTAAATGATTTACATAGTGCAGAAATAGCTGCAAAGGCTTTTTTAGAAAATGGAGTTAAATTTGTAGTAATAACATTAGGTAGTAAAGGAGCAGCTATTATATCTAAGGATAAGACCGAATTGATACCTGCCTATAAAGTACAAGCTATAGATAGTACTGCTGCAGGAGATTCTTTTATAGGGGCATTAGGAAAAAGTTTAAGTAATGCTTCAGACTTAAATTTTGATTGTTTAAAATCAGCTGTAAGCTTCGGTAATAAGGTATCATCTATTACGGTTACAAGAGAAGGCGCTCAAAGTTCTATCCCTACTTTAAAAGAAGTGAAAGAGAAGTATGGAGAAAAATAAAATAAATAAAAAAGTCACAATGAAAGAAATTGCCGAAATGTCCGGTGTATCTAAGGCAACTGTATCTATGGTATTGAATCATAAAGATAGAAACATCAGTAAAAAAACAAAAGAAAAAGTTTTGAAAATTTGCAAGGAGTTAAATTATGTTCCAAATTCTATTGCTAGAAGTTTAGCTACCAAAAGAACTAATACAATAGGTGTAATTATTCCTGATATAACTAATCCATTTTTTGCAGAAATGGGAAGGGCCATAGAGGATTTTGCTAAAATTAAAAATTATAATATTATATTATGTAATACAGATAATTTAAAAAGTAAAGAACAAGAATATGTAAGATTATTAGTTAATAGATTTATAGATGGTGTTATTTTAATATCAGGAGATCAAGATAAGGCATCAATAGAAGTTCTAGAAAATCATGGAGTTCCTTTTGTTCTTGTAGATAGATATATTGATGTATATGATGAATATTATAGAATTTATTGTGATAATGTAAAAGGTATTGAAATGGGGATAGATTATCTTTGTGGGGAAAGAAAACGCAAAAAAGTTGCTTTTGTAACAGGTAATAGAGAACTTGAAATTTCAAATATGAGATTAGATACATATAAAAGAAAATGTAGACAATATGGTATCTATGATGAGTCCTTAATATATGAAGGTGATTTTACGTTAGAAAAAGGTATGAGTATTACAGAAAAAATATTAAAGAATAAAGAGATAGATGGAATTTTTTATAGTAATGATTTAATGGCATTAGGAGGATTGAAAGTTTTAATAAAATCAGGAGTTAAAGTTCCACAAGAAATTAGTATTGTAGGATATGATGATATTAAGATGGCGTCTATTTTTGAGCCTGAACTTACAACAATTTCTCAACCAGTATATGAAATGGGTAAAAAGGCTTGTGGGGTAGTAATTGATTTAATTAATGGTAATGTACTAAAGGATAGAATAGTAACCCTGGAACCTAAGTTAATAAGAAGAAATACCTAAAAATAGAACTGTATCTTTAAAAGATACAGTTCTATTTTTTATGTGCGCCCAGCATGGGCGCAATCTATAGGGTGAAAGTCCCGAGCGCCGAAGGTGATATAGGCGTTAGCCAATGACAAGGGTGTCCAT